>JBKDPV010000059.1:0-81063 GCA_046342315.1 Cyanobacteriota bacterium
CAATCGCATTCAAGCAGGCACGCCGATAGGCGATATGTACATCCATATAGTGTTGTTTGCCTTCAAACTCATCGACAGAGATGCCCTCAAAGACCAGATAGTCTTTGAACTGTGGCTCAATGGGGCTGGTTTTGAACATGGGATTGACCATGCCATACTTCGCCACACCACCTTTGATGATGTCAACATGCAAATCAATGTAGCCCGACATCTCGATGGCGCCACAGAAGGAGATCTCACCATCCCCCTGGGAGAAGTGGATGTCACCCATCGAAAGCTTCGCGCCTTCGACATAGACAGGGAAGTAGATGCGCGTGCCCTGGGTGAGGTTCTTGATGTCGCAGTTGCCCCCATGCTCACGAGGAGGGACTGTGCGGGCAGCTTCGTTGGCGACTCGCTCGAATTCCGAAGTTGGCAGTGTGCCCAGGATGGCGCTGTTGGGGTTGGGCAAGGCCGCCAGCACGGGCTCGCTTCCCGAGAGACCCGCGCCGTAGGTGCGGCGATCGGGGGCCGTTTTCACCAGCTCCGTTTCCCGCCGGTTCCATTCCTTGAGTAGCTCGTGGGAAGGTGCGCAGCCAATCAGGCCGGGGTGGGTGATGCCGGCGAAGCGCACACCGGGGATGTGACGGGAGCTGGTGTAGATGCCGTCCAGATCCCAGATGGCCTTGGCGGCCTTGGGAAAATGATCGGTGAGGAAGCCACCGCCGTTCTCCTTGGCGAATATGCCGGTGAATCCCCACTCATCCCCCTGCAGAGCTCCGACATCAAGGATGTCAACCACCAGGATGTCACCGGGCTGAGCTCCATTGACCCAGATCGGACCGCTGAGGACGTGAACGACCTCCAGGTTGACATCAGCGATGTCCTGAGGATCATCGTTGTTCTTGATCTGGCCATCGGTCCAGTCCTTGCACTCGATCCGGAACACCTCTCCGGGATTGACCGACACCACCGCGGGGATATCGGGATGCCAGCGGTTATGCCCCGGCATTTCCTGCTGATCCATCGGCTTGGTGAGATCAACTTTGAAAAGAGTCTTTGGCATTGAGTAAAACCCGATGGTGGTTTCACTCTCATCCTTGATGACCTCAGCCTGGCCCGGGGTGTCAATTGCTACCAGACCACCTGCGCTGCTCCGGCTCCACCGGGCGCGCATGGGTTTGCTGGGGCTTCAGGCTGATCCGGCCTTGCCATGGGTGCGATCGTCGAAGTCGCCACGCCGACAGAGATTGTCCTTCAGACGTGCCATCCACGGCTGAATGGTGAGTTTGTTGTTCGACTCAGTTCTGCCATCAAAGTGGTAGAAGACCTGCCAGCGCTGTGGTGAGGGACCAGCGTCAATCTTCTTGACGTCGCTGATCGGATCCCCGAACAGATTGTCGTACGTAGGCCAGCCGGGCTGCCCCTTCAGGCTGCAGACGCCATTGACCCTGAACAGTCGACTCTCGCCGCCCGGCTGCGACACCTTGACGACCCCCTTGTAGAGGCCGTTGGCCACCCCGGGCTGGAAGGGCGACACCAACTCCACCCGCGTCTCCCCTGCCTTTACCAAAAGATCCCCGGCGCCGGCACCCTGGGCCAGGGTTTCCCGCCGTCCGCCGCAGGCGGAGAGCAGCAGGGTCAACAGCCCGAGCGCTCCCAGCGGCAGTCGGGAGATGGAGGTTCCATGAGGCTGTCGCCGGCGGCTTCCCTTCCGGCCCATGGTCGTGCCCCCCGTCAACCCAGCCTCCCTGCCGTCCATACTCTGTCGAAGCGTGCCGGGCGACCCTATGACGGCTGCTGCGAGAACCTGGGGGCCTGGGCACGCTTAGCGATGGGCTCCTTGCCTTCAGTCGAGCAGGGAGCGCCACAGGGCCTCGGCCTGCTTCAACGAAAGTGGTGGCAGGTCGTTGAGCTCGCAGCGGTGAACCGCCCGGCAGCCGAGGCTGTTGATCAGCAGCAGGGCCTCGGCCTCGACCAGATCGTTGGGTTCGATCCTGGCCTCGCGTGCCAGGCCGCAGGCGAGGGCCCGGCTCCGCATCACACCCGGAAGGCAGCCGCTCGAGAGCGGTGGGGTCAGCCAGAGACCATCCCGGCGCAGGAGCAGGGTCGCTGTGGTGCCGCAACAGACCTCGCCAGTGGTGCTGAGCAACAGCGCGTCGTCGGCACCACGGCCACGGGCTTCGCGGCGGGCCTGGATGGCGCTTCCGTAGGCGAAGGTCTTGCAGCGGCTCAGCAGGCTGTCGGCATTGCGGCGCTCCCGTGTGCTCACGATCACCGCCACGGGCGCGAAGACCGGCCGGGCAGGGGTGAGCAGCAGCCAGAAGCGTGGTGTGATCCCCGGCTGCCCCTCGCCGGGGAGATCGATCCCTCGCTGGGACGGGGTTGCCGGACTGCCCCGGCTGAGGTTGAGGCGTAGCGCCCCGGTCGCGATGGCGCTGCGGCGGACCGCCTCTGCGATGCGATCGGCAACCAGCTCCGCCCCCGGCGGTTCGGCCATGGCCAGCAGGGCTGCGGAGGTGCGCCAGCGCTCCAGGTGGGTCTCCAGCAGCCAGGGGCGTCCCGTCTCCACCAGCACAGTCTCGAACAGGCCATCCGCCAGCAGCAGCCCCCGGTCGGTCAAGGGCAGGCAGAGGGCATCCGGCGATCCCCAGCTCCCCTCGGGGCCCGGCGCATCGATCCACGCGATGGCCCCGGCCATGCTCATCGGCCTCCCGCCCCGCCGGGAGCCTCCCGACCGGCCAGGGCCGCCAGCAGCGGCTGGATCTTCCAGCCCATCTCCCGTGCCTCCTCCTGTGGATCGGAGTCGGCGACGATGCCGCCGCCGGCATGCAGCCGCAACCGCGCTCCCTTCACCATCACGCTGCGGATCAGGATGCTGCTGTCAAAGCCGCCGTCGGCCCGGAGGTGGAAGAGGGAGCCGCAGTAGGGCCCCCGGGGCAGCGGCTCCAGCTCGGCCAGACGGCGGCAGGCCCGCACCTTGGGAGCGCCGCTGATCGACCCTCCGGGCCAGCAGGCCCGCAGCAGATCGGCCACCCCCAGCCCGGCGCGCAGCCGGCCCTGCACCACGGAGGTGAGATGGTGCACCTGGGCATAGCTCTCCAGCCCCACCAACTGCGGCACATGGATCGATCCCGGACGGCACACCCGCCCCAGGTCGTTGCGCAGCAGGTCAACGATCATCACGTTCTCGGCCCGGTCCTTGGGGGCGCAGACCAGTTCGGCGGCGCTGGCGGCATCGGCGTCGGGATCGTCGTGGCGCGGGCGGGTGCCCTTGATCGGTCGTGTCTCCACCTGGCCATCGGGCTCCAGGCGCAGGAATCGCTCCGGTGAGGCGGAGAGCACGGCCTCCTCCCCCGCCACCGCCAGGCCCGCGAACGGGGCGGGACAGTGACGCCGCAGGCGTTCGTAGAGGGCCAGAGGATCCGGCGGCCGGTCGAGACGGGTCTCGCAGCAGGCGGTGAGGTTGGCCTGGAACAGGTCCCCGGCGGCGATCCGCTCCCGCAGGCGATCCACCTGGTGGGCATAGCGCTCCGGCGGAGTGTGCCAGTGCCAGGACGTTAGGGGGATGGCGGGCTGGGTACCAAGGGGAGAACCGGAAAGGTCCGCCGACCCCGCTGCCGGGAGCAGGCTCTCCAGCAGGGTTGCCATCGCCGCCAGCCGCTCGGGCGCCTCCCCCGCCAGCCAGCAGCACCGCTCGGCCAGGTCGAAGTGGAGCAGGGGATCGTGGCGGGCAGCCCAGAGGGTGGCCATGTCGGAGGGGCGCCAGTGGTCGGCGGGTTCGACCCAGGCGGCGGCCTCATAGGCCAGCCACCCGAGCCAGCTCCCCCCCCGCTGCTCAAGCTCCGCCAGCGCGGCGAAAGGATCGCTCGCCCCCGGGTGGCCGGGCAGGCCGTGGCAGCGCACCACCTCCAGGGGTTGCACACCGAGCACGGCGAAACGGCCGAGGGCGCTGCTGTCGCCATCCAGCAGCACCAGCCCACCGGCTCCCTGCCGGTGGGCCAGTGCCCGGGCGACGGCCCAGGGATCGCGCCAGGGCAGATCCAGGCGCAGCGGTGGCACCGGTGCGACGGAGGCGGTGGGCATGGACGACATCAACGCCTGGCGATGGCGCTGGCGAGATCGGGCCGGCCCGCCTCGATCAGTGCTGCGTCGCGGATGCGGCAGCTGTCGCAGATGCCGCAGGGTTCGGCGCCGCCCTGGTAGCAGCTCCAGGTGGTGGCGATCGGCACCCCCAGCCGCAGGGCCTGGCGCACGATCTCCGCCTTGCTCCAGGTCACCAGCGGCGCCCACAGCCGGGGGCCGTGCCCCTCCCGTCCGGCGCGGGTGGCCAGGTCGGCGAGGGTCTGGAAGGCCGCCAGGTAGTCGGGGCGGCAGTCGGGATAGCCGGAGTAGTCGACGGCGTTCACCCCGAGGGCCAGTCGGCCGGCCCCACGCGCCTCCGCCAGACTCAGCCCCAGGGCGATGAACACGGTGTTGCGGCCGGGCACGTAGGTGGTGGGGATCACACCCGGCTGCACGCCGTCGCCGGGAACCGGCACCGCGGCGTCGGTGAGGGCCGAACCGCCCCAGGCGGCCAGGTTCACCTGGATCACGAGGTGTTCGGCCAGCCCCAGGCTGGCGGCCACGGCGGCGGCGGCCTCCAGTTCGCACCGATGGCGCTGGCCGTAGTCGAAGGAGAGGCCGATCACCCGGTGGCCCTCCTCGAGGGCGAGCGCGGCGGCGGTGGCCGAATCCAGGCCACCGGAGAGCAGGGCGACGGTGATCGGTGGGGCGGTGATCGGGGCGGCGGGGGACGCGGGCACGGCGGGGCTCAGGGGCGTCGCGGCGAAGCCGTTCCTCCCATTCTGGGCGGTGCCCGGTCAACATGCCTGCGGTGCCCGCTGCTGCGCATGCCCCCCGCCCGAACCCTGCTGCCTGGCCTTCTGGCCCTGCTGCCGTTGCTGCCCCTGCCGCCCGCCGCTGCGGTGCCGCGGCTGGATCTCGCCCGCTATCCCAGTCCGGCCGCTGGGGAGCGCCGCTGGGTGATTCAGCTGCCTGGCGTGCTGCCGCCCACCCGGGATCCCTCCCTCTCTCCCAGCCCGAGCGACTGGCGTGTGGAACTGATCGTGGGCCGGGAGGTGGAGGTGGACTGCAACCGCCACCACTTCGGCGGGCGGCTGCGCCCCGAATCGCTGCCGGGCTGGGGCTTCACGATCTACCGGGTGTCCGACGTGGGCCCGATGGCCTCCACCCGCATGGCCTGCCCGCCCGGGGAGCCGAAGAGGAAGGTGTTCGTGCCGATGGGCGGCAAGCCGTTCGTGGTGCCCTACAACGCCAGCCTGCCGGTGGTGATCTACGCGCCGAAGGACCTCGAGGTGCGCTGGCGGCTGTGGAAGGCGGAGAAGCAGCAGCGCCCGGCGCAGTCGCTCTGAGCGCTCAGCGCACCCCCAGCCATTTGTGGCTCTGGAGGCTGAGGCGCCAGTCCGGGTGGCGGCGCACGAAGGCCACGGCCAGCTCCTGGCCCCGCTCGCTGCTCCAACCGGGCTGGAGCAGCAGGGCCGGCTCCGGGGCTGACGATCCCGCGGCGGGGCGGGAGCGGGCGGCTTCGGCCATCGTGACGGCGAAGGTGAGATCAGCGGGCTCGTGCACCACCACCTTGAGTTCGTGACAGGCCGTGAGCAGCTCGGCCCGGGGGGGGCGGTGCCGTTTGGGCGAGAGGGTGATCCAGTCGAAGCGGCCGCTCAGGGGATGAACGCCGCTGGTCTCCAGGTGCAGGGGCAGAGGTCCCCTGGGGCACGGGGCCGTGGCGGTGCGGAGGGCGGTGCAGAGAGGCGTGAGATCGTGCTGGAGCGGCTCGCCTCCGGTGATCACCGCGAAGGCGGCACCGGCCTCGGCGGCCTCACGGGTTTCGGTGGCCAGATCCGCCAGGCTTCGGAGCGGATGGGCCGCAGCGGGCCACGACACTTTGGTGTCGCACCAGGAGCAGCCCACGTCGCAGCCGGCCAGCCTCAGGAAGAAGGCGCTGCGGCCGGCGTGAATCCCCTCCCCCTGGAGGGAGTGGAAGGTTTCCACCAGCGGAAGGCCCAGCTCAGGGGGCAGGGCGTCGGCAGGGATCGGGGTGGTGGCGGCGACGGGCACGGGGGACCTGGGGGTCAGCCGGCGGTGCCCAGCCGTTCGGCGATCGGGGCGAAGGCGCCGGGGGATTCGGGCAGGCGCTGCTGGGCCGCCTCGATCAGGCCGCGGAACAGGGGATGGGGCTTGCCGGGGCGCGAGAGGAATTCCGGGTGGTACTGGCAGGCGGTGAAGAAGGGGTGATCCTTCAGCTCGATCAGTTCCACCAGGCGACCGTCGGGGGAGCTGCCGCTGATGGCGTAACCCGATTCGAGGAACAGGGTGCGGTAGGCGTTGTTGAATTCGTAGCGATGGCGATGGCGCTCGTACACCACCTCCTCCCCATAGAGGCGGTGGCCGAGGGTGCCTGGGGCCAGACGGCAGGGATAGACGCCCAGCCGCATCGTGCCGCCCAGATCCACCACGTCCTGTTGCTCGGGCAGCAGGTGGATCACCGGATGGGGCGTGTCGGGGTCGAGCTCGGCGCTGGTGGCGCCCGCCAGGCCGGCCTGGTTGCGGGCCCACTCGATCACGGCGCACTGCATGCCCAGGCAGAGGCCGAGGAAGGGCACCCGCTGCTCCCGGGCCCAGCGGATCGCTGCCACCTTGCCGTCGACGCCCCGGTTGCCGAAGCCCCCCGGCACCACCACCGCGTCCATCCCCCGCAGCAGGGCGTCGGCCCCCTGGCTCTCGATCTGCTCGGCGCAGATCCAATGCAGATCGAGGGAGGCATCCTGCTCGAGGCAGGCGTGGCGCAGGGCCTCCACCACCGAGAGGTAGGCGTCGTTGAGCTGCACGTACTTGCCCACCAGCGCCACCTTCACCGCCGGACCCGGGCTGCGCAGCTTGTGCACCAGTTCGGCCCAGCGGGCCATGTCGCTCTCGTGATCGGGCAGGTCGAGCACGTCGAGCACCTGGCGGCACAGGCCCTCCTGCTCCATCGCCAGCGGCACGGCGTAGATGCTGTCGGCATCGAGGGCCTGGATCACCGCATCGGGCCGCACGCCGCAGAAGCCGCCGATCTTGCGCTTGAGATCGGCGGTGATCTCGCGGTCGCTGCGGCACACCAGCACGTCGGGCTGGATGCCGATCGAGCGCAGCTCCTTCACCGAGTGCTGGGTGGGCTTGGTCTTGAGTTCGCCCGAGGTGCCGATGTAGGGCAGCAGGGTGACGTGAACGTAGGCCAGGTCGCGGCGGCCCACGTCGCCGCGGAATTCGCGGATGGCCTCGAGGAACGGCAGCGATTCGATGTCACCCACCGTGCCGCCGATCTCGGTGATCACCACGTCGGCGCCGCTGTTGGCAGCCACCCGGTGGATGCGTTCGCGGATCTCGCCGGTGATGTGGGGGATCACCTGCACGGTGCCGCCCTCGTAGTCGCCTCTGCGCTCCTTGTTGATCACCGCCTGGTAGATCGAGCCGGTGGTCACGCTGTTGAGGCGTGACATGGCGGTGTCGGTGAAGCGCTCGTAGTGGCCCAGGTCGAGGTCGGTCTCGGCGCCGTCGTCGGTGACGAACACCTCGCCGTGCTGATACGGGCTCATCGTGCCCGGATCCACGTTCAGGTAGGGGTCGAGCTTGAGGATCGAGACGCTGTAGCCGCGGCTCTTGAGCAATCGGCCCAGGCTGGCGGCCACGATGCCCTTGCCGATACTCGACACCACCCCGCCGGTCACGAAGACGAATTTGGCGGCGTGGGCGGGCATGGGACATCCGGCTGACCCTTCAATCTACCGGCCGCCACCCGATCCCCCATCGGTGGTCCCTGGCGCTGCGGCTCAGCCCTCCAGCAGGCTGCGCAGCATCCAGGCGGTCTTCTCGTGGATCTGCAGCCGCTGGGTGAGCAGGTCGGCGGTGGGCTGGTCGTTCGCCTCGTCCGCCAGGGCGAACACCCCCCGGATCGTGCGGGCCACGGCCTCGTGCCCTTCCACCAGCTCCCGCACCATCGCCAGGGCCGTCGGCACCCCCTCGGCTTCTGGGATCGAGGCGAGCCGGCCGTAGGTGGCGCCGCCGAAGGGAGCGGGCAAGCCGAGGGCGCGGATCCGCTCGGCGATCGCATCGAGGGCGGTCCAGAGCTCGGTGTACTGCTCCATGAACATCAGGTGCAGCGTGTTGAACATCGGCCCGGTGACGTTCCAGTGAAAACCATGGGTTTTGGCATAGAGCACCGTGCTGTCGGCCAGCACGCGGCCGAGCCCCTCGGCGATGGCGGCGCGCCGCTCGGCGGGGATGCCGATGTCGATCGGGGGGGCGGAGATGGTCATCCGGCAGGAGGTGGCTGGTTGATTTCTAGCCCCGGGGTCGACGGCTGGGCGGCCGGTCTGCCTCAATCGAGGCTGCCCAGGTAGTCGCGCACGCGGCTGCGGTGGCGGGGCTGGCGCAGCTTGAGCAGGGCACGGGTCTCGATCTGGCGCACCCGTTCGCGCGAGAGCTGCAAGGTCTCGCCGATCTCGGTGAGGGTGCGGGGGGTGTCGTCCTCCAGGCCGAAGCGCTGGCGCAGCACCTCGGCTTCGCGCTGGTTGAGTTCCGCCAGCAGGCTCTCCAGGTCGTCGTGGAGATGCTGGCGGGTGAGGGCCTCTTCGGGGGTGGCGTGCCCGTCCTCCAGCAGATCCCCCAGATCGGTGTCGTGATGGCGGCCCACGCGCGTGTCGAGGGAGATGGGCCTGGGCTGGCGCTCCAGGGTGAGCCGCACCGTCGCCTCGGCCATGCCCAGCTCGGCCGCCAACTCCGCCAGGCCGGGGGCACGGCCGAGGCGGAGCGTGAGCTGGCGCTGGGCCTTGCGGATGCGGTTCAGCTTCTCGGTGATGTGCACCGGCAGACGGATCGTGCGGCTCTGGCTGGCAATCGCCCGGGTGATCCCCTGGCGGATCCACCAGTAGGCGTAGGTGCTGAAGCGGAAGCCGCGGGTGGGATCGAACCGCTCCACTGCCCGCTCCAGCCCGAGCGTGCCCTCCTGTACCAGATCCAGCAGTTCCAGGCCACGCTGCTGATACTTCTTGGCCACGGCCACCACCAGGCGCAGGTTGGCCTGGATCATTCGCTCCTTTGCGCGCCGGCCGCGGTGCAGGGCGAGGCGCAGTTCCGCGGGGGAGAGGGCGCAGCGGCCAGCCCAGGCCTCCATCCCCTCGCCGCCGCGATCCCGTGGATCGCAGCTCCCCCGCTGCTCCAGCAGCCGTTCGCGCCGCTGAACCTCACGGGCCAGGGTGAGCTCCTCCTCCTCGCTGAGCAGGTTCACCCGACCGATGTCCCGCAGGTACTGCCGCACCAGATCGGTGGAGGAGGGTCGGGGGCCGCTCACGGGGGCTGGGTTCAGGAAGTGACCCACCCACCCTGCGGCAGGCTGCCGCGCAGTGGCGCGATCGGCCCGCATTCCTTCGGGATCAGACCGCTGGGTCCGCCGACTGCAGGGTCACGAGGCCATCGCGTTCCAGTTCGCGCAGGAAGTGTTCCACATCCCGGCGGATGGCGTCCGCATCGCCCTCGAACTGATCCTGCAGCTGCTCCACAAGGGCCTGGAGGCTGAGCGGCTGTTCCAGCAATGCCCAGATCCGCTGGCCCACGGCATCGAGGCTGACATAGCAGTTGCTGGGCAGGCTGAGGATCACAGTGGCGTCATCGATGTCGGTGGCCATCGCATCGGCGCGACGCGTGATCAGGGTGTGGTCATCCATCGGCTGGGGACAGGCGTTGCTCGGCACTGGTGGGAGGATCCTGGTCGAAGGGTGCGGCTGCCGTGCCCAGGGACTGCTCGAGAACATCGAGCACCTCATCCAGGCACCACCGTTCCTGGGGCCGCTGGAGGCGCCAGACCCTGACGCTGCGGGCCAGCAGGGCCTGCAGACGAAAGCTGGCCGGCGTGTCGCAGGGTTTCAGGGGCCCATAGAGACAGTGCTGCAGGGCCAGGAACAGCTCGGAGCCGCGCAGGCGGCTGAGCTGCACGTGCGGGCCGTCCCCCGGTTCCAGCAGGACGAGATCGCGCAGGCCGGGTGCCGAGAGATCGGGGCGCCACTCCTCCAGGGCGGAGCTCGCCGGCGCCACGGGCGAGGTTGATTCGTCCAGGGAGACGATCACCTTGGCGGAGTGGACGGGACTGGGGAGGGCCCCCTGGGCGAGGCCGAGCCGTTCGGCGGCGCTCCGCGTGAGGTGGAGCTGGGGAGCACCTCTGCGCACAACCATCTGGTCGTGATCGCCGGGGCGGAGCACGGTGACGTCGTCGGCGATCAGGGTGGCGCCACGCTGGATCAGGCCGGCGGCGGTGGTGGACTTGCCGGCGCCCGAACAACCGGCAATGGCAAGGGCTCGATCGTGGCAGAGGAGGGTGTTCGCATGCAGGACAAGATCCCCGCGGTGTCGGGAGAGGGCTCCCAAGACTTCGTGGGTCAGAGCGAAGTCCACCCGTGCCTGATCTACGTGAGGAGAAGGCTGGAAGTGGACCGTGTGAACGCCTTCAATAAAAAAATGGCCGATCAGGGGGCCAGCATCACGATAATAATTGCCAGGATGATGCTGTCTGTCAAGTAGATCTTTGGGGAAAACTTGATGAACTAGAAATGCAGATCGATTGGCTATCTGTGGTGCAGGACAGTAAAACAGTTAAAGAGCTATGGACAAAAAATATTGATAAACAATTCAATCTACGATTTAATGCTATTGTATGATTTATGTCGTCAAGCCGGGTGATTCAGGGGCGGGAATCAACAAACCCGGTTCCATCGTTAATGCTGAACGAACCGGCTAGCGTGATTTCAAGCGATATCCGGGATACCTTCGGGCTTTGCCAAACAGCTTTATCAGGCAGCCTCTTGGTTGAGCGCACGGAATTGTCTTGAGTTGAATGGGCCATAAGACAATGTGCTGGAAAACTGTAAATCTGGTTTAGAGTGGTTACCGGAAGCTCCTGAGAAACATTCCCGCCATCACCCCACGGCAAACTATAGAGGCTGCTTGGCCGTGTGAGGCCATATTGCTCTGGTGTAAATTTATTTGCCAGGATTTCCTCATTTTTCCAAGGTCCAGCAGGCTCCTGGCCCTCTCTGAGGACTCCAGCGAGCGCAGGCACGCCTCCACCGTGGAGGCCTCCCTGCGCAACCGCACGGTCAGATCGCCTGCCTGGATGCCCATCCTCCGCATGCAGCGCACCTGATCGGGCAATCGCCCGTGCATGGCGGTGCGGATCAGCCAGCGGTCCTCGCCACTCTTCGGATCGATGAACACGGCGTCCGGAACTGACCAGGTGTAAGCCAGCAACCTGGCATCCGCGCTCGGGTCGCGGATCTCCAGGCCTGCGGCCCTGGCCATCTGGGCATGAAGTGCCCCCACCACGGACCGTCCCGGCATCAGCCAGCGCCGCTCCTGAAGCGCCTGACGGGGTGGGAGCAGCTCGGGATCAGCGAGCATCCTCTCCTTGAGTTGGAGCCGTTCGGCGGCATCAGGCGCCAAGGCGGAGCCGTCGAAACTGAAATCCCGCAGACGCCAGCGCCGCCAGCGGCGCACGAGAGAATCTGGCGCGCTGCGCAGGGCGCGTTGGCGCAGCCATTCCCGGCTCCCCAGTCGCTGCAACTGATACCCGATCGGCTGGGACCAGAGGCTGCCGGCCCAGGACAATCCTGCGTTCCCGCTCTGACCGATCAGCAGGACGGAGCACCCCACCTCCTGGGCCAGACGGTTGAGCGTGAGCATCCAGAAGGCGTTGCCGGCAGCATGGGTGGGTTCCCGATGGATCGAAAGCAGGCTCTGGATCGCCGCCATCGGCGACAGACCGGCTGCATCCACGGGCTGGTGGTGGCGGATGCCGGCCGTGGCGGCCGTGGCGGCGGCGAAGGTCCACTCGTCGCCGAAATTCGGGCTGGTGAACGGTCGGGTGTCGGCGATCGGCACCGAGGTGAAGGCCCTCAGCTCCTCACCGGATGCCGCCAGCATCCGGGCGGCGGTGGCGCTGATCGAGCCGGAATCGAGGCCTCCGCTCAGGGTGCTGCCCACGAGGCCGCCCCGGTCGCGCCGCAGGCGGCAGCGCACCGCCTGATCGAATACCTCCAGGAAGCCGGCCACATAGTCGCGCCGGTCGCGCAGGCGCAGGGGCGGCGTCTGCTCAAGATGCCAGTACTGGTTGAGCTGATGCTGTTCCCGGGTGACCGAGAGCCGATGGGCCGGCGGCAGCCGATGGAGGTTCTGCCGTGCGCTCCGCCCCCCGTGGTACGCCGACCAGGCCACCAGCACCTGGGCCACATAGAGCTCGTCGACCGCGTGGGGCAGCAGCTGGAGATCGATCAGCACCGACTGATCGGTGGCGAAGGCCAGAAGCGTGTCGGTGAGCACGTAATAGAGCGACGTGATGCCGAAGTGATCGCAGGCCAGGAGGAGGGAGCGCTCCCGCTCGTTCCAGAGGGCGAAGGCCCAGTCGCCGTAGATCCGTTCACAGCAGGCCTCGCCCCAGCGCAGCCAGGCCCGGTGGATCAGATGGGTGTCGTCGCAGGCCGGCTCCCGCGGGGTTTCGGCGCCCCATGCCTCCACGTTCAGCTCGAGCAGCTCGAGCAGCTCCCGGCGGTTGTCGATCCGGGCTGATCCGAGGCAGATGCTGCCCGAGGGGCCGTGGTGCGAGAACCTTCCCCGCCAGTGCAGATGGGGGTTGATCAGCTCGTGCCGCTCCGGATGCTCCTGCTCAGGCGGCAGGGGTGGCAGCGGCGCGCTGGAGCGGCGACGCACCAGGCCAGCCATCGGAACAATCACGATGGTTCCACTCGACGGCGGAACCGTACCAGCGGTTGCCAGGTGGGTGGCACCGGGAAGCCGCTGATCGGCGCACCGTTGCTCTCCAGCCAGGCATGGGCCTTCAGCCCTTCGCCCGGGGTGGCCACCGCCAGGGTGAGCTCGGCCGGCCGCCTCTGCCGCTGCAGCAGCACGGCGCCCACCAGCGCCCGGGACAGACAGGTACTGCCGCCCGGTGGCTGGGCGGCAGCCCGGGCGATCGCCTCGGCGATGTCGCGGCTGAGGGTGTCGCCGTCGTCAGCGGTTTCCCGGGCACGGATCGCAGGTTCAGCGGGTTCGGGTTCGGCGGCGACGCGCAGCGCCAGCAGTGCCAGCAGGTGGCGCAGGGGCACGATCCGCAGGGCGGCGCCCGCGGCGGGGAGCAGCAGCCAGGCCTGCAGCGTGAGCCTGCGCTGGCGGGCGCTCAACCGGCGCCAGCGGTGCCAGCGCCCGCGAAGATGGGCAGGGGCTGAGGGCATTCCCATGGGCACACCCTATGGCCAGGATCCGGCTGGCCGGGACCCGGCCGAGCTGGTGGCGTTGCGCCGCGTTCTGGGCTGGATGCTGGCCCCGGAGCCGGGCGATGCCGCCGCGACTCCTGATTGTTCTGCCCTGGAGGCGGGGCCCTTGCTGGCAGCCGTGGCTCGTCACCGGCTCGAGCTCTGCCTGAGCCCCCATGCTGCCACGCTCGGCTGTCCCGCCGTCGTGGTGGCGGAGCTGCAGCGCCGCGCCGGGCTGCAACGGCTCGGCGGGCTGGCGCTGGCGGGGCTGGCGCGGGAGCTGATCCCCCGCTTCGAGGCGGCGGGGGTGCGGGTGCTGGTGTTCAAGGGCCCCATGCTGGCGGCCCAGACCTGCGGAGATCCCGCGGGCCGTGGCAGCGGCGACCTGGATCTGCTGGTGGATCCAGCGGAGGTCGAGGCGTCCATTGCGGTGCTGGAGGGGGCGGGTTTCCAGCGGCTGCCGGGGTATGCGCCGCGCCAGCTTCGACGCCGGGCCTGGCGTTACGCCCGCTGGGCGATGAAGGAGCTGCCCCTGACGCGGGGGCCGCTGCTGGTGGACCTCCACTGGGCCCTCACCAACGTGCAGCGTCAGCGGCCCGGATTCGAGGCGGCCTGGCGGGAGCGACAGGAGATCCCGATCGGGGAGCGGCCCGTGCCCACCCTCGGCCTTGCCCATGCCCTCGGGCATCTGGCCGCCCACGCGCTCGATGATCGCTGGGGCGAGCTGCGGGCCCTGGTGGATCTGGTGCGGCTGATGCGCCTGCGGGGCGAATTCCTGGGGCAGGATCTCAGCGAGCGGCCTGCCGTGGCCCTGGCCTGGGCCGTGGCCGGCACACTGCTGGAGGTTCGCTTGCCGGGTCCGGGGGATCTCTGCCGGCTGACGCGGCGGCAGCGCTGGGCGGTGCAGGTGGCGCGCCGCACCCAGCGGGAACCCCTCCACCTGCATCAGCGGGGGCCCTGGCATCTCGATCGGGCCTGGGAGCTCTGGTATCAGCGCGTGGCCCTCAGCCGCTCCCCCCAGGACTGGCTGCGCAGCGCCGCGGCCTATGCCCTGCCGCCGGCGGCGTTCAACGATCCCCGCTCCGGGCAGGACCGCAGCCTTGCCGCTGCCCTCGCCTCGCGTCTGGCAAGGGTGCAGGAGCGGCTGAACCCTTAGTCGTGAAGAGCCCGGGCCTGTTCGCGGTCGAACAGGCTCCGCCGGATCATGCGGTCCGCTGCAGCCAGCAGCTCGCTGTCATGACTGGCCACCAGCACCAGACGGTCGCGACACCGCTCCTGGATGATCTGGCGTACCAGGGTGGCACTGCCCGGATCCAGGGAGGCGGTGGGTTCGTCCAGCACTTCCACGGGTCGGTCGATCAGCCAGGTCCGCAGCAGCACCAACCGGCGGATCTCTCCGCCGGAGAAGCAGTCGAGCGAAAGATTCAGCCGGCCGTCGAGACCCTCGGCACGTTCGAGCAGGTGAACCAGATCGAGCCGCTCCAGCCAGACCTTCAGGGCACCGTCCGTCCACTGCCCGGAGCCGCTGCGCTGGAGCAGCAGGTTGTCGCGCAGGCTGCCCTCGAACAGCACCGGGTCCTGGGGCGCATAGGCGACCAGCGCTCGCCAGCTGCGGGCACCGGTGCGGCCGCCCCAGGTCGTGGCCCCCGCGGGGCCGTGCAGGGTCCAGGAGGATCGCTCCTCGCCCAGCAGGCCTGCAAACCCATCCAGCAGGGTGGTCTTGCCGCTGCCAGATGGTCCGCCCACCACGGTCAGGCGCCCTCGCTCCAGATCCACGGCCAGCTGAGGGTCGTGCCAGTCCACCCGCAGCAGCGGCTGGGGAGCAGCCACTTCGGAGCCTGCCGCCGGCCCTGTTGCGGCAGGGGTGACGTGCGGCTCGCAGCCGGGTGTCCTCAAACGTTCCCGCAGCCGGCGGAGCTCCCCGTAACCGGGCAGCGCGCCAAGGCCGTAGCGGAGATTGCTGATCACCGTGCCGAGCGAGCTGGCGGCCCGGTACACCAGAAGCAAGGTGGTGGCCACGGCGTCCGGGGTGAGGCTGCTCTGGACCAGCCACAGCCACAGGCCCACCACCGCCAGGGCCAGGCCATCGCGGAGCACGGTGTAACTCGCCTGCCGGCGCACCGTGCGCTGCAGCACCTGGCGCACCTGCTCGGTTTCGCGGGCGAAGCGGTCGAGCAGCCATGGCTCCGCTGCCGCCGCCCGCACCGCCTTGAGGCCGTGAAGGCCATCGCCCACCGTGCGCTGGATGGCTCCGTTGAGCTGGGTCTGAAGGCGCCCCAGCTGCCAGGCGCCCGATCGGCGCAGCAGGGCCGCCGTGGCCGCGGCGCCGAGGCCGAGCACCAGGGGCAGGGCGGCGCTGCGCGCCACCACCAGCACCCCCAGACCGTAGATCACCAGGGCGATCAGGTTCTGCAGGGCCCGCACCCCCTGATCGAGGGCCAGGGTGCTGCGGTTGATTTCACTGACCAGCAGGCCGAGCAGATCACCCCGTCCCACGGTCTGCACCCGGTTGGCCGGTGCCGCCAGCACCAGGGCCAGCAGATCGCGCCGCAGCTGATCGCTGAAGCCGTTCTGGAGCTGTTCCCGCCGCACGTTGGCCAGACCCTGCAGCGCCGAGCGCCCCACCACCAGAAGGAACAGGATCGGCAGCGAAACCTGGAGCGGCATGGCGATGCCCCCCCGGTTGCCCAGCAGCAGCCGGATTGCCACCCCCAGGCCACCCACATCGAGCAGGCTCACCACAAGGGTCAACCCAACCTGTGCGCCGACCTGTCGCCAGCCCACTTCCCGGATCAGCGCGATCCAGAGGGCGCGGGGCTCGGCGGCGGGGAGCTGCGGGAGGCGTGGCATGCAGGGCTCAGCCCCTGCCCTCCTCCTCCACCCAGGTGCTGGCCACGTGCAGCTCTTCCAGCTGTTTCGCGGCCACGTCGGCGGGGGCCTGGGTCATCAGGCAGCGGGCCTGCTGGGTTTTGGGGAAGGCGATCGTGTCGCGGATCGATTCCTCGCCCGCCAGCAGCATCACCATGCGATCGAGCCCGAAGGCCAGGCCGCCGTGGGGCGGGGCGCCCATGTCGAGGGCCTCCATCAGGAAGCCGAACTGGCGCTCTGCCTCCGCCAGCGGCAGTCCGATGGTGGCCAGCACCTGGCGCTGCAGGGCCGAATCGTGGATGCGCAGCGAGCCGCCGCCCAGCTCGAGCCCGTTGAGCACCAGGTCGTAGGCCTGGGCGCGGGCGGTGGGCAGGGTGTCGGCCCAGCGCTCGGGATTGGCGCCCAGATCCTCGGCGTTGGGGGCGCAGAAGGGGTGGTGCCGCGCCTCGAGGCGGTTTTCGTCCCTGTTGAACTCGAACATCGGGAAATCCACCACCCACAGGAAGTTCCAGACGTCGTTCTCGCGCTCGGGCTTCACCAGGCCCAGTTCGCGGGCCAGGAACTGGCGCACCCGATCCAGCGCCTTGTTCACGGTGGCGGTGTCGCCGGCGCCGAACAGCAGCAGGGTGCCGGGCACGGCGCCGGTGCGCGCCAGCAGCTCGGCATTCCTTTCCTCGGAGCGGTTGTCCTTGATGGCGCCGATCGTGTCGATCTCGCCCCCCTCGCGCACGCGGATGAAGGCCAGGCCGCCGGCGCCGGCCTTCTGGGCCTCGCCGAACACATCACCGCCGGGCTTGATGCGCACGTTGCTCAGGGCCTCGTTGCCGCCGGGCACCGGCAGCACCTTCACCGCACCACCGGCCGCCACCGCGCCGCTGAATACCTTGAAGCCCATGTCCGCCACCAGGTCGGACACGTTCACCAGCTCCATGCCATAGCGGGTGTCGGGCCGGTCGGTGCCAAAGCGCTCCATCGCCTCGTGCCAGGTGAGGCGCGGGAACGGCCGCGGCAGCTCGATCCCCTTCACCCCCTTCCAGATGGCGGCGATCAGGCCCTCGTTGAGCTCCAGGATCTGCTCCTGCTCCAGGAAGCTCATCTCCATGTCCAGCTGGGTGAACTCCGGCTGGCGGTCGGCCCTGAGGTCTTCGTCGCGGAAGCAGCGGGCCACCTGGTAGTAGCGCTCGATGCCGCCCACCATCAGCAGCTGCTTGAACAGCTGGGGCGACTGGGGCAGGGCGAACCACTCGCCGCCGCACACCCGGCTCGGCACCAGGTAGTCGCGGGCGCCTTCGGGGGTGGAGCGGGTGAGCACCGGGGTCTCCACCTCGATGAAGCCCTCGGCTTCGAGGACGCGGCGGGCGGCCGAGATCGTGGCGTGGCGCAGGCGCAGGTTGCCGTTCATGCGCTCGCGGCGCAGATCCAGGTAGCGGTGGCGCAGCCGCAGCTCCTCGCGGGTGTTCTCCTCGTCGTGCACCGACACCGGGAAGGGCAGGTTGCCCTTCACCTCGTTGAGCACCGTGAGGCCCTCGGCCAGTACCTCGATCTCGCCGGTGGCAAGGCGTTCGTTCAGCGATTCGGCGGGCCGGGCCCGCACCGTGCCGCTCACCTGCAGCACGGTTTCGTTGCGCAGGCGCTCCGCCACCGCAAAGGTGTCCGCCCCCCGGTCCGGGTCCACGGTGATCTGCACCGTGCCGCTGCGGTCGCGCAGGTCGATGAAGATCACGCCGCCGTGGTCGCGGCGCCGGTCCACCCAGCCGCAGAGCTGCACGGTCTGGCCGATGGCCTCACGGCGGAGGTCGCCGCACCCGTGGCTGCGCATGGTGGAACAGGAAACGAACCGGTGAGTTTCCCACGCCGCCCCCTTGGCACCGCGGTCCGCCCGTCCATCCCCCTACGGTTTCTGCGGCAGCGGGGACCATGGACACCAGCGATGCCCCCCGCGTGCGGCCCCACCCCTGGGCGGTGCTGCTGCTCAGCCTTCTCGCCCTGCGCTATCTCGGCTGGCGGATCAGCGCCACGCTCAACCTGGCGGGGCCTCTGGCGAGCGCGCTGAGCCTGCTGGCCCTCAGCTGCGAGCTGGCCTTGATCGCCCACGGACTGCTGCTGCCCTGGCTGAGCCTGGCCCTGCCCCGCTCCGGTCCCGGGCCCCAGCCGCTGCCCGAGGAGGCCACCGCCGAGCCATTCCTGCCCACGGTGGACATCCTGGTGCCCACCTACGGCGAGCCGCTGGAGGTGGTGGGGCGCTGCCTGCGGGCCTGCGTGGCGCTCGACCATCCGGCCAAGACGGTGTGGCTGCTTGACGACGGCGGTCGGCCTGAGCTGCGGGACCTGGCCGCCGAGCTGGGCTGCCGCTACCTGGCCCGGGAGCAGCGCCTGCACGCCAAGGCCGGCAACCTCAACCATGCCCTGCCCCACGGTCGCGGCGAGCTGATCGCGGTGTTCGATGCCGACGTGGTGCCGCTGGAGACCTTCCTGCAGCGCACGCTCCCCTTCTTGCGGGATCCGGCCGTGGGCTTCGTGCAGACGCCGCAGCACGCCATGAACGCCGATCCGGTACTGCGCAACCTGCGGCTCGAGGGCTGGCTGATGCCCGACGAGGAGGTCTTTTACCGCTGGGTTGAGCCGGTGCGCCATGCCCTCGGGGCGATCGTGTGCGCCGGCACCTCCTTCGTGGTGCGGCGCTCCGCCCTGGAGCGGATCGGCGGCTTCGAGACCGGCACGCCCGCGGAGGATCTGGCCACCGGCATCCGCATCACAGCCGCGGGTTACCGCAACGTGTACCTGCACGAGAAGCTCAGCGCCGGCCTCGCCCCCCTCACCGCGGCGGCGATGGCCCGCCAGCGCTGCCGCTGGGCCGCCGGCACTCTGCAGACCCTGCGCACCCGCGCCTCACCGCTCACGATCGCCGGCCTGCAGCCGTTGCAACGCCTGGCCTATCTGGAGGGCATCCTGCACTGGCTGCTGGTGATCCCCCAGTTGCTCCTGGCGCTCCTGGCGCTCGCGCCCGGCCTGGTGGGCGTGGCGCCGGTGCTGGTGCGCGGCGATGGGCTGCTGACGGTGGCCCTGCCCTATGCACTGGCCCAGCTCCTGCTGATCCGGCCCTTGAGCGGCGCTTCCCGCAATGCCGTGCTGCTGGAGCTCTACCGCTGGATCTTCCTGGTGCCCCTGGGGCTCGCGGTTCTTGCCACGCTCGCCGGACGGCGGGCCCATTTCACGGTGACGCCGAAGGCCCTCCCCAACCGCAGGCTCGGTGCCTCCCGTCGCCTGCTGCTGCCCCTGCTGGTGTTGCTGGTGTTGCAGCTGCAGGCCCTCCTGCACCTCTGGCCCGGCCTCTTTCCCCGCCTGGAGGCTGCCCTGGCTCCCCTGCCACCCGCCACGCTGGGTCTGGTCCTGGTCTGGGGTCTGCTGCAGACGCTGGTGCTCGTGCTGGCGATCCGCTGCTGCTTCGACCGCCCCGGGCAGGAGGCGGATCCCTGGTTCGCGTGCGACCAGCCTGTGCGGCTCCACGGCGGGTCAGGGTCTCCATCGGCCGTGCTCACGGCGGTGTCTGCACGGGGTGCGGAACTGCGGATCGAGGGGCCAGCGGCCGCCGCGTTCGCTGAAGACGGGGAGATGGCCCCCTCGGCGCTGGACGGGCTCGTGCCAGGCATGCGCCTGCCGCTGCGGGCGGAGACCTGCCAACGGAGCCGCCGGGGGGCGTTGCTTCTGGCGGTTCGTTGGCGGGAGCTCTCCGGTCGGCAACGGGACGCTCTGGAGCACCTGCTCTACCGCCGCGACGGCCTCTGGCCCCACCTGAGCGCTCCGTTCGAACCCCGGGCTCTGCTGGCTGCAGCGCTGCGGCTGGTCCGGAGGGTGCCGCCGGAGGCGCCGTTCCAGCGAAGCCTGATCACCCAGCACCCGCTCCCCGGGTCGTGGCCGGGTGTTCAGCCTCGCCGGTAGAAGGGGCGCTTGACCACCAGGGCTGGTTCCGCCCGGCCGCGGATCTCGACCGCCAGCTCCGTGCCGGGTTTGCCGGCGTCCGCCGGCACAGAGGCCAGGGCGATGCCCCGCTCCAGGGTCGGCGACCAGCCACCGCTGGTCACCGTTCCCACCGGCTTGCCATCCCGGAGCACTGGATAGCCATGACGGGGGATCGCCCGCCCCTCAAGGCTCAGGCCCACCAGTCGCCGGTCCACCCCCTCGGCGCTCTGGCGCTCGAGGGCGGCGCGGCCGATGAACTCCGCCGGCATCTCCAGGTGCACCAGCCACCCCAGGGACGCCTCCAGCGGCGTGGTGGTGGCGTCCATGTCGCTGCCGTAGAGGTGCATCGCCGCCTCCAGCCGCAGGCTGTCGCGCGCCCCCAGGCCGCAGGGGGTCACCCCGTCGTCGAGCAGGCGTCGCCAGAGGGCCTCTCCCGCGGTGGCATCGAGCAGGATCTCGAAGCCGTCCTCGCCGGTGTAGCCGGTGCGGGCCACGAAGGCTTCTCCGATGCCGGCCAGCGTGAGATCCCGGTGGCCGAAGCGTGGCAGCCCGGACAGATCCACGTCGGAGAGTGCTTCCAGCCGGGCCGGCGCCTGGGGTCCCTGCAGCGCCAGCAGCACGCCGCCGGCCTTGCGGTCGTGGATCGTGATCCCCCGGGGTTCGAGCTGCTCACGGAGCCAGGCGGTGTCACTCTCGGCGCAGGCGGCATTGATCACCAGCAGCACGTCGTCGCCGGCGCCGTCGGTGCCGCGGCCGCGGTCGTAGATGATCAGATCGTCAAGGATGCCGCCGCTCTCGTTCAGGAGAACGCTGTAGCAGGCCTCACCGGGGCCGATGCGGAACAGGTCGCTGGGCACCAGGCCCTGCAGCGCATCCTTCACCCCCTCGCCCCGCAGGGTCAGTACCCCCATGTGGGAGATGTCGAACAGGCCGCAGTCGCTGCGCACGGCACGATGCTCCTGCAGCAGACCACTGAACTGAACCGCCATCTCCCAGCCCGCGAATGGCACCATGCGAGCGCCGGCGGCCAGGGCGGCTTGATGCAGGGGGGTGTGACGCAGGGAGGCGGAAGGGGTGGCAGCGGCCGGATCGGCGGCCATCGGGGCAGCGGCGTACTGGCCCGGATCCTATGGAGCTTGCCGCTCTTCATGGCTGCTTCAGCATGCCGAAGAAAGCCTGTGATTCGGTTTTTCCCCCTCGTGCGCCCCGGGCCACTGCCTAAGTTGGGCGGCCCAGGTGAATCCCGGAATGGGAACCCGCCCCAGCTGCCGTCGTTGTCGCCATTGCACCCCGCCCAGCGATGTGCAGATGGGCTGGTGTCAATTGCGGCGTCTGCCGATCCATCCCGAGCTGGTGGCTGAGCTGTGGTGCCACCACTGGACGGCTCGGCCACCCCGGCTTCCAGTGATGCATCCCTTGCCTGGGGGGGCTTCGGCGATCGAGGGTCCTGAGGCCAACCAGCAGCTGAGCCTCACCCCGATGCTGCAGAACGGCTGATTCAGCTCTGGAATCTGTACCTGTTGTTACGCAGCTGCCGCTCTGGGGCGCTCTAATGGATCCTCATCAGGCCCCTTTCAACCTGGAGGTGACCGGACCTTGGTCGCAACCCCTCTTTCCCCCTCCCTGGCCCCGATCGCACTGATCGCTGCCCAGGGTGATTCCGAAATCTTCACTCTCCCCACCGGCGCCCACGTGTTCCGTCGGGGCGCCCGAGCGTCCGCCATCTATGCCCTCCGGCGCGGGCTGGTGGAACTGGTGGGTGACAACGGCGTCCGCACCTCCTATCAACCGGGCGAGCTGTTCAGCTACGGCGACATCGCCTGGCGCGAAGGTGTGCACCGCAGCGATGCCCTGGCCCGCACCCCGGTGGAGGTGATCCGTCTGGATCGGCTGCGCTTCCTCAACCTGCTGCACAACCACCCCACCCTGGCGGTGCTGCTGATCGGCCAGCAGCACGATCGGCTGCGGGAGCAGCGCTCCAGCGGCAGCCGCTGCTACTGAGCCCCCTCAGTCAAGCCCCGCCCCCGAGCAGCAGCAGGCTGCGGACCACCTTCGCCGCCAGCACGGCGCTGACGCCGCTGGGATCGAGGTGCGGGGCCAGTTCCACCACATCGGCCCCTACCAGCCGGTGGTGGCGCAGTTCCTCCACCAGCACGGCGAAGTCGCTCCAGTGGAAGCCGCCCGGTTCCGGCGTGCCGGTGCCGGGCATCACGGCGGGATCGAACCAGTCGAGATCCACGGTGAGATAAAGGGGCCGGCCCCTGTGCGGCAGCAGGGCCGCGGCCATCCGGCCGATCGCCACCAGCCGGTCCCCCTGCCGCAGCTCCCGGAACTCCTCGCGGGTGCCGCTGCGGATCGCGATCTGGAGCAGTTCGCTGCCCTCCGGCAGCACCTCCAGGCAGCGGCGCATGGCGCAGGCATGGCTGTGGCGGGTGCCGAGCCACTCCTGGCGCAGATCGGCGTGTGCGTCAAGTTGCACCAGCAACAGATCGGGATGGCGGGCTGCCACGGCGGCCACGGCGCCGCTGCTGATGGAATGCTCGCCCCCGAGCATCAGCGGCACCAGATCAAGGTTCAGCACCGCTTCGGTGGCCCGGCGAACCGCCGCCACCACCGGCTCCGGGGCCCCGAAGGGGATGGCCACAGCCCCGAGGTCGGCGAAGGCCAGATCCTCCAGATCCCGGTCCAGCTGGGGGCAGTAGGTCTCCAGGCCGGAGCTCACCTCCCGGATCGCCCCCGGCCCGAAGCGGGTGCCGGGGCGGAAGGAGGTGGTGCCGTCGTAGGGCACGCCGAACAGGCCCACGCGGCAGCCGGCGGGGTCGCGGCGGGCGGCCATGTAGATCGCGCCCTCGGTGTCGAACAGATCGCTCATCGCTTCAGGCTCCGGCCAGGGCGCGCTCGACGAACGCCGGCACAGTCTCGAACGCCCCCTGCTGCCAGCGAGGCGACCAGATCTCGCAGCCATCGGCCACCGCCTCCGCCCGCTCCGGCCGGGGCTGGCGGTAGCGCGGGCCGTCGACGGCGGCGAAGGTCCAGCTCCACCAGCCGCTCGGATACATCGGCACCCAGCCGTACATCGGGTCGGCGTGGCCGAACACCTCCCGCAGCAGACGCACCGTGTCGAGGTGCACCTGGCGGAAGGCCTCGGGCGATTCGCTCTGGGTGGCGAACACGCCGCCGGGGCGCAGGATGCGGCGGCAGTGCGCGAAGAAAGCGCGGTTGAACAGGCCCTCGGCCGGGCCGGCGGGATCGGAGCCGTCGACGATCACCACGTCGTAGCTGGCGTCGGGGGCCTGGGCGGTCCAGGCGATGCCGTCGCCCACCGTGAGGTGGAAGCGCGGGTCGCTCCAGGCGGCGCCGCCGATCGAGGGCAGGTGCTGGCGGCTCCACTCCACCACCAGAGCGTCGATCTCCACCATGTCGAGGTGTTGCACGCCCGGATGGCGCAGGCATTCGCGGGCGGTGCCGCCGTCGCCGCCGCCGATCACCAGCACCCGCTCGATCCGCTCGGCACCGCACAGGGCCGGGTGCACGATCGCCTCGTGGTAGTGCCGCTCCTGGCGCTCGGCCGTCATCCAGCAGCCATCGAGCAGCAGGCCCTTGCCGTAGCGCTCGCTCTCGATGATCGTGACCCGCTGGAACGCCGACTGCTGCTCGGCGATCACCCGGCCCGCCAGGCCGTAGCGAACGCCGTCGAAGGCTTCGTCCACCCAGCCGGGGGTGGGGGCTGAGTCGCTGGCGGCGGAGTCGCTCACGGGCGTGGGTGTCGCTCCCTCCAGCCAAGCGCATCGCCGTCGCATCTCCGCGTCGTCGTCCTGACACCGCCAGGCAGCGCCGCTAGATCTGCGGCAGCCCATCTCCCTCGCCGCAGCCATGGACTGGTCCCGTCGAGGTCTGCTGCAGGCGGCGGCCGTGCTGGTGGGTGAAGTCGTCGCCGAGCGGTTCGTGGCGCCTGCCCAGGCCGCGGCGGTGGAGGAGGGGGCGGAGGTGCCGCCGCCGCGACGACCGCTGGCGGAGCGGCTGCAGGTGTGCCGGCCGCCCGGGGACCCTCTGGAGGAACTGCTCCGCCGCAACCGGGCCTTCGCCACCGTGTGGCAGGAGGCCGAACGCTCCGGCGATCCCGTGGAGCGGGCCGGGTTGCTGCACGACGCCTGGCCCCTGCACTGCCAGGTGCGCCCGGATGCCCTGGCGGAGGGCCAGAAGCCCTGGGCGGCCCTGCTGTGCTGCGCCGACTCCCGCGTGGCCCCCGAGTGGATCTTCGCCTCGGGATCGGGCGAGCTGTTCGAGGTGCGCGCCGCCGGCAACACCGCCTTCGATGCCGGCATCGCCTCGCTGGAATACGCGGTGGCTGAACTGGCGGTTCCCCTGATCCTGGTGATGGGCCACAGCGGCTGCGGCGCCGTGGGCGCCGCCCTCTCCGACCCTCCGCTCACGCCGCAGCTGGCGGAGCTCGTGACCCCCATCCGGGCGGCGCTTCGGCCCGGCGACGATCTCCGCCGGGCGATCCGGGCCAATGCGGCCGCCAGCGCCGCCGCTCTGCCGGCCCGCAGCGCCCTGCTGCAGCAGGCGGTGGCGGAGCGGCGCCTGCGGATCGCGGCCTCGGTGTTCGACATCGGCAGCGGCCGGGTGAGCGTGCTCTGAGAGAGGGCAAGCTGGGGCGATGCCTGCCCCCCTGCCCGATCTGCCCCTGGGACGGGGCCTGACGATCCCGTCGGCCGAGCTGGCCTGGCGCTTCTCGCGCGCCTCCGGGCCGGGGGGCCAGAACGTGAACACCACCGATTCCCGGGTGACGCTGCTGTTTCCGCTCGCCACCACCAGCGCCCTGCCGCCGGCGCTGCGGGAGCGGGCCCTGCGGCGGCTCGGCCCCCGCCTGGTGGAGGGCACCCTGGCGATCACGGCGCAGGAGCACCGCTCCCAGTGGCGCAACCGCCAGGCGGCCCAGGAGCGGCTGGTGAGCCTGCTGCAGGAGGCGATCGCGCCGCCGGCGCCTCCCCGGCGCCGCACCCGGCCCACGCGCGGTTCGGTGGAGCGGCGCCTGGCGGCCAAGAAGCTGCGCAGCTCGGTGAAGGGCCAGCGGCGCGGCCGCCCCTCTCTCCCCGACGACTGACGCCGGTTCCGGGTCATCAGCCCTCAGGGCTCCCCGGCCGCTTCTGCGCGGATGCGGGCCTTGGCCTCCTGCCAGTGGCCCTCCAGCTCCCGGATCGATCGGCCCGCCAGGTCGCCCCCCAGGGCCGCCTCCACCCGGGAGAAGCGCTGCAGGAAGCGGCGATTGGTGCCCGCCAGCCCTTCCTCGGGATCGAGGCCGCACCAGCGGGCCACGTTCACCAGGGTGAACAGCACATCCCCCAGCTCCTCCTGCGCGTGGGCCCGGTTGCCGGAGGCCCCGGCCTCCTTGAGCTCATCGAGCTCCTCATGCACCTTGGCCCATACGCCTTCAATGTCGTCCCATTCGAAGCCGGCGGCCGCGGCCTTGCGCGAGATCAGCATCGCCCCGGCCAGGGCGGTCTGGCCGCGCACCTTGCCGGCCAGGCGGTCGCTGAGGGGGCTGGTGGCGCCGGCCGGGCCGGCGTCGGCGGTGGCGGTGGCCGCAGCAGCCTTCTCCTGCGCTTTGATCGCCTCCCAGTGCCGGCGCACGGCCGCGCTGTCACCGCCCCGGCCGCGCCCGGAGGGATCGGCGTCGTCGGCGAACACGTGGGGATGGCGCCGCACCAGCTTCTCTGTGAGCCTGCGGGCGACCGTCTCGAGATCGAAGCGGTTCTCCTCGGCGGCGATACGCGCGTGCAGCAGCACCTGCAGCAGCAGGTCGCCCAGTTCCTCGGCCAGGTGGTGATCCTCGCCGTGGCGGATGGCATCCGCCACCTCGTGGGCCTCCTCCAGCACGTAGGGGATCAGGGAGGTGTGGGTCTGCTCCAGATCCCAGGCGCATCCCTGCTCGGGATCCCGCAGGCGATCCACCACCGCGATCAGCTCCGCGAGGGCGACCAGCGGGGAGGGGGCGGAGCCGGGGGCGCCGGTGGGTGGAGGTTCAAGCACGTTGACCTGGAAGACGCTGCGGCCGGATGCCGGTAGTTTGCGACTTCCGAGGTCGCCGCCGCCTGCCCAGCGACCGCAGCAGCCGCGGCGGCCTGGGCACGGGGTCGCCGTCCTGCACCAGGTGCAGCCAGGCGCTGGCTTCCAGCCCCACCAGCGCCGCGATCACCAGAGGCCGGTGCTCCTCCCAGAGGGTGACCAGGCCGCCCGCCAGCCGGTGGGGCGACGGTGCCCCCAGCGGTAGCAACAGCAGGCAGGCGGCAGCGATCAGGCCCGCCAGCCAGGCCAGCCGGCCGGCGGTGCCCAGCAGGGGGCTGTGGGAGAGCAGAGACCGGTGGCGCAGACAGCGGCGGTACGGCCACCAGAGCAGGGCCAGCGGCCCCCAGCGAGTGGTGACCCGCGAGGGGGTGTCCAGATCGGGGGAGAGCCACAGGCCTCCCACGAGGAAGGCGGCGCCGGCGGCGGCCACACCCGGAGGGCCGAGGGCCGGCGCCCACAGCAGCCCGAAGGGCAGGGCCAGCAGGGTGGTAGCGCGGTCGTGGGCGCGCCCGCTGGCCATCAACCGCTCCGCTTCGGCAACGGGCTGATGGTCCCGCGCGCGGGCGACGCCGTCCATCCTGGGGGGCCGATCCCAGGGCACAATGGAGCCGCGCGCGATTAGCTCAGCGGTAGAGCGCCTGCCTTACAAGCAGGATGTCGCTGGTTCGAACCCGGCATCGCGCATCTCCCACTCTGCGTCGTTTCCAACTTGATAGCTTGTAGAAGCCTGGCGTAGAGGATCTGGTCGACTCGCAGGTGCTTGAGCAGGTCATGCGCCATGCGCCCCACGGCATGGCGCTCGTCACAGCTGAAGGTCGTTTCCTGGAGGTGAACGAGGCCCTCTGCCGCATGCTCGGTCGCGACGAAGCCACCCTGCGGCAGCTGAAGCTGAGCGATGTCACCCACCCTGACGACCTCGCCGAGACCTTCCAGCTGGTGCAGGAGATGGTGGCGGGCCAGCGGCAGGCCCTGTCGTTGGAGACGCGCTATTTCCATGCCGATGGCCACCTGATCAGGGGGCAGGTGGCGGTCTCCTGCCTGCGGAGCAGCGGGGCGTGCCTGTTCATCCTGCAGATCGTCGACATCCGTGAGGCTCACCGCCAGCTGGCGGAGAACACCGCCGACCCACTCACCGGCCTGCCCAGTCGCTTTGCCATTCTCCGGAGCATCAAGGCCGCCCTGGCCAACGGAGAAACGCCAGCCACCACGGCGGTGTTGAGCGTGGGGGTCGACCGCCTCTCCCAGGTGAATCACGCCCTGACCCATCGGGCCGGTGACCTGCTGATGGTCACGGTGGCTCGTCGACTGGTGGAGGCCCTGAACCAACCCGGGCTTGTGGCCCGAGGAACCGGGGACACCTTCATCGTGCTGTTGGAGCAGCTTGCTTCAGCGGAAGAGGCCGAAGGCCTTGCGGAGCGGCTGCGGCTGGCCTGTAGGGGGCCGATGCGCTACGAGGGCCAAACCATCGAATGCTCGGTGAGCATCGGCGTGGCGATCGCCCGTCGTGATCCCCATGCCGAGTCCGACGGCGGGCCCACGGCCGATGAGCTGCTGCGTGATGCCTCGCTCGCCATGCGCGCGGCTGCGGAGCGGGGGCGGGACCGCTGCGCATGTGCCGCTCCCCATCTCACGGTGCGGGCTCAGCAAAGCCTGCAGCTGTTGCAGGAGCTCCGCCAGGGTCTGGAGCGAGGAGAGCCGCAGGCCTGGTTCATGCCGATCGTGAACCTCGCCGATGGTTCCCTGCGCGGCTACGAGGCCCTGGTGCGCTGGCCACGGAGCGATGGCCGCCTGGAGATGCCCGACACCTTCCTGCCGATTGCCCGCCATGGACAGCTGGCGGAGGCGATCGATCTGCAGGTGCTGCGCCAGAGCATTGCGGCGCTGTCGGCACTCCCCGCTCCTTTGAGCGTGGCCGCCAACCTCAGCACCGAGACTCTGGCTCGCTCCGGCCTGGTGGAGCAGGTGCACCAGTTGCTGCTGCAGGCCGGCGTGAGCCCCCAGCGTCTGCATCTGGAGATCACGGAAACCACCCTGCTGACGTTGGGGGCAGAGGTCACAGCCACGATTCAGGGGCTTGCCCAGCTGGGTGTTCGCTGGGTGGTGGATGACTTCGGCACGGGCTTCTCGACGATCAGCCATCTGCGCGATCTGCCGATCCATGGCCTGAAGCTCGATCGCTCCTTCATCGAGGGCGTGCGCCATGGCGACCAGAAGTGCGTGCGGCTGGCCCAGGGCCTGGCGGGCCTGGCCGAGGGTCTTGAGCTCGAGACAGTCGCCGAGGGCATCGAGAGCGCTGAAGAGGCCATCACCTTGCGGGATCTGGGCTGGTGCTGCGGCCAGGGCTGGTTCTTTGGTCAGGCTGCACCGCTGAGTCACTGGCAGACCACCCCCTTGCCTGCCCTGGGGCTTTCTCCAGCGCCAACCGCTGCTCCCCTGGTGACGAGCCGCCGCAACTGGGCCCTGGCCGTCACGGAGACGGTTCCGGTCGGACTGTTCGCCCTGCGCCTGTGTCCTGGAGGCCTGCCGCAGTTGCTTTTCGCCAGCCGTCGCCTGCTGGAGATGCTCCAGATGGAGCGCGAGCAGCTCAGGGAGGATCTGAGCCCGATCCTGGCGCGCACCCATCCCGACGATCGTGCGTCTCTGATCAGCTGTTGGCAGGACCATCGGGCGAAGGGCACCCCCCTGGCCTGGGAGGGTCGGCTGCAGATCGGCGACGAGGCCACCTGGATGCTGCTGGAGGCAGCACCGTTGCCCCAGGCCGATGGCACCTGCATCTGGCAGGGAGTGATCAGCGACATCACCAGCCGCAAACTGCAGGAGCTGCACCTCCGCCGGATCCTGGATGAGGCACCGATTGCGATGGCCATCCAGCAGCTGGGTGGAGACGATCCGTCGATCACTTATGTCAACCAGCAGTTCAGCAAGTGCCTGGGCTACGAACTGAGCACCATTCCTCGTCTCTCCGCCTGGGCCCGACTGGCCTATCCCGATCCGCAGCAGCGGACGGCCGTGTTCGAGGCCTGGGATGCCAGCGTTGCCCAGGCGAGGAGCAGCGATGGGGTGGTGGCACCCCTGGAGGCTGAGATCACCACGGCGGATGGTCGTGTCCGCCAGGCTCTGATTTCAGCGGTGCTGCTTGGCGATACGGAGATGGTGATCTCCGTGCTCGACATCACGGCCTGGCGCCAGGCTGAGCAGGAGTTGCAGCGGGCCCGCACCGCTCTGGCGGAGAACGCACTGGCGATCACCGAAGCCATACCCGTCGGCACTTACACGATGGTGCTGCCAGCGGAGGGTGGGATGGTTTCGTTCCGCTTCATGAGCGAACGCTTCCTGCAAATCTGCGGCCTGCAGCGGGAGGAGGCTGCCGCCGACCCCTTCAAGGCTTTTGCCTGTGTCCATCCCGACGACCGCGACGCCTGGGTGCAGCGCAATGCCGAGGCTTTCGCTCACAAACAGCCGTTCGCCGGCGAATGCCGGGTGGTGGTGGATGGCGTGGTGCGCTGGGTGCGAGCGGAATCGGTGCCCCGCGATCTCGCCGACGGCAGCACGGTATGGGAAGGCGTGCTGATGGACATCAGCGACCAGCACCGGGCCATGGAGCAACTGGAGACAGAGCGGGCGCTGCTGAACACGGTGCTCAGCCACATCGATGCCCAGGTTTATATGAAGGACCGCCAGGGCCGTTACCTCTACGCCAACACCAGCACCGAGCAGCTGTCTCGCCATGGTGTGGAGTCACTCGTGGGCCGAACCGATGCCGAGCTGATGCCGCTGGAGGTGGCGCAGGCGCTTGGGGAGCTGGATGAGCAGGTGTTCCGAGAGGGAGGCCCCCTCTGTCGCGAGGAACGCTTGCCGCTCCCCAACGGTGTGGAACGGATTTTCCTCTCCAAGAAATTGCTGCACCACCAGCCGGGCCAGGAGGATTGCCTGATCGGCTTCTCCACGGAGATCACCGAGTTGTGCCAGGCGTCTGCACGGCTGGCCGCCTCGGAGGAGCGGTTCCGCTTGCTGGCGGAGAACTCCAGCGATGTGGTATTCCAGGTCGACCCTCAAGGGCGCATCGCCTGGGTATCGCCTTCGCTCACCACCGCCCTGGGCTGGCTACCGGCAGAGTGGATCGGCGAGGTTGGCACCCAGTTTCTGCTGCATGGTGGTGAGGCTGAGCAATACAAAGCCAATCTCCAGAGCCTGCTCAGCAGCGGCCAACGCGTGATTGCCCGTGAACAGATCTATGCCAAAGATGGCAGCATCCACTGGATCGAAACCCACGCCGGGCCCCATGTGAATAGTAAGGGCGTGGTGGATGGGGTCGTTGCCAGCTTCCATCTCATTGATGAGGTGGTGGCCGCAGAAGAAACGCTCAGGCTGAGCGAACGGCGCCACCGGCGCCTGACCGATCAGATGCTCGATGTGGTGTGGGCGATGAGTCTCGAGGGGCAGTTCACCTACTTCAGCCCCTCCTTGCAACGGGTGCGTGGCTTTAGGCCCGAGGAGCTGATCGACCTGCCATTGGAGCAGCAATTTCCACCGGCTTCCTATGCTTTGGTGTTGGAGGGGTTGCGGAAGGCGAGGGAGGATGTGGCGGCTGGCCGCCCCATTTTCTTCCATGAGCAGGTGGAGGAATATTGCAAAGATGGCAGCACGGTCTGGACCGACGTCAAGGCCACTAGCATCTACGACGAGCATGGTCAGTTTCTGGAAATTGCGGGTGTATCCCGAGATATCACGCTCCAGCATCAGCTTAAAGAGGAGCTGCGCATCAGCGAGGAGCGCTACCGTTTGCTGGCGGAAAATGCTCTCGATGTAATCTGGACGATCGAACCCGATGGTCAGATCAGCTATGTAAGTCCATCGATTCAGTTGCTGCGCGGCTTCTCGCCGGAGGAGGCTATGGTTCAACCGCTTGAGCAGATTCATCCACCGGATTCCCTCTCCCGTTCCCGGGCTTACTTTCGGCAGCTCCATGAGGATCTTGCGGCGGGTCGGTCGCCGAAGCCGTTTCGGGGAGAGTTGCAGTACTACCGCCGTGATGGTTCCACCATCTGGACAGAAGTGATCGCTCTGCCCACCTTCAATGATCAGGCGCAGTTCGACAAGCTGCTGGGCGTGAGCCGCAACATCACTGAGCGCAAGACCTACGAGCGCAAGCTGATGGAGGCCAACCAGAAGTTAGAGCAGCTTGCCACCACCGATAGCCTCACGGGTATCTGGAACCGACGCCAGACCGAATCCAGCATCCAGCAGGCCATCGAACGCTCCAATCGCTATGGCGAACCCATTGCGCTGATCCTGTGTGACATTGATTTCTTCAAGGCAATCAACGATCAGCTGGGGCATCCGATAGGCGATCAGGTTTTGATCGAATTCTGCCGGCGCATTCAGCAGCACCTGCGCAGCAGTGATGGTTTTGGGCGCTGGGGCGGAGAAGAGTTTCTGATCCTTTTGAACCAGGGTGACTCGAAAGCCGCCATGGCGTTGGCGGAAAAGTTGCGGCAGCTGATCGCCGGCACTCCCTTCCCGGACGTGGGCACCGTGACGGCCAGCTTTGGGGTGGCCCAGCGAAAGGAGCAGGAGTCAGCCACGGATTGGTTTCAGCGTGTTGACAATCGCATCTATGCCGCCAAGCAGGCCGGCCGCAACTGTGTGGTCGGTGACTGAGGAAAGGGCGTGAGCTGATTCCACTCAGTCGATCCGGATGACCCGGGCTCGACCCGCCAGTTTGGCCTGGTACATGGCGATGTCGGCGCGGGCGATGAGTGCATCGACTCCTTCGGCGGGCTTGGCGAGGGCCACGCCGATGCTGGCGGTGATCATCGTCTCAATCTCCTCGCCCTGGATGGGGCGGCTGATGGCCGCTGCGATGGTTTCGGCCACGGCCACGGCGGCATCGAGATCAGCCACGGAGCACAGCACGACCACCATCTCATCGCCGCCCATGCGGGCGGCAAGATCGTCGCTGTGGATGACCTCGCGGATCCTCTCAGCAACGCTGCGCAGCACCAGATCACCAGCGGCATGGCCCAGACCGTCGTTGATCTCCTTGAAGCGGTCGAGATCGGAGAACAGCACGGCCAGTCCTGCGCCAGGGTGATGTCGTTCCGGTTGGTTCAGCAGCTCTTGGAGCTGCTCCAGCAGTTCGCGCCTGTTGAGCAGGCCGGTCAGCTCATCAACGGTGGCGCGGAGGCGCAGCTGCTGCTCGCGTTCGCGGATTTCACGCGTCATCGCCAGAAAGGCCAACTGGATGGTCTCGAGCTCGGAAAAGCTGGCCACTGGAATCTCCGGTTCGCCGTCCGTGGTGCCGGAGTTCAGATTGCGCATGCAGTCAGCCAACTTGGCGATGGGTCGGCTGAACTGGCGGCGCATGCGTAGGGTTTTCAATCCCACCAGCGTGCCGCTGCCAACACTGGCGATCACAAGCAAGATCAGGATGGCCGACTGCTCATCAGCCAGTTCCTTTGTGGGTACCAGGGTCACGATGGTGGCACCCACCGATTTTGCCGAGGTGAGGATGGGGATCCAGTGCTGACCAGCAAGTTCAATGGGCTCACGAACCACTTGCTTCGGCAGGCTCTCGTGAATCGGAAAGGCGGGAATGCGTAGGGACTGATTACTGGCCAGCAGTACGGATCCATCCCGCGGCACCAGCAAGACCGGGGTCATGGTGGTGGCGTTGGATTGGCGAAGAAACCGCTGCAGGGATTCCAGATTCATCCGGCCCAGCAGGAAGCCGTCAGGCTTTCTGTGGGCGATGTAAATGCTCGCACGGCTGTCTTCAAAGCCCCGCAGGAGCGGAGAGAAGGCCGTGGCACGGGGGGTTTGCCGCAGATAGCTGGCCAGGGGACCTCGACTCAAGGTGAATCCAGGAAAGACCTGGCTCTGCGGCAGGCTTTTGATGATTCTTGTGATCCGTAGCTGAGGGTCGATTTCATAGAGGTCGGAAAAGTCAGCGAGCAATGCTGCCGTCTGTGTATTTCGTTGCGATTCCCTCAGCTCGGCAAACATTACGAGTTGATCTCTTGCTTGCTGCAGCTGCTCGCTGAGAGCCAGTTCAACTTTCTTGGCCTCAGCGCGGTAAAGAGCGATGTAGCGCCTGCGCAGTTCACTGAGTGCCCATCCTCCAGAAGCGGCGAACAGAAGGATCAGCAGAGCCAGAACCCGGGTTTCCTGGATGAGATTGCTCTGCCAGAAGGTGGGCAGCCGTCGCTGTTTCACGGTTGGTCTTGAGACGCAACCGGCTGGCCAGGAGCGGGGCTGTAGGCGTAGAGCTTTCCTCCGCTGTCACCAAAACGGTTGAAGCTAATCCAACCCAGGCTGGTGTGGTGGACCGGCTTGCTCAAGAGAAAGTGCTTCACCGCAGCTGGAGTACGGTGCCCATGGGAAAAAGCCTGATCCAGGAGTTCCAGGGCCTGGCGTGTGCCGAGACTCATGGCATAGGGCTCATAGCCAAAGCGTGCCTGGAATCTCTGCAGATAGTTCTCCAGAGCCAGGGATCTGGAGGCATCAAGATAAGGACTGACCTGAATGATCTGATTGGCAGCTTCACCGGCATGGTTCATCACCATGGCGGAACGGGCCCATGGGGTCAGCACAATCGGAGCCCTGGGATGAGCGAAGTGAAACTGCTGGGCCATGTTGCCAATGGAGGGCAAGAAGGAGCCGCCCAGGATGTAGAGCCCATCCCAGCTCTGCTGCATCAATGCCTCAACCTGCCTCGGTAGATAGTCGGTAAAGTTAAGTTGTTGCACCTGAAGTTGCCATTGGCTGTGTGGGCCCAGCTGCCTTCGAAAGACCTGCAGCGCCGGCTGTGTATAGGCCAGATTGCTTGTGTCCTGCAGGACCAGCAGGCGTCCACCCTTGAGGCTGGCCACCTTGCTCGCAATGAACTTCTGTTCGCTCACGAGGTCGGGAATCAAGCGCAGGAAGTAGTCGTCGCGGTTGCTGAGGCGTGCGCTGGTTGCGGATACATTGATGGAGAGCGCGCGATCAGACGCAAAGAGTTCCAGGCAGTTCACGGCATGGCTGGAGGCTTGTGTGTTAACGAAAAATCGAACCCCCTTGTCCATTGCCTGCCTTAGATCTGCGGGGGCCCGGCTTGGGTCTGGACTGTTGTAGGAGCTGTGAATCTGGATGGGACTGCTGGGATGCTCTTCCTTATAGAAATCGGCGGTATTCCTATCGCTCGGATCGATTGCTGCGCCTGGAGTCAGGGGTAGGTCGATGCCAATGGCTACCGGGATCAGCTCTCGCTGCTGCACCAGGCCAGCAACCGCTAGGGCTCCAATCCCGAGGAGCGCAGATAGGCTTCCAATCCACAGGCCCCGTGTGGCGGACAAGAGTTTTGGGATTCTTATCTTCATTGGACACTTGCTCTCAGGCAGCCAGTGGGCCCGGATTCGTGTAAGGAGACTTGTCCACGATAACAAATTCAGTGTAAAGCGGCGGCTGCCTGGCTGTCGACAGGGTTGCGGCTCAGTCGTAGGAGCTGAACCACGAAGTGTGAATGCCTGTCTAGGGCCTGTTGATAAGAGCTGGCGCGTCGACGACGGCCTTTTGTTGTCGCATGGCTCCGGATTGGCGCCTTGTTCCGCCATTGCGCCATGGGCGCCAGCCGCCACAATGAGCGAATGGGAGGGAGCGCTGCGTTGCTTTAAAGTCCAGGGTTGCCCCTGGGTGGCTAAAAGACGGTAACAGCCGTAAAAAAACTGTGAAAACATACTGAGATGTTGGCTCGACGCCACAGGCTGCTGTGCTTTCGCCCTTGGGTGGCAATCGGGTGTGTTCAGGGATGGGCTCTTCTTTCTGCGGAGCGTTGGCATCCCTTTGCAGCCTTGCCATCCATGCGGTCATGGTCGTGGCATCCACCACGAAGCTGAGTGATTCTCCTCAGCCCCTGAAAACGGTCTCGCTCGCTACGGCCCGAGGACGCCGCGGCTCTCTATCCATGGGGAACACTCACGCCGGTCGGGTCTCCAAATCTTCCGGCTCCCCCCTGTGCCATGACCTCCACCCTCCTGCCCACCCGGGATGCCGCCCTCGAGCGCCGGCCGATGGATCCGGCGCGTGCCTTTGCCGCCGTGGCCCTGGCCGCCGTGTCGTGGGACGGTGTCCTCACGCCGGCCGGCTCGCGGGCCCTGCGCCATGCCCTCGACTACCGCGATCCCTACCGTGGTTTCGGCGACGCCGAGATGGTGAAGTTGCTCGACGCCTTGCTCGCCGACCTGCGCCGCCATGGAGCCCAGCACCTGATGCTCGATGCCGCCGCCGCCCTCAACGCCCGGCAGCGCCACACCGCCTATGCGGTGGTCGCCGAGATCATGCGCTCCGATGGCCCTCTGGAGGACGACGAGCGCAACATCCTCGCCAGCCTGGCCTGCACCCTGGAACTGCCTCAGGAGGAAACGGAACGGGTGGGCGAGGTGATGGACGTGCTTCATGCCGCCCTGCTGGATCCGGTCTGATCTCGATCCGGCAGGCTGGGGGCCCTGATGGTCCCGCCGCCGATGTCCGTCGAGGTCGCCCTGGCCGTGCTGGAGCGGGAGGGCCGCTGGCTGCTCCAGCTCCGCGACGACATCGAGGGGATCGTCCACCCCGGCACCTGGGGGCTGTTCGGCGGCCACCTGGATTCCGGCGAAACTCCCGAGCTCGCCCTGCGCCGCGAGCTGCACGAGGAGATCGGCTGGCGGGCGGGTGAGCTGAGCTACTGGTTCGCTGACCGTGACACCCATCGCATCCTCCATGTGTTCCGTGGTGCCCTCACGGTGTCCCTCGATCGGCTGCGGCTGCAGGAGGGCCAGGACATGGTGCTCGCCACGGCGGACGAGCTCCTGAGCGGCCGGGTGTGGAGCCCCCGGCTCGGGGAGTTTCGGCCCCTGGCCCCTTCGCTGCAGCTGACGGTGAGCTCAGGCGGGTGAGGGGTTGGTGGCCGCGGATCCCTCCTCCATATCCATCGAGGGCTCGTAGACCAGCACCCCGACATCACGCTGGCGTTTCACGCGGTACATCGCCACGTCGGCTCGGCGCACGAGTTCATGGGGCGAGAGGCGCGGGTCGTCGCTGACGGGGATGCCCACGCTCATCGAGGCGCGCAGGGTGACGCCGTTTCGCTCGATCACCTCGCCGAGCAGGTTCTGCAGCCGCCGGGCCATCTGCAGGGCCGACGCCTCTCCCTGGATGCCCTCGCACACGATCACGAACTCATCGCCACCGAGGCGCACCACGGTGTCCCCAGGGCGCAGGGCTGCCTGGAGCCGTCCGGCCACGGTGGCCAGCAAGGCATCGCCCATGTCGTGACCCTGGGTATCATTCACCTGCTTGAAATGGTTGAGATCGCAGAACATCACCGCCAGCTGCCCCTCCTCGCGCTTGAGGCGCCTCAGGGCCAGGGCGATGCGATCACCCAGGGCGCGTCGGTTCGGCAGGCCGGTGACCGCGTCAAGCAGCGCTTGCTCCTGCAGGGCCTGCTCGGTGTGGTGGCGCGCCGTGACATCCCTCTGCACGGCCACCCAATGGGTGAACCAACCGCTCTCATCCCGAAGCGGCGTCACGGCGATCTCGCTCCAGAAGGTGCTGCCGTCCTTGCGGTAGTTGAGCAGTTCCAGGCAGAAGCTGTCCCAGGCCTGCAGATGGCGGCGGAACTGGGCCCGAACCTCCGGATCGGTATCCGGGCCCTGCAGCAGACGGGGGCTCCGCCCCAGCACCTCATGCAGCTCGTAGCCCGTGTGCTGCAGCGTGGCGGCGTTGGCGTAGAGGATCACCGGCCCGGGGCTGTCGAGGGGTTCGGCGGTGGTCACCACCACCACATCGCGAACGGCATGCAGCAGGTTCTCGAACAGCTCCAGCCGCTTGCCCGGTTCTCTCGTCTCGCCGGCATCGGCGAGCAGGCCGATGCCCACGCCGTCGTCGGTGCGGAACAGCCGCACCGCCCGCTCGCCTTCGCGCCAGGGCAGCACCAGATCCAGCGGTCCCTCCTGTTCCAGCCGGGCCCCATGCCAGTCGATCGCTGCGGCCAGTTCCGGCCACACCGCCTCCACCGGACAGCCGCTGAAGGCCTCGGCTCCCTCGCCCAGATGGCAACAGGCACTGGGGTCGAGATGGACCACCGTGCCGGAGGCCAGCACCAGCATCAGCCCGTCCCCCGGGAGCAGCAGGAACGCTTCGGGGCGTGGTGCGCTCATCGGTTCAGGAGAGATCCGCTCCGAGGAGAAACACGGAGAACCACCCAAAGATCCTTCCGATTCAACCCCACGCCCCACGCCTCTCCTCCGGGGAGAGACAAACCTCCACAGAGCCCCGCGCAACGGCCTCCCCGCGCGGTCGTGCGCGGGGAGGAACTGGTAAAGACGATGATGGCGGATCGCTGGACGCCCCGTTCCTCCGATGGTCGAAGAGCTGACATCCGATCCTGCCACGATCCTGGTGGTGGACGACACCCCGGCCAATCTCGATCTGATGGCGGGGCTTCTCCAGGATCGCTACCGGGTGAAGGTGGCGATCAGCGGCGAGAAGGCTCTGCAGATCGCCCGCTCAGCCAGCCCCCCCGATCTGATTCTGCTCGACATCATGATGCCGGGCCTCTCCGGCTATGAGGTGTGCGAACAGCTAAAGCGCGATCCGGCCACCCGGAGCATTCCGATCATCTTTCTCACCGCCATGTCGGCCACGGAGAATGAAACCAGAGGCCTGGAGCTGGGCGCGGTGGATTTCATCACCAAGCCTGTCAATCCACCGATCGTGCTGGCGCGAGTGGCCACCCATCTCCAGCTCAAGGATGCGGCCGATTTCCTCCGCGATCAGAACACCTTTCTCGACGCCGAGGTGCAGCGGCGCACCCGTGATCTGATCGCTATCCAGGACGTGACCATCCAGATGATGGCGGGCCTGGCGGAAACCCGCGACAGCGAAACCGGCAACCACATCCGCCGCACGCAGCACTACGTGAAGGCCCTGGCCCAGCAGCTGCGCTCCCACCCCCGCTACGGCAGCCAGCTCGACGACCGCATGATCGATCTGCTCTTCCGCTCCGCCCCCCTGCATGACATCGGCAAGGTGGGCATCCCCGATCGCATCCTGCTGAAGCCCGGCCGCTTCACGCCGGAGGAGTTCGCGATCATGCAGACCCACACCACCCTCGGCCGCGACGCCATCGCCACGGCCGAGCGGCAGCTGGGGGTGGAGGTGGATTTCCTGCGGGTCGCCAAGGAGATCGCCTACAGCCATCAGGAGAAGTGGGACGGCAGCGGCTATCCCCAGGGCCTGGCGGGCGAGGCCATTCCGCTCTCAGCCCGGCTGATGGCTCTGGCCGATGTCTACGACGCTCTGATCAGCCACCGCATCTACAAGGAGGCCATGAGCCATGAGGAGGCGGTGGCGATCATCGAGGAGGGCCGCGGCCGCCACTTCGATCCCGATGTCGTCGCGGCCTTCCGGGCCGTGGAGGGGGAGTTCCGCACCATCGCCGAGCGCTTCGGTGACAGTGATGCCGATCTGCAGCGCAAAGCCGCCTCCCTGCGCATCATGACGGGAGACGCGCGGCCCTAGGACCGCCTGCCCATGCGGATCCGGGCTGCCCATATGCTGCTCACCGCGCTTGTTCTCGCCCTGGCCACGGCCGGAGCCCTGGCGTTCCGCGGGCTCGAACGGGAAAGCAGCCGCGAAGCGGCAGCCTACCGCCGCCACAGTCAGGCCATCCGCGAGCTCGCCCGCTTCCTGGACGGTTCCCGCCAGCTCACTGCCAGCGTGCAGGGGTTCGCGGCCACCGGCGACCCCCTCTACGCCCAGGCCTACGGGCGGGAGGTGGATGTGACCCGCAGCCGCCACCGGGCGGGCCGGTCCCTGGACGACATGGCGCTCACCCCGGAGGAACGGGCCCTGTTCAGCCAGGCCCGGGCCCGCTCCGATGCCCTGATGCCCGTGGAGGCCCAGGCGATCGCGGCGGTGGAGGCCGGCGAACGGGAGCGGGCCAGCGAACTCGTGTTCGGTCCTGCGTACCAGCGTGCTCTCTGCCAGATCCATGGCCCAGGGCAGCAGCTGCAGCAACGGCTCGAGCGGCGCCTCGACGCAGCGATCAGCGCGCAGCGCCGCCGGGCCGAGGTCTGGTGGCGTCGGTTCAGCCTGCTGGCGCTGTTCGTGCTGCTGCTGGTGGTGGTCCCGCTGGTTCTGTATCCGCGCGTTGTCGGCGAGCCGCTGCGGCGCCTCAACCAGCGGGTGCGGGCCCTGCTGGCAGGGGAGTTTCCCCCGCCCCTGGCCCTGGGCCCGGCCGTCACCGAGATCCGGGAGCTGGCGGCCTCCATGGAGGCCTACCAGCAGATGGCCAGCCAGCTGGCGCTGGACCAGTGGGCCAAGGCCCAGCAGGTGCGCATCACCGCCGCCCTGCAGCGGTTGCATGAACCGAGGGCTCTGGCCGACTGCTTCCTGAGGGAACTCGCGCCCCTGATCGGCATCGCCTCGGCCACCTTCTACCTGCGCGAGAGCGGGCGCGAACGGCTGCGCCTGGTGGGCGCCTATGCCCTCGCCGATCCCGAGAGCACGCCGCCCTGCGTCGCCTTCGGCGAAGGGCTGGTGGGCGAGTGCGCACGCCAGGGCAGGCCCCTGGAACTCCTCGCGCCTCCGGCTGAGGCCCTGGCGATCGCCAGTGGCACCGGTCGCTCCCCGGCCGGTGGGCTGCTGGTGGTGCCCGTCCGCATCGGCGAAGAGGTGCTGGCGGTGATCGAACTGGCCAGTTTCCATCCGTTCGAGCCCCACCAGCGCAGCCTGCTCAACGACCTCCTGCCCCTGCTGGCCCTGGCCCTTGAAGCGCTCCCCATCGCCTCTCCGCTGCTATGAACCCCGTGCCGGCCCTGTTGCGTTCGCTCGAGCGGCGCACGCTCAAAACCAAGCTGGTGGCGGGGTTCGGGCTGGTGCTCACGGTGCCGCTGGCCCTGGGCCTGGTGAGCCTGCGCAGCACCTCCCTACTCAACCGCGACACCCAGCGGATCTACGCGCAGTATGTGCAGGGCTATGGCCACATCAGCCAGGCCAACCAGAGCCGCACCGCCATCGGCCGCCTGCTGCGGCAAGTGGTGCTGGCCCCCCTCGCCGCCAGCCGTCCCGAGCGGAGGGCCGATCTCGATCGCGAGATGGTGCGGCTGAGCGAGCAGCTCGTGGCCGCCCGGAGCCACCTGCAACGCCCGGAGCTGGCGGCGGAGCTCAAGCATGTGGAGCTCCTGGCCGACCGCTATCTGCTGCTGGTACGCCGCACGGTCACCCTGGCCGACCGGCAGCCCGAGGAACGAAGCCCGGCAGCCATGGATTCGCTCGCCGATACCGACTCCGCCACCATCACCGATGCCCTTGATGCCGGCTTCCGGCGGATCCTGCAGCTCAGCGAGGCGGACGCCGGCCAGGCCTCCGCCAATGCCACCCGGCTCTACGACCAGACCCAGCGCCTGATCTTCGGCCTGGTGGCCGGCGGCCTGGGCCTCGGCGCCCTCTCCACAATCCTGATCGCCCGATCGATCAGCGGCCCGGAGGAGCGGCTGCAACAGGCGGTGGAGCGGCTCGCCGCCGGCGAGCTCGATCTCCCGCTTCCTGGCCAGGACTTTCCCAACGAGATCGGTGCCCTCAGCCGGGCTGTGGAGGTGCTGCGCCGAGGTGCCCGGCAGATGGAGACGCAGCGCTGGCTCAAGACCCACCAGGTGGCGATCGCCGCGCAGCTTCAGAGGTGCAACAGCTTCACTGATCTGGCCCGGGGCTTCTTCGCCGCGGTGGGCCCGATCCTCGGCGTGGGCCACGGCGTGTTTTACCTCTATGACGAAGAGAAACAGCAGCTGCGTCTCCTGCACGGCTACGCCCTGCGGGAACGCAAGCAACTCCAACCCACCCTGAGGCTCGGCGAGGGCCTCGTGGGCCAGTGCGCCCTGGAGCGCCAGCCGATTCTGCTCCCCCAGCCTCCCGCCGATTACGTGCGCATCGGTTCCAGCCTGGGGGAGACCGTGCCGGCTGTACTGGCCCTGTACCCGGTGCTGCACAACGAGCGGCTGCTGGCGGTGGTGGAGCTGGCTGCCTGTCGACCGATCGTGGACCGGGAGCAGGACCTGCTCGACGAGGTGCTTCCCGCCCTGGCGATGAATCTGGAGACCCTCGAGCGCAGTTCCCGCACGGCCCGGCTGCTCGAACGTTCCCAGGAGCAGGCCACGGAGCTGGAACAGCAGCAGACCGCCCTGCGAACCACGGAGGCCTGGTATCGCGGCATCATCGAATCCGCTCCCGACGGCATCCTGGTGCTCGACAGCCAGGCCAAGGTGAACCTGGCGAATTCCCAGGCTGAGGCCATGTTCGGCGCCTGTGCGGCGGGCCTGGAGCAGCACCCCCTGGATCAGCTCGTGGCGGACGACCAGCGACCCCTGCTCTTTCGCCTTCTGCAGCAGGTGAACAACGCTCCGGCGGCGGCGCCGGCGGAGGTGATGAGCACCGAGCTGGTCGGGCTGCGCCCCGATGGCACCCTGTTTCCGTTCGAGATCGGCCTGTCGCGCCTGCCCGACCTGGGGGGGCACGGCGCCAGCCTCTGCGCCGCCCTGCGGGACATCAGCCAGCGCCGTCTCCAGGCGCAGGCGATCCAGGACCTGGTGGATCAGCAGGAGGCCATCTTCCAGAGCGCCCCCAACGGCATCCTGCATTCCGCGGCGGGCACGATCATTCGCGCCAACCAGCGCATTGCCGAGTCCCTCGGCTACACCCAGGCGGCGCTGGTGGGTCAGCCGCTGTGCCTGCTGCATGGTTCCGAGCACGACCTCGCCGCCTTCCGGGCGGTGATGGATCCCGCCCTGCAGCGCGGCGAGATCGCCGCCACCGAATGGGTGTTCCGGCGCCGGGACGGCAGTCCGTTCCAGGCTGCGGTCTCGGCCCGCGCCCTGAAGACCGGGGGCGAGGAACTGACGGCGGTGTGGATCTTCGAGGACATCGCCGAGCGCAAGGCTGCCGAGGAGAAGGTGAATGCCTACTTCAACAGCTCCAACGACGGACTGCTGGTGCTCGATCCCGAACGGGGCTTCGAACATGCCAACGGCCGGGCGGTGGAACTGTTCGGCTGCTCTTCGATGGAGGAGCTGCTCGCCGCCGGGCCGGGCGAGTTCTCCCCGGAATTGCAGGAAAACGGCCGCCCATCCCTCGAGCTGGCGCAGGAGATCATCCGCACCACCCTCGAGCGGCAGGAGACGACCCGCTTCGAGTGGCTCCACGCCCGTGCCGACGGCACCCCCTTCCCCTGCGAGGTCACGCTGGTGCCGATCACCCTGGCGGGCCGGCCGGTGCTGATGACCACCCTCCGCGACATCTCGGAGCGCAAGCAGGCCGAACGGGAACTGCGCCAGGCGATGGCGCTGGCTGAGGAGGCCACCCAGGCCAAGAGCGACTTCCTGGCCAACATGAGCCACGAGATCCGCACGCCGATGAACGCGATCATCGGCATGACCCATCTCGCCCTGCAGACCGACCTCAACGCCAAGCAGCGCAACTACGTGCTGAAGGTGCAGCGGGCGGCCGAGAGTCTGCTCGGCATCATCAACGACATCCTCGACTTCTCGAAGATCGAGGCGGGCAAGCTGGTGCTGGAAACGATCGACTTCCGCCTCGAGGACGTGCTTGAGCACCTGGCCAGCCTGGTGGGCATGAAGGCGGCCGACAAGGGCATCGAGCTGCTGTTCAGCGAGCCGCCGGAGGTGCCCGATGCCCTGCGCGGCGATCCGCTGCGACTGGGCCAGGTGCTGATCAACCTGGGCAACAACGCCGTGAAGTTCACCGATCACGGCGAGATCATCGTGGGCATCGAGGTGGTGAGCCAGGGCGACGAGGAGGTGGAGCTCCACTTCCGGGTGCAGGATTCCGGCATCGGCATGTCCGAGGAGCAGTGCGCCCGGCTGTTCCAGTCGTTCAGTCAGGCCGATTCCTCCGTCACCCGCCGCTATGGCGGCACCGGGCTCGGGCTGGCGATCTCCCGCAGCCTGGTGGAACAGATGGGAGGACGGATCTGGGTGGAGAGCCGTCTCGGCGAGGGCTCCACCTTCCACTTCACGGTGCGGCTGGGGCTGCAGGAGAATCCCACCCCGCGACGCATGTTCCGCGCCGAGGAGCTGCGGGGTCTGCGGGTGCTGGTGGCCGACGACAACGCCGCGGCTCGCGAGATCCTCGGAGGGATGTGCAGCAGCTTCGGGCTGACGGTGGAGCTGGCCCGGGATGGTCAGCAGGCTGTGGGGATGGTGGCGGAAGCCGATGGTCGCGGGCAGCCCTACGACCTGCTGCTGATCGACTGGAAGATGCCGGTGCTCGATGGTGTCGACAGCTCCCTGGCGATCGAACAGGCGCCCCTCACCCGCATCCCCCGCATCATCCTGATCACCGCCTTCGGCCGCGAGGATGCCATGGAACTGGCGGGCGAGCGGGGGGCGCTGTTCCGCGCCGTGATCACCAAGCCCACCACCCCCTCCTCGCTGCTGGAGGCGATCGGCGAAGCCCTCGATGTCGGCCGGCTCGAGGATCCCCCTGTGGCCTCTCCTCGCGTCGATGCCGCGGCCACCACGGAGTCCCTGCGGGGCGCTCGGCTGCTGCTGGTGGAGGACAACGAGATGAACCAGGAGCTGGCCATGGAGCTGCTGCGCAATGCCGGCATCGAGGTGGTGCTGGCGCAGCACGGCCGGGAGGCCCTCGACATCCTCGGCCGTGACGGCGACTTCGACGGCGTGCTGATGGACTGCCAGATGCCGGTGATGGACGGCTTCACCGCCACCCGGGCGATCCGTGCCGATGCCTCCCTCGCCCACCTGCCGGTGATCGCCCTCACCGCCAACGCCATGGCGGGCGATCGCGAGAAGGTGCTGGCGGCCGGGATGGTCGACCACATCGCTAAACCGCTCGACGTGGCTCACCTGTTCGCCACCCTCGCCCGCTGGGTGCATCCCGCCCCGGGCCGGCGGCAGGCCGTCGCCTTCCCCGCCCTGCCCGGCGTCGACGTGCGGGCGGGTCTGGCGACCACCAACCAGGACCCTGCGCTCTATCGCCGGCTGCTGGCGAAGTTCCGCAGTGGCTACACCGATTTCGCGGCGGCGTTCCGGGGTGCCCGCCAGGCCGACGATCCGGACGCCGCCGCACGCCTGGCCCACACCCTCAAGGGCAGCGCAGGCACGATCGGCGCTGTCGCCGTTCGCCATGCGGCTGAGCGCCTGGAGCAGGCCTTGCGCCAGCCCTCGCCCCCCGCCGAGGCTGTGCTTGAAGAGCTTGTGGCGGCTGTGGCCAGCAGTCTTGCTTCCGTTCTGGCCGGCCTCGATCGGAGCCTGCCAGCGGAACCTCCCGCCGACAGCCCGGCGGGGCCGGAGGCCGCTCCGCCGTCCCCGGAGCTGATGGCCCGTCTCGATCCGCTGCGGGCCCTGCTGCGCGAAAGCGACGGTCGGGCCAACGAGGCGCTGGCGGATCTGGCCGCAAGGGTGTCAGGCAGTGCCTGGGGCCCGGTGATCGAACGGGCACGGCAGGCGGCGTCCCGCTACGACTACGACGCCGCCCTGGCGGCCCTCGATGACCTGGTGCTGCCCGCCTGATTCATGGCCTAGGTGCTCCGCTCCTGCTCCACCCGGTCCCGGCCCCGTTCCTTGGCTCGGTAGAGGGCGCGATCCACCCGCTGGAACAGGCTGTCCAGGTCGTCGTCGCTCTGCAGCTGGGCGACGCCGGCGCTGACGGTCACCGCCCCCACCGGCGGCAGCGGCTCGCTGGGGATCAGGCGGCGGATCCGTTCGGCCAGCGCCATCGCGGCTGCGGCCGGGGTGTGGGGGAGCACCGCCACGAACTCCTCGCCCCCCCAGCGGGCGAGCAGATCGGTTTCCCGCATCTGATGCCCCAGCCTGCGGCAGATCTCCACCAGCACGCGGTCGCCCGTCTGATGACCGTGGCGGTCGTTGATCGCCTTGAAGTGGTCGATGTCGAGCAGCAGCAGCGACAGGGGCTGCCCGTAGCGATGGGCGCGCTCGATCTCCTCCGTCAGGCGCTGCTCGAAATGCAGACGATTCCATGCTCCCGTGAGGGCATCGGTGGTGGCCAGCTTCTCGAGCTTGGCGTTGGCGATCCGCAGCTTCTGCTCGATGCGCTGCTGCTCGCTGATGTCGGTGACCACCCCATCCCAGGCCGGCAGGCCGTCCGGGTGCAGGCGCGGCTCGGCCTCGACCCGTACCCAGAGAGTCTCCCCAGCCACCACCAGGCGTCCCTGCCAGCCGAACGGCCCGCCGTTGGCATAGACCTCCTGGATCACCGCCTGGATGGAGGGGAAATCCTCGGGGTGCACGCAGCGGCAGAGCAGAAGCGGATCGGCCGCCACGGCGGAGCGCTCCAGGTTGAGCATCGCCAGCAGGCGGCGGCTGAGGAAGTCGAACTGGGGCCCGCCATCGCTCTGTCGGTGCAGCACGAAGCTGCCCGCCGGCATGTTGTCGGTGAGCGTGAGGGCCAGGGTGTCCTACTGCCGGCGCCAGGCTTCGCGTTCCGCCTCGAGCCGCCGCTGGATGGTGCGATGCTGGCGAAGGCCCGCTGCAGCCAGTCCTGCAGGGTGGGCGCATCCTCGACGCCGTAGCCGAAGGTCTGCTCGAAACTGCGGTTGGTGTACAGCGCCCTGGCGGTGGGGGCGGCATCCGGCGTGGCGCAGACGATCGCTACCGGGATGTTGTCGAGGATGCGGTTGCGTTCCACCACCCGCACGGATTCCTGCTCCTGCGACTGGATCAGGTCGCTCACGTCCACGATCTGCGACACGTAGCAGCGAAGGCTGCCATCGTCGTTGCGCAGTCCTGCCACCGACAGATCGCCCCACACCACCGAACCGTCGGGCCGGAGAAAGCGTTTGCGCAGCCGGTAGCAGGGGATGTGGCCGGCGATCAGTTCCGCCAGCAGCTGCTGTTCCGTCTCCCGGTCGTGGGGATGGGTGAGGGCCGCTCCACTGCTCCGGCGCAGGTCGGCTGCGCCGCGGCCGAGGAACCCCTCCAGGGCGGGATTCACCACCAGGAAGCGGCCATCAGACGGATCGGCGAGTACATGCCGATGGCGCCGTTCTGCAGGGCCAGGGCCAGCAGATGCTCTGTGCTCCCCAGGCTCCCGGTCCTGTTCTGGGGGTGGTCCTCCCCACGGGCAGGAGACGGAGGCACCATGGGCGGTCGGCTCCGGCGGAGGTTCCTGGTGCCATCATCCTTCCCCGATCGCGGACGCGGTGCGCCGATGCGCGGATCCTCTCCAGGGTCGTCGCCCTCCGCCAGAGTGCGCGCCAGGCGGTCGGAGCCGGGCGCGATGGGCACAGGGGGGTGGCGCTGGGAACGCCCGGCTGTCTATGGAGGCCTGCTTCTGGCCGCTGCAGGAGCTGCCCAGCTGCTGGCGGTTTCCTCGTCGCCGCCGCCGGCGGCAGCGCCAGCCCCCAGCGAGGTACGACCTTCCAGCTATGCACTGGCGCAGCGGCTGCCCTTCAACCGCCCCGACCACTACCCCCTGGATCGCCGACCCGATCCTGCCCTGTACCGCCCCCGCGCCGCCTGGCAGGGCCGGCTGATCCTGCCCAGGGCGGCGGACATTCGCCAGCACGGCGGCGACTGGGTGTGGATCGAGCTGGAGCTGGCTCCGCCCGCCCACAGCGATCTGGTGGGTCGCCGGCTGCGGCTCACCTGGCAGGAGCGCCCCGAACTGCAGCGGCTGGTGGCGCTGGTGACCACCGACATCCGCTTCACGCCGGCGGCGCGGCGGGCGATCGCCGCCGGCAACGTGCTGCCGGAGCGGCTTGACGGGCGCCGTGGGGTGGGCCCGCTGCAGTCGCTGGCGGGAGCCCGCCCCCATGACGACGTGATCGTGCGTCTCGAAGGGGCGGTGGAGCTGGGGCGCAGCGACGAGCCGACGCCGGAACTGCGGGTGGATCATCCACCGATCCAGACCACCGGGCGCTACGAGGCTCTGGTGCGGGTGCTCGGGCCGGATCCGGCCGCCGGGGCGGATCGGTTCCGAGTGCGCCACTGGAACCGCTCCAGCGGCCGCTTCGACGGACCGCTCGCGAGCGTGCGCATCCCCCGCCAGCCCCGCGACGCCCATGGCCGCCGCATCTCCACGCCGGATGGGCTCGCCGAGAGCCCGGCCGGCGCCGAGGGCTGGTACGTGCAAGGCGCTCCCGATGCCCAGGGGATCTTCACGGTGCAGGCGCTCGAGCCCCGGGCGCTGATGCGGCCCCAGCCGGAGCGGGTGCTGCCGGCCGGCGAGGGCGGGCGCTGGATCCGCCACGGAAACTGGGCGGACACCGAGCGGCAGAAGGGCCGGATGAGCACGGTGGCGGTGGCGCCGCGGCCGTGGCGGATCGGCGACCGGGCCCTGCTGCTCCACGCCTTCGGCGGCATCGGCGGCGAGCGGGCCGAGCCTTCACCGGGCTTCACCGTGACCGGCCACTTCGCCTTCGGTGAGGCGCGGGTGGTGGCCGATCCCTTCAGTGGCGACCCTCGTTTCGAGCTGCACTTTCATCAGATCTACGCCCACAACCCCAACGCGATCGTGGCCGGCAGCCAGGACTGGAGTGCCTACGCCGGCGACCTGCAGCGGGGCTGGCTGGCCAGCCGTCCCCTCTCGAACGTGCTGGTACAGCTGCCTGCGCTGGAGGGGCCGCCGGGCACGGATGGCAGCCTGTCCCTGACGGAGGCCCTGGCGTTGCAGGCCGAGGTGCTGATGGCCCGCTACCGCAGCGGTGACGGCACCGGCATGGCCAGCGTGACGCCCGCCACCTCCTGCGTGCAGGATTCCAGCCAGGCCCTGTTCCTGGCGATCCAGCAGCTGCGCCTTCGCTTGGCGGCCGACCCGGCCACGGCGGAGCGCGCGGCGCCGCTGGCCGCCGTGGGGCGCTCCCTCGACGATCTGCTCACCCCGTTCGGCCTCGTGCGGCCGGACTGGCGGGCCAATGCAGCCCTGTTGGATGCGGCCGTGCGGGGGGCGTCGCCGCCCCAGCCGTTCCAGGCGGGTCAGAGCCTCGGCGATGTGCTGCTCAGCTGGCGCTCGATGCTGCCGCGCCGCGCCCACGACGATGTGGCCGCGGTGCTTCTGCGCCACGGGGCGGGGTTGTGGTTTCTGCGCACCAACCAGATTCCGGGGGGCGATCCGGAGATCGAACCGCTGGCGCCCACCGTGCTGCTGGGGCAGCTGGGACCGGTGGCCTCCGTGCTCCAGACCGTGGCCGACGTGCTGGTGCCGCCCCTGCCCTGGCGGGGGAGAGGGAGGTGAGCGCGGTTCACAATGGAAGGTGTAGCGGATGGCACCCCAGGATGCAGCTCCCCCCGCGGCCGGCCGCCCCAGCGCCTGCTCAGCCACCCCCCTCCCGACGCCCCGCCGCCAACGGTGGGCCGACGCTGGGGGGGCTCGTGTTCCGCAGCTTCCGGCTTTTGCTGATCCTCACCGGCATCATCATGACGATGGCCTTGGGGATGAACGCCCTCCAGGCCGTGCGTGACAGTTCCCCCACCCCCGCCTCCCGTGGCCGCTGACGGCGACCGCCGGCGGCTGGCCTTCCGGCGCCGCCTGGCCGACGGCCCCCGCCAGCGCTGGGCCTGGGCCGTGGGCTCCGGCCTGCCGGTGGTGGGTCTGCCGGTGCTGCTGCTGCACGCCGTCACCCGGCGCACGGGTGTGCCGCTGCTCTACGGGTTCGGCGCCCTGGCCTCCGTGGGCTTCGCCCTGCTCACGGTGGTGGGGGCGCCCCAGGATCCCTCCTCCCGGAGCTGGTCGCCGCGCAGTGGCATCGCCCTGCTGGCGGTGGTGGCGGCCACCGGATCCTTCGCTCTCGGCCACAAGCTTGGCCAGGACCGGGCCGCCCGTGATGCCGAGAACTGGTTTCGCCTCGATCTCTGAGCCCCTAGGCCGGGGGCGAGGGTTCGCCGGCAGGGGAGGGCAGATCCACCTGGTACTGCACCTGCTGGGGGAAGGGGATCTCGATGTCGTGGTCGCGAAAGGCCTGCCACACCGCCACCTGCACCTCGCTGCAGATCGAGACGTTGTCCATCGGGTCGGCGATCCAGAAGCGCAGGGCGTACTGAATGGCGGAATCGCCGTAGCTGAGCAGGAGGCCCTTCGGCGCCGGGGAGGGCAGCACCCTGGCGCAGGCTGCGGCGGTGGTCTCGAGCAGGGCGATCACCGCGGCCGGATCGTGCCGATAGGCGGCCCCCACCAGCACCTGGCTGCGGCGCAGCCGGTCGGAGCCGGTGTAGGTGGTGGTGGCGGCGGTGAAGAAGGTCTGGTTGGGCACCACCAGTTCGGCGTTGTCGCGGTCGCGCCAGAGCACGGCCGCCCGCAGCCCCAGACGGCGCACCTCGCAGGGATCGCCATCCATGAACAGCACCTCCCCGGGGCGAACCGATCCTTCGAACAGCAACCAGAGGCCGCTGATGAAATTGGAGAACACCTCCTTGATGCCGAAGCCCAGGCCCACCGACAGGCCACCGGCCACGGCCAGCAGGGCGGTGCCGCGCACGCCGATGTGGTCCAGCGCCCACACCAGCCCCAGTCCCACCGCCAGGTAGCGGAGCATCAGGGCCATGGCCCGGCGACTGCCGTCGCTGATGTGCAGGAATCGCTGTGCCAGCCAGGCGATCCCATGGGCCGGCGGGCCCGTGCCCATGGCCAGCAGGTAGAGGGTCACCGCCGCGCCGAAGAGCTGGCCGAGGTTCACTTTGCTGCCGAACCAAGCACCCAGCGGCACCAGGGCCAGGTCCTGCAGGTTGTCGAAGCGATTGATCAGGGCCAGGCCCACCACCACCAGATAGATGGGGCGGAGCAGCCGGCTGTCGATCAGGTTGAGGGAGCGGGGCTCGATCACGTAGGCCAGGGCCCTGTGCAGCAGCCGCAGGCCGCTCCAGCCCACCAGCGCCCAGCCCAGGAAGGCCGCCAGACCCCAGGGGCGTCCCGTCAGGGCGAGCAGGGAGGTGAGCGCGGCCAGGGTCAGCAGACTCAGGGGCCGCAGCAGGGCCTGGCGCCGGTCGGCCGGGGCATGGCGCCGCAGCCGGACCTCCGCCGCCAGCACCAGAACCACGATCGCCAGCTGCAGCAGAACGGCGGGGCGAAGCAGGTAACCGCCCCAGCCGGCCACCTGGGGCAGGAGGATCTCGAGGCCGTTCATTCCGTGCTCCCGGCAGCCACTGCCTTGATCAGCTGATCGGCGGCGGTCCTGGCGTCAACCTCCCCGTAGAGGAAGCCGGTGATCAGACGACGGAAGCGGTTTGTCCCCTCGGCGTCGGAACGGAGCAGGGGGAGGGTGGCGCTCTCGCTGGCGGCACCCTGCTCCCGGGCCGCCACCATGGCGTCCAGGATCTGGGAGGCGCCCGCCGGAGGATGCAGGTTGCGGTTCACCGGCAGGGTCGCCAGGTTGCGCAGGGTGATGGTGCGCTGCACCAGCGGATTGATGCTGAAGCGTGCCAGCGATTCGGCCGCCTGGCGCTGGGCCTTGGTGGAGTTCACGCCGAAGGCCAGCAACCGTTCCCTGGTGATCGGGCTGGCTGCTCCAGCGGGGCCCGAGGGCAGCACCGACACCCCCAGATGGGACCCGAGGTGCACGCGCAGGCGCCCCAGATGGGTGCTGCGGCAGCTGATCCAGTCCAGCCGTCCATTGGCCAGACCCTGCACCAGCTCCTCCTGGTTGGCGAGGAAGTGGATGCCCTGCTGCAGATGGGCGTTGCCCAGCCACTCCAGCCACGCCCTCACCCGAGCCCGATCGGCCGCGGTGGCCGGCTGCCCGCCGGCGAGGCGCTCCATGGTGCCGAGGGTGCCGAGGGGGCCGAGGGTCCAGGCCAGGTTGATGGCGTCGATCGGCAGGCCCGCCCGCATCAGGCCGCCGTTGCGGGCCAGCAGGGCCGCCAGGGTGGCGGGAGGGTCCTGGACGCGTCGACGGTCGTAGCAGGCCATCTGCGGCTGCAGCAGTATCGGGAGGCCGATCAGCCGGCCATCCGCCAGTCGCACCCGTGCCAGGGAGCCGGTGTCGAGTTGATCGGTCACCGAGGGCGGTATCCGGATCGGTCGGGTCAGACCCTTCAGGGAGAGGGTGCGGGCCGTGGTGCCGTTCACCATCATCAGATCGGGGGCGAGCCCGTCCCGGCTGCGCCGCTCCAGTTCCTGAACCAGGAGGTCCTCCTGGAAGGGCTGGATCTCCACGTGCACCCGTGGATTGAGGGTGCGGTAGCTGCGGACCAGATCACCGATCCGCTGATTCAGATCCTCCAGCAGCGCGGCGTTGATGGTGTCGTCGTTGTTGATGCCCACCGCCAGCACGATCGAGCCGTGCACGTTGTCGCTCGGCACGGCGTTGCCCTGCAGCGCGTCTGGGGGGGTGGGTGCCGGGCGGCAGCCGGCCAGGGGCAGGGTGAGCACGAGGGCGAGGATCCCGGCCCGCCGCCCCAGACCCCGGAGCATCCCGCTCAGCCCTCCGGGTAGAGCAGCTCGGCCAGCTCCTCGCTGTCCACGTCGTAGACGCGGGCCAGGGTGGTCTCGATCGCGCTGGTCACCACGTCGGGCAGGAAGCGCATGGCGTTGAGGGCGTCGTCGGCGATCTCCTCGGTGAGCAGCTTGTCGCCGCCCAGCTTCTCGTCGTTGATCACGGCCATCACCCAGCTCTGGTAGGCGTAGACCAGATCGGCGAACTCGAGCTCCGGGTCGTTCAGATCCAGGGCCATCGGGTCTCTCCCCCACGTGTCCTCTGCAGTTTGCCCGTTGCCGCTCCCCCTGCCCGCCGCCGGTGAGGATGGGGGGATGGACACCCCGCCCACCCCAGTGCCGCCGGCACCGTCGGCTGCGGCCCTGCAGGCCACCCTGTTCGACTTCGCGATCGCCGAACTGGTGCGCCAGCACCGCGAGAGCTTCCCGCCCCTCTGGACGGTGGAGAGCTGGGCCAAGCTGCTGATCTGGCTGGCGCTGAACTGCGGCTGCTCCGGTGATCCCGCCGCGCTCGAGGCCTTCGCCGCGGCCCTGGGGCCGGTGCTCACCGGCCGGCTGCGGCGCACGTTCTTCGAGCGGGAACTGGCGGATCTCGACCTGCAGGTGATGGCCGATCCGGCCGAACGGCAGGTGCTGGTGCTGCCCCTCGGCCCGGCCGCCGGCGCCCTCGATCCGGAGCAGGTGGCGGCGGCGCTGGAGCGGGTGGGTCTGCTGGAGCGGGTGGTGGCCGACCGTTCCCGCTGGCAGGCCCTCGAGGCCATCACCGCCGTGCCCTGGAGCGACCCATGCGCCTGATCGGCGAGTTCCGCAGCAGCGGCTACCTGGCCCTGGCGGAGGCGGTGGAGGCCTTCTTCGATCGCCGGGCCGACCTGCAGCGCCCCGGCACCGCCTTCGGCAACGACCCTGCCACGCCGGCGAAGGTGTCCACCGACATCAGCCTGGTGGCCTTCGACCGCACCGACCCCGAGGCCCACGGCCTGGCCGAGGTGATCCTGCGGGGCGTCTCGGCGGGGCTGCAGCGCTGGCTGGCGGAGCGGCCCCAGTTCCTGGAGTGCGCTCCGGAGCGCTCGCTGTTCGTCTGCCCCCTGTTCAACCTGCAGCGCTATGCCCCGGGCGAGGGCTTCCACGCCTGGCACTGCGACTGGACCACCACCGAGGAGGCCACCGAGCCGATCCGCCGGGTGCTGGCCTGGATCCTCTATTGCAACTCCCTGCCCGATGGCGGCACCGAGTTCCACTGGCAGGACCACCACGTGGAGGCCGAGAAGGGCAAGCTGGCGATCTTTCCCGCCGGCCTCTCCCACATCCACCGGGGGAGGGTGAGCCCCAGCCACACCAAGACGATCGCCACCGGCTGGATCAACGCCGGCACGCTGGAGGATTACCAGGCGCGGCTGGCGTCCGGACCGGCCAGCTGAAGCGAAGGCACGATCAGCCCCTGGAGTGTGGTCTGCAGGTCGGCGGTGAGGGCGGCCACCGCGGCCCGGCGATCGGCCCGGTAGGCGGGTAGCCGCTCCTGCACCGCGATCGGTTCACCGATCCGCACGCGGGCCCGGCGGCGCCCCAGCCGCGGCCGCTGGCCAGGGTCGCTGCCGAGAATGCGGCACTGGGTGTCCCAGAGCAGCAGCAGGGTGTCGGCGAAGCGCTCCTGGCTGGGGGACTCCCGCACGTAGTGGCCGCTCACCGCCGTGAACGCCTCCACCATGCGCATGTGCCACAGGCGGCGGGCCGTCTCCTCCGCCAGCCGGTCGGCCAGGCCCCGTTCGAGCGAGCAGCGCTCGGCTTGCCCGTTGGTGGGTGGGTAGAGGCGCTCCCAGCTGGCCTGCTCGATGCGGCGGCAGCGTTCCACCAGATCCCCTCGGGCTTCCATTCCCAGCGGCTGCTCCACCACCGTCAGCGCCGCATCCAGCAGGCGGGGCAGCCGTTCGCCGATCCGGGCCCGGTCGTCGCCGTCCTGGAAAGGGGGCAGCTCGGGCAGATCGCGGCGGTAGGCATCGCGGTAGAAGCGCTCGAGCAGGCCGAGCATCCGCTCCGCCAGGGCGATCAGCCGGCCGTAAAGGCTTTCGGGATCGAGGGAGCGGGCCGGGTCGGGGCTCAGGCCCGCGTCGCGCTCCAGCTGGGCGAGCACCTCCTCGATCGCCGGCCAGATGCTGCCGCGGTAGGTGTACTGAAGGCCGATCGGCAGAACTTCGGTTGCCTCGGCCCGGCCGGCCTTGGCCAGGTCGTCGGCGGTCCAGAAGGCCAGCTGGGCCACCCCCGGCTCCAGGGCGCTCACCATCTCGTTGTGGCCGTTGGTGGCGCCTTCGGGAGCGGCGGCGAAGGGGTAGGGGCCGTCAAGCAGCAGTTCGCGGGCCGTGCGCAGGGCCGGCAGGTCGAGCTTGCCCCGCTGGATCGAGCAGCCGCCCAGCCGCGGCAGCAGCCAGCCGATGGCCTCGCCCGCCCACAGCGGAATGCCGCGGTCGTAGAGGAACTGGGCGTGGGCCGGGGGGCGCTGGCTCCAGAGCAGCCGGGCCATCGGGCCGGGATCGTCGATGCTGGGGTGGCGGAAGGCCAGCAGCAGCCGGCTCTGGCCCCCGCGGAAACGTTCCAGGGAGGCCGCGAGCCGCTCCTGGCCCTCCACCTCCACCCGGTCGATGCGGGCGCTGCGCCGCAGCCAGAGCGTCAGGCCACGGCGGCAGGCCCACAGCACACGGCGATCGAGCTGGGGCGGCAGGAAGGTGAGGGGCGCGCCGGCGGGCATGGGGGCTCGAAGCGGCCGCGGAGCAGGGGCTCAGGTTATCCGCCATGCAGGCAGGGCGGCTTAGCCTCACCCGGCCTGTACCCGCAGCGGCACTCCCGGGGCTTCATGGATCGCGTCACCGGTCTGCTCGTCTTCGGGGACAGCCTCAGCGATGTGGGCAATGCCCATGCCCTGCGCGGCGATGCCGCCTTCCCCTGCCCTCCCCACTGGCAGGGCCGCCGCTGCAACGGGCCGCTTTGGGTGGAGCTTCTGGCGGAGGGCCTGGGCCTGCCCCCGCTGGTCCACTCAGGCGCCGGTGGGCGCGATTATGCCTTCGGCGGTGCCCGCTCCGGCGAGGGCCTGTCTCCGAAGGGAGTGCCGAATCTGCTGACACAGGTGGAGGGCTTCCTGTCGGCCGGGGGATCCGCCGAGCCGGGTTGCCTGGTGGTGCTGCGGGCCGGCGCCACCGACTACCTCGACGCCCCGCCCACCCCTGCTGTCGGCGACCGCGTCAACCAGCACCTGATCGAGGCCGTGGAACGCCTCAGCGCCAGAGGCCTGCGCCAGTTCCTGGTGCCTAGCGAGCTGCCCTGGGGCCATAGCCCGATCCAGCTGCCGGGGCTGGGCGAACGGGAGCGGCACGGACTGAACGGCCTGATCGCCCGCCAGAACGCCGAGCTGCGCAAGGAGCTGGAGGCCCTGGCCGCGCGGTGGGAGCTGACGGTGGCGCAACCGGATGCGCATGCCCTGTTCCTGGCGGTGCGGGCGGCCCCGGCCGCCCATGGGTTCACGGAGATCGAGCGCCCCGCGTTGGCGAACGAGCCGGCACGGGAGCCCGTCGATGCAGCTGGCCACCTCTGGTGGGATCCCTGGGCCCATCTCACCTCGGCCTTCCATCGGTGTCTGGCGGTGCAGGCCCTGGGCTCAGCGGCCGACCTCCGCCGGAGCGGCGTTACGCCCTCCTCGCTTTGAGACGATGGGGCCCCGCCGTGTCGCCCCCGTGTCCGCCGAAGCCCTGCCCAAGACCTACGACCCCGCCGGCACCGAAGCCCGCTGGCAGCGGCTGTGGGAAGAGGCGGGGGCGTTCCACCCCGATCCGGGGGCCCCGGGCGAGCCGTTCTCGGTGGTGATCCCGCCGCCGAACGTCACCGGCAGCCTGCACATGGGCCACGGCTTCGAGACGGCCCTGATCGACACGATCGTGCGCTTCCAGCGCCTGCGGGGGAGGAACGTGCTGTGCCTGCCGGGCACGGATCACGCTTCGATCGCGGTGCAGACGATCCTGGAGAAGAAGATCCAGGCCGAAGGCGGCAGCAAGGACGACCTGGGCCGCGATGCCTTCCTGGAGCGGGCCTGGGCCTGGAAGGCCGAAAGCGGCGGCACGATCGTGGGCCAGCTGCGGCGACTGGGCTACTCGGTGGACTGGCAGCGGGAGCGCTTCACCCTCGATGCCCAGCTCAACAAGGCGGTGGTGGAGGCCTTCGTGCGCCTGCACGAGCAGGGCCTGATCCATCGGGGCGAGTACCTGGTGAACTGGTGCCCCGCCTCCGGCTCGGCGGTGAGCGATCTGGAGGTGGAGATGAAGGAGATGGAGGGCCATCTCTGGCACTTCCGCTATCCGCTCACCGGCGGCGCCGGCCCCGGCGGCGTCGACCATCTGGTGGTGGCCACCACCCGCCCGGAAACGATGCTGGGCGACACCGGCGTGGCGGTGCACCCCGAAGATCCGCGCTACGCGGCGCTGGTGGGCCGCACGCTCAGCCTGCCGCTGGTGGGCCGTGAGATCCCGATCGTGGCGGATGAGCACGTGGATCCGGCCTTCGGCACCGGCTGCGTCAAGGTCACCCCGGCGCATGATCCCAACGACTTCGCGATCGGCAGCCGCCATGGCCTGCCGCTGATCACGGTGATGGCTCGCGACGGCTCGATGAACGAAGCCGCCGGCCGGTTCGCCGGCCTGGATCGCTTCGAGGCCCGCCAGGCGGTGGTGGCGGCGATGGAGGCCGAGGGCTTCCTGGTGAAGGTGGAGCCGCACCGCCACAGCGTGCCGATCTCGGATCGGGGCAAGGTGCCGGTGGAGCCGCTGCTCTCCACCCAGTGGTTCGTGAAGGCCGAACCGCTGGCGGCCCGCTGCCGCGAGGCGCTGGCGGCGGGCGAGCCCCGCTTCGTGCCGGAGCGCTGGAGCAAGGTGTACCGCGACTGGCTCACGGGCATCCGCGACTGGTGCATCAGCCGCCAGCTGTGGTGGGGGCACCGCATTCCCGCCTGGTTCGTGGTGAGTGAAACCGGCGGCATGATCACCGACACCACTCCCTACGTGGTGGCGCGCGACGAGGCTGAGGCCTGGTTGAAGGCCGCGGCGCAGTTCGGTGCGGCCAGCGAAGGGGCCGGCCGGGCGCTGCAGCTGGAGCAGGACCCGGACGTGCTCGACACCTGGTTCTCCAGCGGCCTGTGGCCCTTCTCCACCCTCGGCTGGCCGGATGAAAGCAACGCCGATCTGGCCACCTGGTACCCCACCAGCGTGCTGGTGACCGGCTTCGACATCATCTTCTTCTGGGTGGCCCGGATGACGATGATGGCCGGCGCCTTCACCGGCCGGATGCCCTTCCGCGACGTGTATATCCACGGCCTGGTGCGGGATGAGAACAACCGCAAGATGAGCAAGAGCGCGGGCAACGGCATCGACCCGCTGCTGCTGATCGACCGCTACGGCGCCGACGCCCTGCGCTTCGCCCTGGTGCGCGAGGTGGCCGGCGCTGGTCAGGACATCCGCCTCGACTACGACCGCAAGAGCGACACCTCCGGCACGGTGGAGGCGGCGCGCAACTTCGCCAACAAGCTCTGGAACGCCACCCGCTTCGCCCTGATGAATCTGGGCGGCGAGACGCCGGCCACCCTGGGGGATCCAGATCCAGCAACCCTGCAGCTGGCCGATCGCTGGATCCTCTCGCGCCTGGCGCGGGTGAACCGGGAAACCGCCGAGCGCTATGGCAGCTATGGCCTGGGCGAGGCGGCCAAGGGGCTGTACGAGTTCGCCTGGAACGAGGTATGCGACTGGTATGTCGAGCTGATCAAACGGCGCCTTAATCCCGGTGAGAACGCCAGCGCTGAGGCCCTTGCCGATCAGCGCACAGCCCGGGCGGTGCTCGCCAAGGTGCTTGGCGAACTGCTGGTGATGCTGCATCCGCTGATGCCGCACCTGAGCGAGGAGCTGTGGCATGGGCTCACGGGCGCTCCCGAGGGCACGTTCCTGGCGCTCCAGAGGTGGCCGGTGGCGGCGGCGGCGGCGCTGGACGACGCCCTGGAAGCCAGTTTCGCCGAGCTGATCGAGGCGATCCGGGTGGTGCGCAACCTGCGGGCGGTGGCAGGGCTCAAGCCCTCCCAGCCGGCCCCCGTGCGCTTCGTCACCAGCCGCGCGGCCCTCGCGGAGCTGCTGAGCGCCGCACACGCCGACATCACCGCGCTCACCCGCGCCGAATCGGTGCTGGTGCTCGATCCGTCCACGTCGGAGGACAGCCCCGCCACCCGCGCCCTGGCCGGTGTGTGCGGTGAGCTGCAGGTGCTGCTGCCGATCGAGGGCCTGGTGGATCTCGACGCCCTGCGCGGCCGCCTGGAGAAGGACATCGCCAAGGCCGACAAGGAGATCAAGGGGCTGGCCGGCCGCCTCGCCAACCCGAACTTCGCCGGCAAGGCGCCGCCGGAGGTGGTGGCCGAGTGCAGGGCCAATCTGGCCGAGGCCGAAGCGCAGGCGGAACTGGCCAGGAAGCGCCTGGCGGATCTGGGCTGAGCTGCCGTGCGGCACGGCTGGCGAGCGTGATCAGCTCCGCCTGGATGCCCACCAGCCCCAACGTCGCCGGAAATCACCCCGCTGTGCGCACCAGCTCAGCCGCCTGCGCCCCCGCGGCTCCACAGCCAGCGGCTGTCGCGCGCCAACGCGACGGCCATGGCGGAACCGCTGGCCAACAGCTTGTGGTGTTCGACGGGAGTGAGCACCAGCGCATCGCAGCTGAGGGGAAGCTCCGCAAGGGGCCAGGCAAGCAGGCGCTGGTGCTGGGGGCCGTGGGCCTGGGTGTCGATCAGCAGGAGATCCAGATCGCTGCCCACGCCGGCGTCGCCGCGGCCGTAGCTGCCGAACACGCCCACCTGCACGAGGCCGGGATGCTCGGCCGCAACGCGCTCGGCCCACTCCTTCACCTGGCGCAGCACCAGCTCAGGCTCAGGCCAGCGCAGCAGCGATTGCGTCAACGATCGAACGGGCATGGCGCAGGGCGTCGTCGCTCTGGAGTCGGCCGAAGTGGTCGGCGGGCGCTCCATCGGGGAGGCTATCGGGGTCGCGGGTGGGGATGTAAAGGGCGTCGAGGATCCGCAGCCGGTCGGTGAGATCAGGCACGGCGGCGGCCAAGCCCGAGCCGACGGGCGGGGGCAACTCACGCCAGGAGCGGCCGAGCCCATGGCCCCAGATCTGCTGGCCGTGGCGCAGATGCAGCCCCTTGAGCGCCTTCTCCACCGCCTGGTGGCAGGCGAAGCAGGCCCATTCGTGATGGCCGGCACCGGCGTTCACGGCCGCCACCTCCAGATCGGCCCGGGCCTGCTGCAGCCAGTCGGCGGATCGGTTCATCGCTCCATTGTGCGGCTGGGTTCAGCGTCAGGCGATGGCACGATGGGAGCTGGTCGGCAGATCCGGGGTGATGATTCCGGCCTGCTCCGTCCGCACGATGGCCGGCTCATCCAGCCTCACTGCCAGGAACCTGGAAGCCCTTGGGGCGGCCCGGTTAGCGGAGCTGCTGCTCACCCTCAGCGAGGGCGATGCCGGTGCCAAGCGGCTGCTGCGCCTGGCGCTGGCCGAGCAGAAGGGCCCGGCGGAGATCGCCCGGGAGGTGCGCAAACGGCTGGCCACGATCGAGCGCTCCGGCAGCTTCCTCGACGATCACCAGCGCAAAGCGCTGCTGAAGGATCTGGAGCGGCAGCGCCAGGCGATCAGCGGACCGATCGCTGAGCATGATCCCGCCGGGGCGGTGGAGCTGTTCTGGGATCTGCTCGGCCTCTACGAGGGCTTGATCGACCGTTGCGACGACAGCGACGCTGTGGTGCGCGATTTTTTTCATCAGAGCAGCGCGGCCCTCGGCGCGGTGGCCCTGAAGGCGCCAGGCGATCCCAAGGCCCTCGCGGATCAGGTGTATGGCGCGATCGTGAGCAACGGCTACGGCCAGTTCGATCCGATCCTGCGCGATCTGGCGCCGGCGCTGGGCCCGGAGGGGTTGGCCCATCTGCGCCAGCGGCTGGAGGCCCTGCGCGCTTGCCATACCAGCAACGATCGGGCGAAAACTCACCGGGACCTGATCGTGCGCATCGCCATGCTCGATATCGCCGATGCCCTGGGCGATGCCGAGGCTTACCTGGCCGAATACCGCGATCATGATCCCGAGGCGCTGACGGTGCCGGCGATCGCGGCCAGGGTGGCGGAACGTCTCACGCAGGCTGGCCGAGCCGAAGAGGCCCTAGCGCTGCTGCAGGGGGCTGATCCGGTTCTGGCCCAACGCCGGGCCGGGGCGGAGGAGTGGTGTGAGGCCCGCCTGGCGGCGCTGGCGGCGCTCAGCCGCCACGACGAGGCGCAGGCGCAGCGCTGGGAATACGCCCTGATGGAACTGTCGTGCCGCCACCTCCGGGATTACCTGAAGAAGTTGCCCGCCTTCGAGGAAGCGGCGGCCGAGGAGCGGGCCCTCGATCTGGTGGCCGAGCACCACGACCTGCAGGAGGCGCTGTGGTTCCTGCTGCACTGGCCCGAACCGCGCCGCGCCGCCCGATTGGTGCTGGCCGCGCCAAAGCCACTGAACGGCGACCTTTATGAGTTGTTGGTGCCGCTGGCGGAGCTGCTGGAGAAGAATCACCCGCTCGCCGCCAGCCGTTGCCTGCGGGCGATGGTTGATTTCAGCCTGCTCAGGGCGCGCTCCAAGCGCTATTCCCACGCCGCCCGCCATCTGCACACCTGCCATCTCCTGGCACGCAGGATCAAGGATTGGGGCGACTTGGAGGACCACAGTGCCTACGTGGCCCGCCAGCGTCGCGAACATGGCCGCAAGTACGGCTTCTGGAACCTGGTGCCGATGGAGGTGGCGCCGGAGTCGGCCCCTGCAGGAAACAGCAAAGCGGCCCAGGGTGATGGCCCACGCCAGGCTGCCGGTCCTCCCGCCAGCGATGGACCGCTGCAGCCGGGCCTGTGGTGAGGTGATCTCTGCCGCAGCGGTGCAGGCGCAAGTCCTGCTGCCCCACAATGGCTCTTCAGATTGCAACCCGGCCGGCGTGACACCGCGGGTGTTCCTCTCCTATTCCCACGACTCCGAGGCCCACAGGGCCTGGGTGCTCCTGCAGGTGGGTCGGCTGCGGCAGGGCGGCGTGGAGGTGACGCTGGATCAGTGGGACCTTCTCTACGGCGCCGATGTGGTGCGCTTCATGGATCTCGGCATCCGCGACGCCGACCGGGTGCTGATGGTGTGCACGGCCAACTACGTGGCCAAGGCGGAGGAGCGTAAGGGTGGCGCCGGCTACGAGGGCATGATCGTGACGGGATACGTGCCCCGCGCCACCGACACGATCAAGTTTGTGCCGATCGTGCGCGGCAACAGCGGCGAGCCATTGGCGCCGCGCTACCCAAAGCCGCCCTTGGGGCGGAATCCGTTTGCGGGGTCGGCCCCCGCCGCATCCCGTGAGGGGAACCCGGCCCCTGCCTCCGCTCCTCCTCCTCCTCCTCCTCCTCCGGTGCCGCCATCGGCTGTTGGTGCCGCTCCAGGCTCCACCCCAGCCACAGCTACCAGCCCCTCACCCCTGGCCCTGAGCCCCCGTATGGAGACCTCCGCCCGCCTGCGGCGCGAGGGGGTGCGGTGGCACGTGGAGAGTGCGGTGGTGGTGGGTGTGCGGGCCTGCGACGTTGATCTGGGGCAGGGTGAGAGCCTGCAGCTGATCAGGATCCAGGCAGGGGAGTTTGGGATGGGTTCGCCTGCTACCGAGCCCGAGCGGTCTGGTAATGAAGGCCCCCAACACAGGGTGCGGCTGGCTGGTTTCCTGCTGGGCCAGACGCCGGTGACCCAGGCGCAGTGGGCAGCTGTGGCCCGCTGACCCAGGGTGGACCAGGATCTCAAGCGCAACCCTTCCCGCTTCCAGGGGGGGGGCGCCGGCCGGTGGAGCGGGTGAGCTGCGAGCACGCGATGGAGTTCTGCCGCCGCCTCAGCCAGCACACAGGCCTTCTCTTCACACTCCCCAGTGAGGCCCGTGGGAGTTCGCCTGCCGAGCGGGCATCCCCACGCCTTTCGCCTTTGGCGCCACGCTCACGCCGGTGCTGGCCAATTACGACGCAACCATCAGCTATGCAGAAGCCCCCAAGGGCGGGTGGCCACAGGAAACCACCGATGTGGCCACCTTCCTCGCCAATGGCTGGGGCCTGCACGACATGCACGGCAACGTGTGGGAGTGGTGCCTCGACGCCTGGCACAGCTCGTATGAGGGCGCCCGAACCGATGGCAGCCCCTGGATGACGGGAGACCACCGCATCAAGCTGCTACGCGGCGGCTCCTGGAAAAACCATTCCAGGTACTGCCGCTCGACCTACCGTTTCCACGCCCAGCTTGACCTTGCCGTCAACGACACCGGGTTTCCTGTGGTGTGCCTCCCCCAGGGACCTTCCCTTAACCCTTAGACCCTTCATCTCTCCGCACTGGGCTGTTCTTTCACCCTGGATGTTCGGTTGTTGGGCTGGTGAATCGCGGCTGTTAGTCGTTGCGGGCGGTGGCCGCAGGCGCCTCGCCGTTCAGGCACCCCGCAACGCCGGCCAGGCCCGTCTGCAGTAAAATTCTTACTGTCTTGGTGGATGGGCCGAGCATGCGGATCACCAGCAAGGGTCAGGTCACCATCCCCCAGGAGATCCGCGAGCAATGCGGTCTGCTGCCCCACACCCAGCTTCGCTTCGTGGTGGAGAACGGACGGGTGTTGATCGAGAAGGAGTCTCCAATAGCCACGCGCGCTCAGGAGGGTTTGCAGCGGTTGCGACGGGCCCGGCCTCTGCGCAGTCGCCTCAGTACCGATGAACTGCTTGCTCTTACCCGCGGGGATGAGCAACCCTGATGGTGTTCGTGGATTCGAACGTGATATCGATGTGATCACCGCGGATCCGTGCTGGCAGCAGTGGAGCGAGGAACAGCTCCGCCGCTGGCTCGATCGCGGCACGCTGCTGATCAATCCGATCGTGTACGCCGAGATTGCCTTCGCCTGCGAGACGATTGAGGCGGTGGATGATCTGTTGCCGGCCCATCTTTACGTGTACCGCTCCATACCTCACGAAGCCGCCTTCCTCGCCGCTCAGGCCCATGCTGAGTACAGGACGCGGGGCGGTTCCAGGCAGACCGTGCTTGCTGATTTCCTGATCGGTGCTCACGCGCTGGTCGAGCGGGTGCCCCTGCTCACCCGTGACAGGCGCCGTTATCGCCAGGCGTTCCCCGGCCTAAGGTTGTGCCTTGGAGGGCGTTGATCGATATCCACTCGATCGAGACGACGGCCGCGAATGTGCATGACTTGACCCCAGCCGCCGAACTCCTGCACGGGCAGGAGACAGTGGTCTACGCCGATTCCGGCTGCCAAGGGATCGGGAAGCGAGAAGAGATGAAAGGGAAGGCCATCGGCTTCCGTGTCGCGATGCGGCCGGGGAAGCGGCGGGCTCTACCCGATTCCCCGGAAGGACGGCTGGAAGATCTGGTCGAAACCGCCCTAGCCGGAACGGCTTCTGCTTGCAGTAGGCTCACATCCATGCAAAAGGTGAGCACCCATTCCGGGTGATCAAGCGGCAGTTCGGTTTTGAGAAGACCCGCCTGCGTGGCATGCTCAAGAATGGCTGCAAGGTCCACGTGCTGGCTGCGCTCGCGAACTTGTTCATGGCTCGCCATGAGTTGCTGTGCAAGACGTGATTCAGGGAATAGGGTTTCGCCGGATCAACGATAAGTTCTATCCGATTGCCGCTCGAACCGCCCCCAAGCTATTCGCCACAAGCGAATCGGCGTTCAAGATGCTCTACGCCGGGTTGTTGCTCGGAGCTTCCTTAGCGTCGATCCTTTTGCGCTGATGAATCCAATACTTCTCTGGTTTTTTGATGCTGATCTGCGTGCGGCAGCTGGGGCGCGTCTGTGGCGCGACTCTTCCGTGGTTGCTAGGGCTGGATGAATGGCAGCCCAGCGCATGTCTTCCGTTCCCCCCCCTGGTTGTTGGCGCTGCCCTGCTTGTGCTGGGGGCGTATGTCACGGCGGCCGGGGACAGCCACGCCGCACCGATTCCGCCGGGCCGCACCGCGGTGCTCACCACGCCCCAGGGACCGCTGCGCGGTGTGGTGCGCAACGGGGTGATCGAGTACCGCGGTCTTCCCTACGCCGTCCGGCCCGAGCGCTGGAGCCCGCCCCTGCTCTCCCCCGGTTGGCAGGGGTTGCGAGACGCGGGCAGCTTCGGCCCCGCCTGTCCCCAGCAGGCCCGCTTCAACCTCACCGAGGCCAGCAGCGAGGAGGATTGCCTCAGTCTCAACGTGAGCCGGCCGGTCTCGATCGCGCCCGGTCGTCGCCTGCCGGTCCTGGTGTGGATCCATGGCGGTGCCTTCGTGGGAGGCAGCGCCAACCTCTATCGGCTCGATGCCCTGGCCCGGCAGGGTCTGGTGGTGGTGACGGCCAATTACCGCCTCGGTGTGCTCGGCTTCATGCCCCATCCGGCCTTTGATCCGGCCACCAACGGCAATCTCGGCCTGCTCGACCAGCGGGAAGCCCTGCGCTGGGTGCAGCGCAACATCGCGGCCTTCGGAGGGGACCCCAGCCAGGTCACCCTGGCCGGCGAATCGGCCGGCGCCGGCTCGATCTGCCAGCACCTGGCCGCCCCAGAGCTCAGCCGGGGACTGTTCCACAAGGCGATCGTGATCAGTGGAGGGTGCCTGATGCCCCTGCCCACCGTGGAGAGCTATGGCCAGCTCGGCAGCACGATCGCCACCGCAGCCGGTTGTCCGCAGTCCACCCGGGCTCCCCTGCTGGCCTGCCTGCGCGCCAAGCCTGTGGAGGCTCTGCTCCGGGCCGGCGATCAGGCCACCCGCGGCAAGACGATGACCTTCGGCCCTTCGATCGGTGCCAGCCAGGCCACGCCCCGTTCGATGGCCGACGCACTGGCCCAGGGGAAGGTACACAACGTGCCTGTGCTGATGGGCGGCGCGCGGGATGAGCTGCGCCTCTACATCGGCTACGACCAGCAATCCACGAATCCGATCACGGCCGAGAACTATCCGGATCGGTTGCTGGACCATTACGCCACGCCGGAGGAACCCCTCGATGCAGGCCGACGCCAGCGGATCCTGGCCCGTTATCCCCTCTCGGATCCGCGTCGGGCGCCAGAAACCCTCGGATCGGTGATCTCCCACTACAACCCGCAGGTCGGTATCAACAACTGCCTGTATTGGCATACGGCGTCGGCGCTGCGACGCCGCATCGGCATGCCGATCTATGGCTTTGAATTCAATGACCCCAAGGCGCTGGTGGTCGGGGTGGGAATCGCGGCGACCCCGGATCCGCAGATGGACTTCGCTGCCGTGCATTCCTCCGTCCTCAACTATCTCTTCCCCCATCTCTCCAATACCAGCCGCATCGACGCCCCCGATCTCCTGCCCCAATCCCAGCCCCTGGCTTTCCAGATGCAGCAGATCGTGGCCTCCTTCGCCCGCGCAGGGGTGCCCACCGCCGCTGGACTCCCCCACTGGCCCGTATTCCAGAACGGCAACAGCGTGATGTTGCTGTCGCCCGGAAATTCGGGTCCGTACAACGCCGAGGCTTACCACGGCTGCAGCTTCTGGAGGGAGCTCTTCCCCAGCAGGCTCACCTGAGGTGCAGGCCGGAGAGCGTGGATTGCGGATGTCCCGGAGTCGGGTGAGGTTGCTCACCCGCGCTGGAGCATTGTCCAGACCCTGAGATCATCGCTGTGACGCAGCAGAGTGCGGGTGGCGGCCTGTTCGCTGGAGCGATGCGTTCGAAGTGTTGCCTCTCCGCTCTGCGCAGGCAGCATGGGCGGCATCTCGCTGATCGCGCCCTCTCTGCAGAACTGTTTCGCAGGGGGTTGTGGTTGCTACCTTCGGCCCGGCGGTGCTGAGGGAATGCGGCTGAAGACCCTCACCGTCCTGCTGATCGGCGGCAGCCTCTGCCTCGTTCCCCTCCTCTGGTTCCAGCACGCCCTCGATCACCGCAGCCGAAGCCACTGGACGCGTGAGGCTGAACGGGCGACAAGCCGCCTCTGCCGGGCTCTGCAGGCGACGGATCTGGTGCTGGCCAGGCGTCCTCCTGCCGCTACCCCGGACAGCGCCGAACATTTTCTGAAGCTGGTGGCCCCTGACGGACTGGAGCGGATCGCCTTCCTCCCCGCCGGCACCGTGGGGGCTCCCGCCGTGGCGTCTTCGCTCCCAGGTCGGTCGCTGGCTGAGGTCCGGCGCTGCCGGCCGTCCCCGGACCTGGCCACCACCTCCCTGCTCCGCGGCTCCGCCGATGCTGTGGGCGTCCTCTATCTCGGGGCTCCCGTGCCGGACGGCCCCGCTGGCGCCGTCGGCTGGATCCGGCTCGACGGGGCGCCGCTGCTCGGACGCCCCGAGGAGGGATTGCGCCTGGTGGCTCTCGCCCCCTGGCCGGCGGCCGGCCCCCCGCAACGGCCTCCCGGCGCGCGGGTGTGGCGTGTCGTTCACGGGCCCCACAGCCTGTTGCTGGTTCTGGGCCAGGGAGCGGATCCAGGCGAACGGCTGGAGCGCGGCCTGGCCTGGGCCCTGGGAGGACTGGGGTTGCTGTTCACCGCTCTGCTCGCCTTCACGGCCGAGCAGCAGTGGCGCCGGCGCCAGCGCCTGCTGCGCTCCCTGCGCAACGATCCCTCCAGCGGTCTGCTCTCCCGCTACGCCCTGGAGCGCGACCTCGAGTCGTCCCCCACGCAGGCAACCGCCGATCCGGCCCCGGCCCTGCTGCTCACCCTCGATTTCCCGGTCCTCGACCGGCAGCGGCTGTTCCTCGATGAGGCCGACCGCCTGCTGATCCTCAACACCGCTGCCGCGACTCTGCGGCACAGCCGGCCCGGGGGAGCTGCGGCCGGCCGCGAACTCGCGGTGTATCGCGCCAACGACCACCGCATCGCCGCGATCCTTCCCCCCTCCGCCATCCCGGCGAGCGGCGAACAGCCGTGCGTGGAAGCGCAGCTGGCCGAGCTGCTGCAGGCCGTCAGTGCGGCCATCGAGGGCCTGGGCACACTCCACCTGAACTGGGATGACATCCGCGTGACCGGCCAGTGGTTCGCTCTCCACGGGCCGCGCTCACCCCTGCTAACCCTCCAGGCCTTCGGGGATCTGATGGCGGGTGCAGAGCCCCGGGTCGTGCGCCTGCTCGAGCCCGCCGACGAATGGCAGGCTCGCGATGACGCCGAGCTGCGGCGCCAGCTGATCGACCTCACGGCGCAGGACATCGACCTGCGCTTCCAGCCGATCCTGCTGCTGGCCGATCCGGGCTGCTTTGCCCTCGAACTGCTGCTGCGCTTTCGCTCCCCCCTGCTGCGGCGCCTGGGCACCGGCGCGGTGCTCCAGGCTGCCGGGGCCATGGGCATCGCCCACCGCATCGACGATCTGGTGGTGGATCAGCTGCCGGGGGTTCAGGAGCGGCTGCGGGCCAGTCCGATGCTGCGGGAACGGATCTCCTACGTCTCCTTCAACGTCAGTGCCGATTCCCTGGCCAGGGAAGACCGGCTCTCCCGGCTGGTGGAGCGGCTGCAGCAGCACGCCGTGGATGTCTCCCTGTTCCGGATCGAGATCACCGAGACGGCCGCCGGCGATGCCCATCCCGGTGCCGTGAGCATGGCGGCCGCCTCCGAGCGGCTGATGCGCGAGCTGAACCTGCGGGTGCTGATCGATGACTTCGGCTCCGGGCTTTCCAACTACCGCCGCATCAGCGAGGCCTGGTACGACGCCATCAAGCTCGACATCGAACTGATCCGCGGCATCGGCCAGTCGTTCCGGCTGCAGCGCTACGTCGGTTCCTTCATCGCCGCGGTGCACGGCCTCGGCAAAACCATCGTGGCCGAAGGGATCGAGCGCTACGCCGATCTGGTGGTGGCGGTGCGGCAGGGGGCCGATGCCCTTCAGGGCTTTCATATCGCCCCGCCGTTGCCCTGGCAGGAACTGGAGGGGTTCCTGACGGGGTCGGAATGGGCCTCGGGCCGCAAGATCCAACGCCTGATCGAGCGGATCGCCGCCTCCGATCGCATGCTCGATGCCTCGGGCTTGCAGGGCCCCGCTCCCGACCCGTCCCGTGTGCCGCTGGAGCGCTACATCCTCGACAACTGGTCGGGCCTGCGCAACTTCGAGGAGTTCGTGCTGCTGTTCGTCAACGAGCTGCGGTCGTGGGGTCTGGAGGTGCATCGCTTGTCGCTTGCCTTCCTCCCCGATCAGGACGACATCGACTGCAGCCAGTACATCTGGCTGAGCCGCTCCCCGGCCGAGGTGCAGCCGCTGCGGATGCCGCGGGAGTTTCTGAAACGCGAGGAGCATCTCTCCAGTCCGCTGCACCACATCGCCGAGCATGGACGCTTGTTCCATTACCGCTTCGACGACGACGGCGACCGTGGCTTTCCCTTCCTCGCCACCTTGCGGGCACAGGGGTGCACCGACTACCTCGGGCTGCGTCTGGAATCCCGCGGTGTGTCGATCCCGGTGCTCACGATCGCCCTCAGGGGGGGCAGCGGCTTCCAGGACCCCCAGATCCACCGGATTGAGGCGATGAGCAGCCTGCTCAGCCTGCTGTTCTATGCCTTCGAAAGTGAGCGGGCCCGGAGCAGCCCCTGATCGATCGCAATCGGAACGTCCGCCGTGGACCATGTGAGCCGCAGCGCTGGCTGAGGATCGTCCTTTCGCCCGCTTCCCGCCTTGACGTCGACGGCGCCGCCGCCCCCTCCCGTCACCCGGGATCTGATCCCCTCGTCCGAGCTCGAGCGCCTCAACGAGCGCCGCGATGGGCCGGGCCTTCGCCAGCTCGCCTTCCATCTGGCGGTGCTGCTGGTGGGCGGGCTGGCCTGGGGTTCCGCGGCGTTGCCCCTGCCCCTGCGGCTCGCGGGCCTGCTGCTGCTCGGCGCCGGGCTGGCCTTCGGCTTCTGCGCCATGCACGAATGCGGCCACCGCACCGCCTTTCAGAGCCGCTGGCTCAACGACACCGTGGCCTGGGGGGCCGGGGCGCTCAGCTTCTACAACGCCGACTTCTACCGCCGCTACCACCAGTGGCACCACCGCTATACCCACCAGATCGGGCTGGATCCCGAGCTGGAGGATGCGCCGCCCCACAACCTGGCCAGCTACCTGCTGGAGCTGAGCGGCCTTCCCTGGTGGATCGGCAAGATCCGCGGCCACGCCCGCGGCCTGGTGGGGGCCTTCGACGGCTGCGCCTACATCCCTGAAGCCGTGGCGCCCAAGGTGGTGCGATCGATCCGGCTGCAGATCGGGCTCTACGCCGTGCTGGCCGTGGCCTCGATCGCCTTCGGCTCCGATGCGCTGCTGCGCTTCTGGCTCCTGCCCCTGGCGGTCGGTCAGCCCCTGCTGCGCTTCGTGCTGATGGCGGAGCACGGTGGCTGCCCCTTCGAGCCCGACGGCCTGCGCAACACCCGCACCACCCTCACCCTGGCGCCCCTGCGCCGGCTGATGTGGAACATGCCGTTCCACGCCGAGCACCACCTCTACCCCTCGCTGCCGTTCCACGCCGCCCCCGAGGCCCATGCGCTCCTGGCGCCCCATCTCGAGCACATCGGCGTCGGCTACCTGGGGGTGCACCGCGAGTTCCGCCGCGACCTCTCCTCCCTGGCCCTGCCCCAGGCCGGTTGAGCGCAGCATCCCCCCGATGACCCTGCCCCCCGGCGAGCGGATCTTCCGCCTCGGCCGCTTCCGCTTCGACAACGGCCGCGAGCTCGACGACGCCCACCTCAGCTACCGGGTGTTCGGCCAGCTGGCCCCCGACCGCTCCAACCTGGTGCTCCATCCCAGCTCCTACGGCGCCTGGCTGGAGGATCTCGACTGGGTGGTGGGGCCGGTGCTCGATCCCGAGCGCTGGTGCATCGTGCTGGTGAGCCAGTTCGGCAACGGCCGCTCCAGCAGCCCCAGCAACGCGCCGATTGGCACCGCCGAACAGGGCTGGCTCATCCGCCATGTCGACAACGTGCGCGCCCAGCGCCGCCTGCTGGAGGTGGTGTTCGGCGTGGAGGCGCCGGCCCTGATCTACGGCTGGTCGATGGGGGCCCAGCAGGCCTACCACTGGGGTGTGCTGGAGCCGGAGCGCAGCCGCCGCCTCTGCTGCCTCTGCGGCACCGCCCGCACCACCCCCCACAACCGCCTGTTCCTGCTCAGCCTGCGCCAGGCGCTCACCGCCGATCCGGCCTGGAACGGCGAGCGCTTCACCGCCCCGCCGGAGCAGGGTCTGCGCACCTTCGCCCTGATCTACGCCAGCTGGGCCGCCAGCCAGCCCTTCTACGCCGCCGGTGAACACCTGCGGCTCGGCTACGCCACCGTCGACGACTACGTGGAAAAGGCGTGGCTGCCGGCCTACCGGCGCCACGACCCTCACAACCTGCTGGCGATGCTCGACACCTGGCTCGCCAGCGACGTGGCGGCGGCGGCCGGCTGCGGCGACGACCTGGCCGCCGCCCTCGGCCGGATCCAGGCCGCCACCTGCGTGATCGCCGGCTCCCACGACCTCTACTTCACCCCCGCCGACTGCCGCGCCGAGGCGGCCCTGATCCCCGGGGCCCGCTTCCTCCAGCTCGATTCGCCCCTTGGCCACCGCGCCGGCAACCCCCGCGACCAGCCCCGCGAGCAGGCCTTCATCCGCCAAGCCCTCGACGCCTTTCTTCCCTAGCCATGACCAACCTCGCCGCCTTCGCCGCCCATCACGGGGTGCGCCATTTCCTCTTCTCCTTCAGCGACCTGTTCGGGGTGCAGCGCGCCAAGCTGGTGCCGGCCTCCGCCGCGGCCGAACTGGCGGCGTGTGGCGCGGGCTTCGCCGGTTTCGCCGCCTGGCTGGAGATGACCCCGGCCGACGCCGACGTGCTGGCCCGCCCCGATCCCGCCAGCCTCACCCAGCTGCCCTGGCAGCCGGAGGTGGCCTGGGTGGCCACCGATCTGGCGGTGGGCGGCGTGCCGCTGGCGCAGTCGCCGCGCCTGGTGCTGCAGCGCCAGCTGGAGCGGGCCGCGGCCAAGGGGCTGCATCTGCGCACCGGCGTGGAGCCCGAGTTCTTCCTGCTCGATCCGCTCGCCGATGCCATCGCCGACACCCGAGACACCAGCGAGAAACCCTGCTACGACCAGCTGGCGCTGATGCGCCGCTACCCCCTGATCGCCGAACTGCTGGAGGCGATGGAGGCCCTGGGCTGGGGTCCGTATCAGGCCGACCACGAGGACGCCAACGGTCAGTTCGAGATCAACTGGACCTTCGATCACGCCCTCACCACCGCAGACCGCCACGCCTTCTTCCGCGTGATGGTGGCCACCCTGGCTGAACGCCACGGCCTGCGGGCCAGCTTCGAGCCCAAGCCCTTCGATGAGCTCACCGGCAACGGCGCCCACCTGCACATCTCCCTCTGGAGCGGCGAGGGCACCAACCTGTTCGCCGATCCCGCCGGCGAGCTCGGGCTCTCCACCCTCGGTTATCAGTTCCTCGCCGGTCTGCTGGCCCATGCCCCGGCCCTCTGCGCCCTCACCAACCCGGTGGAGGCCAGCTACCGCCGGCTCGGCCGGGCCACCAGCACCTCCGGCGCCTCCTGGTCGCCGGCCTGGATCACCTACGGCGGCAACAACCGCACCCACATGATCCGCATCCCCGATGCCGGCCGGATCGAGCTGCGCCTCGGCGACGGCGCCGCCAGCCCCTACCTGCTGCAGGCCGCCGTGCTGGCGGCGGGTCTCGACGGTATCGAGCGCCAGCTCGACCCCGGTCGCCGCCTCGACACCAACGCCTACACCCACCCTCCATCGGAGGCGGATGCGCGCCGTCTGCCCACCAGCCTGGCCGAGGCCCTGGCCGCCTTCGAGGCCGACACTGTGCTCCGCGAGGCCCTGGGCCTGGAGTTCTGCGCTGCCTACAGCGCCCTCGCCGCCCGCCACCGCCTCAGCCGCGCCGCCGTCTGAGCCCCCTACCGTGCGGCCTTACGACCGCAGCTCTGCCCGCCCCGCCAATGGACGCTTCGCACGTGTTGTCGTCATGGCTGCCTGCCCTGCGCAGCCCCCTGGGGGCCGCGGCCTTCGTGCCCCTCTATGCCCTCTGGGTCACCCTGCTGCTGCCCGGGGTCTGGGCCTCGATGCTGGCTGGCGCCCTTTACGGAACGGTGGTGGGCAGCGTGCTGGTGTTCCTGGGGGCCTATCTGGGCGCCGTGGCCGCCTTCCTGCTGGGCCGCCACGTGCTGCGCGACTGGGCGCAACGGCGTCTGGCGGCGCTGCCGAAGCTGCAGGCGGTGGAGCAGGCGGTGAGCCGCGAGGGCCTGAAGCTGGTGCTGCTCACCCGCCTCTCACCGGCCTTCCCTTTCTCGCTGCTCAACCTGGCCTATGGGCTGAGCGAGGTGAGTCTGCGCGACTACACCATCGGCCTGATCGGCATCCTGCCCGGCACGATCCTGTTCGTCGGCCTGGGCGCCCTGGCGGGCGACGTGGCCCGCTTCGGCGAGGTGCTCTCGGGTGAAGCCGATGCCGGCACCTGGGCGCTGCGGATCGTGGGGGTGCTGGCCACCGTGGCGAGCGTGTGGGTGGCGGGACGGGCAGCGCAGCAGGCGCTGAAGGGATCCGAGCCGCCGCGCTGATCAGGGCTCGAACGAGAGCCCTTCGCGCGTGCCGGTGTTCACAGCACGCTCGAGAAGGAGAAGTTCAAGACCAGACCGTGGTGAACATGGCTTGATTCCAGGTGGGGCGACTCGTGCCAGCCAGCTGCAACTCCTGGAAGGCGCCTCCGATGTAGCCCACCCTCAGGGTGCTGCTCCCCAGTCCTCCCAGCACGGTGATGCCATCGCCCAGCACCAGTGCATCCTGGGCGCGGAAATCGAGCAGGATGTCCCTGCCCTGCAGCTGATCGCGGGTGATCAGCACCTTGTCGGCACCAGGACCGAGGGTGATGCGGTCGTTGCCGATGCCGCTGCGCACCACATCGTTCCCCGCTCCGCCATCGATGATGTCGTCTCCGGCGCCGGCTCGGATGTAGTCGACGCCACCAGATCCGATGATCTCGTCGTCGCCACCCCGGGTGTGGATGTAGTTGTTCACCACCGCAGGAAGGATCCCGCGCGCGGAGCTGGCGATGGTTTCCTTCTCGCCCCTTTCGTTCACTATCTGTTCGCTCAGGACCACCTCCTGTTTTGAGCCGTCATTGAGAAACTCCAGCTTGATGACATCCTTGGATGAGGATGGCTCTGGCAGATCGCCGCTGAAGCCTCCTTTGGTGAGAGTGAGTCTGAAGTCACCGGTCTTTGGCAGAAGGCTGGGGTCAAAGAGCTTGCCGTTGAGGTTGGTGGAGTCCACATCGAGCAGGAACGTTTGGCTGCGGTCAGATGTGTTGTTGAAATCGAAGGCGCCTTTCACCGGAGTGGTGCCTGGGGGCAGCTCATCGACATCGCTGACGGCCAGGGCGAAGGCAGCCGACACCGGCGTGCTGCCGGGGAGGGAGGAATCGCTGGCGGAGACCGTGACGGCGTAGGAGGTTTTTGCCTCGAAGTTCAGGGGGGTGCCGGCCTTGAGGAACAGGGCGCTGCCGTTCACTTCGAAGCTGTCGGCATCAGCACCGGTGAGGCTGATGGTGTTGCTGCCGAGGGCGTCGTCCGTGATGACGATGTCGGCCACCTTGATGCGCGTGGCGGTGGAGGTGTTCTCGGGCAGGGAGCTGATGGTGTTGCTGAGAGCCAGCGCGCTGGGGGGGTCATTGAGGGTCAGTCGCGCCGCGAGCGGTACCACCGCCTGGCCATCACTAAAGGCCAATCGCAGGCTGATGGCAGCGAGCTGCTCTTTGCTGACGCCAACGGGAGCGGTGGCCATGATCGTGGTGCCTGAGGTCGTGATCCAGGCCGGACCCTCCAGCTTCACCAGCTGAAGGAGGTTCCCGTCCGGATCGCTCGCCAAGGAGCCAAGGTCGCGGCTCACCTCCACGCCCGGCTGCAGCAAGAGTGTGATCTCGGTGCCGTTCAGCCGGGGAGCGGCGTTGACGGTGATTCCCAGTTGTTGCAACTGCTGGCGGACCGCTGACCAATCGCCTTCCGGTGCCACGCCATCGACCAGCAGGACATCGACTCCCGGTTCATAGTCGTGGATCTGCAGTGCCCCACCGCTGCCAGGGTCGGATGAATCGATCAGGAAGCTGTCTCTTTCCCGGTCCACCAGGGCCGTGAAGGTTGAAAGGCCGGCAGCGGAAGCGCCGGGGATCAAGTCACCACCGATCACGCGGTCGTTCACCGAGCGCAGGAGGAAGCGGTCGGCACCGGGTCCACCGATCAACAGATTGGTGCCTTGGCTGTCGCTGTTGAAGAGTTCGTCGCTGCCTCCGGCTGCATGGATCAGTGAACCAACGCCGGCGAAGATGCGGTCGTTGTTGCTCGAGCCCAGCACCGATACATCGGCAAGTTGGACGCGGGACCGGGGCAGGGTGGCGAAATCGGCCGGGTTGAGCAGGGTCTGGCCGCCGGTGGCGTCGATCGCCAGGCCAAACACCAGATCCAGCTCACGCCAGCCCGGCTGCCAACCGATCTCCGGAGTCGCCTCCGGCGCGAGGCTGAGGCTGTAGTCACTGGCGGCAACCACGGTTTCGCTGGCCCACTGGGGCAGATCGGAGAACGCATTCAAGCCATCGAGGAACACAAACGTGCCGATCGCCTCATCCGTGGAAACGGTGAGATCGAGGAAGCCGCGCCGGTTCACATCGGCGTACTGCAGACCGCTCACATAGCCCATGAACAGGCCATCGAGGCCATCCACGTCTGGGTAGAAGGACCGGATGTAGGCATCGGCACCGGGCAGGTACTTCTCAAGGCCCGGTGAGGTGACGCCCGGGGTGCCGAATTCCACGCCCGCCAGCGTGCCGGCCGGCTGGGTGCCGGGGCTCATCGTGTCGAGCACGCCTGCCCACCCGTTGTGGGTGTCGCCGGCGAGGCTGATCAGCCGCTTGCCCAGGGCCAGGGCGCTTTGCAGGATCGTCTCCCGCTCCACCCCATAGCCGTCCCAGGCGTCGAGGTTGTAGGGGATCTTGCTGGCTTCGGCGAACAGGGCCTGCTCGGCGGGGGAGAGGCTGGTGAAGGGGGTGCCGGTGGCCAGCTTCTGCAGCGGCGAAGCGTACTTGTCGAGCAGGGCGGGATCGCCGGCGTTGAGCAGCAGCTCCGCAGGGATGGCCATGCTCTGCATCAGCACCTGCTGGCCCAGCACCTGCCAGGCGGCATTGGAGTTGGCCATCTGCTGCTGCAGCCAGGCCAGCTGGCTGTCGCCGATCAGGTCGCGGCTCGGATCCCCCCAGGCCTGCTGCACGGTGGCGAGCACCAGCTCCTGGGTGACGAGCGGCGCCAGCGCAGCCCCGAAAGCCGGGAAAGCGGCGGGGGTTGTGGGCGGCGCGATGCCGGCCTTGGTGGCATAGCTGACCACCAGGGCCGGATCGGCCAGAATGGCGCCGATGCGGGCCTGCACCGCCGCCGCATCCGGATAGGCCAGCTGCTCATCCCGGGCCGTCAGCCGGGTTTCAAGCATGTGCAGCGACAGCACATCGCCGAAGTTGAACGAGCGGTAGGCCTGGGTGAGCGGCGAGACGGCGCTGGCCCCATCGCTGGCCTGCCGCTGGCCGGGTTCGCGGATGGGGATCCATTCGTAATAGGCCTTGAGGGCGGCATCACGGCGGGCGATCCAGTCGCCCTCCGTTTCGCCCTGGTGGTTTTCGGCACCGCCGCTCCAGCTGTCGTTGGCGGTTTCGTGGTCGTCCCAGCCGGCGATCAGCGGTGCTGCGGCCCGCAGGGCCTGCAGCCCAGCATCGGTGTGGTACTGGGCATAGCGCAGGCGGTAGTCGCCCAGGCTGAGGATCTCGCGATCGGGCAGGAAGCCTCGGCTGCCGGCAGCGTCTTCCGCGGCGCCATAGCCGCCAGCACCGTATTCATAGATGTAGTCGCCGAGGTGCAGCCAGGCGTCGTAGGGATTGGCGCTGTTGATCGCCGCGGCCCTGGCGTAGGCATCGAATTGCTGAGCCGCCGTGAAGTTGGAACAGGAGAACACCGCCAGCCGCACCGGATCGCTGCCCTCCGGCAGGGTCTTGGTTGTCCCCACCATCGACTCCGCATCGCCGGCGCGGAAGCGGTAGAAGTAGCTGGTGTCCGCGCTGAGGCCGTCTGCTTCCACCTTCACGGTCCAGTCGCGGGCGGCGCTGGTGCTGAAGCTGCCGCTGCCCTTGATCGAGCCCGCAGCGAAGTCGGCGCTGGTGGCGATCTGCCACTGCACATCCACCAGGCCCGCGAAGTCCGCGGGTGGGGTGATGCGGGTCCAGAGGATCACCGAATCGCTGTAGGGGTCGCCGGAGGCAACGCCGTGAACAAAGGCGAGCCCTTTCGGCACGGCGCGGCCCAGATCCAGATCGAGCAGCAGCGGGTCGTGGTCGGACGTGCGGAAGGGATCCGGCGCGAAGAAATCGCGAACCGGCGCATTGCCGTTGCTGTTGGTGTCGAGGTTGTAGTCGCGGAAGGCTCCTTCGGCGGCGTTGATGCTCCAGTCGAGGGCGGTGGTGGCCTGGGGTACCAGAGAGGGCGAGATCAACATGTGATCCAGGGCCCCGCTCATGTCCACCGGGTTGAAGAAGGCGTAACTCGAGGGCGGCTCGGCCGTGAAGGTCGGCAGGGCATTGCGATAGCCCGCCGCTTCGAACACACGGATCGGGTCTTCCTTGGCATAGGCGTTGATGTCACCCAGCACCACCCAGTCGGGATCGCCGCTGCCGGTGGGATCGCTCTGGATCCACTCCAGCAGTCGAGTGGCCGCAGCGGTGCGGGTGGCGTTGTAGGCCGCCTGGCCATCGAGCTGATCGAGATCGGCGCCGGTGGCATCGGTGGCGCCCTTGGATTTGAGGTGGTTGACCACCACATTCAGCGTTTCACCGCTGGCCAGCTCGCGGAAGGTCTGGGCCAGGGCCGGGCGGTTCTTCGCGGTGCCGCTGGCCAGGGGATCGGTGAAGGCCTGGCTGTTCAAAACCTGGGCGGCCCCATTGGGAGCCACCGCAAGGTTGTTGTAGATCAGACCCACCTTGATCGCATCGGTGCCGATCAGGCCGGTGGGCACGAAGCTGTAGGAGCGGCCGGAGCCGGTGGGCTGGGCGGCGTTGAGCCGCTGCACGATCGTCGCCAGGGTGGCGTCGTCGGCGTCGTTTTCCAGCTCCATCAGGCCGATCACATCGGCCTTCAGACCCACCAGAGCCGCGGTGAGTTTGCTGAGCTGGCGCTCCAGTTCCTCGGCGCTGTTGGCACCGCGCGGCGCCAGGCCGCTGTCGGTGAGGGCACCACCGGCATTGAGGGTGGTGAAGGTGTTGAGCACGTTGAAGCTGGCCAGCCTGATCTGCCCCGCTGCTGGGGCTGCCGGCGCCGCAGGCCGGGGGTTCTCACTGAGGAAGCTCAGCGGCGCGGTGGGGTGGAGCCTGTATTTGCTGAAGTCGTAGGCGAGGATTCCTTCCACAGCGGTGAGCGTGTCGCCGCGGCGCAGCAGCTGATCGCGCACCGGCGCCGCTGCCGTGGCCGCTGACGCGGGCCGGTAGCTGCTGTTGCTGCCGTCGTCGAGCACCAGCTCGCGCCGGGCGGTGGCCTGCTCGGCGGCGTAGGCCGCAGCGCCCGGCGGCATCACGTTGGTGGGCTGCTGCGGCAGGCCGCCGGCGCTGAGTTCGATCTCCCCGAAGCGGAACTGCCCGTAGAGGCCGTTCACGGAGAGGGTTTCGGGGAAGCGCACCCACATGCCCTCGTAGGGCTCGAGATCAAGGGAGGCGCTGCGCTGGGCCAGCAGGTCGGGGATGTCGAGGCGGCGGGTGTCGGAGAGCCGCCCCTGGGCCTCCACGCTGAGCGAGCCCACGCTGGTGATCGCCGTCTGCCCGAAGCGCTCACCCACCAGGCCACTCAGCAGCACCCGATCACCGAGCGCCACATTCACGTTGCTGCCGGAGAGCGGGTAGGCCACATAGAGCCCCTCGGAGCTGAGGGCGCTGGTGTCCCAGTCGGCACTCTCCTCCTGCAGGAAGAAGCCGCCCAGTTCGCTGCTGAGCTGGAAGTCGCCCACCACCACGGTGCGCAGGGTCACGCTCTGATTGACCAGGGGGCTGGTGGCGCCTGTGCCCTGCACCGCCGAGATCAGGCTGATGCGGTCGTTATCCAGCAGGGTGACATCCACGCTGGCGCCGGAGGCGGCCAGAGTGGTGCCGGCCGGAGCCGTGATCTGGATGCGCAGCGTCTCCGTGCCTTCGTCGAGGCTGTCGTCGAGCAGGCTGAGGGCCAGATCGACGCTGGCAGCTCCTGCCGGGATGGTGATGCTGGCGGGGAATGGCGCGGAGAGATCAGCAGCGGTGGCGAGGCCGGTGCCGGCCGCGAGACTGATCGGCACCTCCAGGGCGGCTGCGGTGGAGCCGGTGCGACTGATGCGAATGCCAGCGCTGTCGCCGTACTCTGAGCCAACGGGGTCGAAAGCCTGGATGGCCACCTCGGGCTGAACCACCGGCGCGGGCAGGCTGATCGCAAGATCGTCGATCGCCAGGCCGTGGTCGTTGCCGCTGTCGTTGATCTCGATCCAGCGCAGCCAGAGAGTGGAGCCGGCCGCCCAGGGGGTGGCGCTGAGATCCAGGCTGCCGCCCCGGTTCTCCACACGCCCGGCAGTGTTGCCATCCACCGCTGCTGCTGTGCCCGTGGCAACGGGAGAAGTCCAGTTGAAGTTGCCGCCCGGTGCCACCCAGGAGGTCACCTGATCAAAGCTGGTGCCGTAGCCGTACTCCAGCACCATCGTCTGGGCGGTGGTGTTGCCGCCGTTGCGCCACTGCTCGCCGTTGAAGGAGACATTGAGGCTGCTGATCGCGCTGCCGCTGGTGTTGCTGAGGGCCAGGGCTATCCAGCCGGCCACTGCGCCGGAAGCCACACTTGGGGCTGGGCTGGGGCCTGCAAAGTAAGTCCCTCCAGACCCCAGGCCACCAAGCGCCCGCTCTGTGCTGTTACTGGCGCCATAACTCACGAAGGCGCCGCTGTTGCTGGCTCCGATGTCGGCGTTGTAGCCGGTGATGGCAACGGGGGTCGCTGCTGGCTGGCGAAACAGAAACCAGCCCGGCAGGGTTACATCATTGGTCCAGGAGTTGCCTGACCCAGTGGCCGCAAGCGTGTCAAATGATTGGGTGTAGGTGCCGGAGAAGCTGGCTGGCATGGGTCAGGGTGCAAAAAGCTGAAAGACGACGTGACGTCGTCGGAATTGGCAGGGAGCGGCTGAACAGAAAAAAGATGCCGCTCACCATTCGCGTGGAGGGTGAGCAGCATCAGGGATCAACTCAGACCAACCCAGCGAAGTTGCTCTGGTTGTTGAGACCGGTGGCGCTGAGGTTGGTGAAGTGACCCACCTCCACACCAGCCACCTTGAGCAAGGTGTCGGCACCCACCTGGCTGAAGCTGAGGCTGGAGAAGGTCACGCCCTGCAGGCCCACCTTGTCGACTCCCAGCTGGAAGTCCATCACGAACTGCTTGGCGGCCGGTCGATCATCGATCTCGCTCACCAGCCAGAACTGGTCGGCACCGGCACCACCATTGAGGTAGTTGGTTCCAGCTCCTCCGAGCACATAGAACTTGTCGTCGCCTGCACCACCGAGGGCACGGTTGGACGCGCTGCCGATGATGAAGGTGTCGTTGCCGAGGCCGCCGCTGAGGCGGTTGCCATCGCCGGCTTCGGCGCTGAACCAATCATCGCCACTGCCACCGGTGATCACATCGCGGGTGCCGGCGTAGATGGTGTCTACACCGGAGCCCGTGAAGATGCGATTCTTGAAGCCATCGCTGAGGGCCACATCCACTTCGTCGTTGCCGGCACCGGTGAAGATGGTGTTGCCGATCAGGGTGATGTCTTTGCTGGCGTCGGGCTGGATGATGCTGTCGGCGCCGGCTGTGCCGACGACGGGCTTGGGCTCGATGCCGGGCAGATCCAGGCTGAACATGACGATCTGACCGCCATAATCGGCTTTGGTGGCCTTCAGGGCACCACCCGATTCACCTCCCTGTTGCACAGCGCCGATGAAGACATGCTCGGAGAGGGGGCGGCTCTGTTCCACGGTCTGCACGCCGTTGCCCTTCAGTTCCTCCTGGGTGTAGAAAGAACCATCGGCCTTGGTGGCCACCAGGGCGGTGACATTCCAGCTGCCCGAGAATTCGGAGTTGCGTGCTGCTTCGAATGTACCGCCGTAGGCAGAAGCTCCGGCAAGCGCCCGCGGGTTCTTGTTACCACCAGCCTGGGCGATGAAGTAGCCCTCGCCGTCGGGTTCGATGGCGAGGCTATCCTCGTTGAGCACCAGGGCGTACTTGCGCTCGCCGTAGTCATTGCCGGAATCCTCATCAACAATCAGGATATCCGCGTCGGAGGATTTCACCCACAGCAGACCGTCGGGGTCGTTGGCCTTACGGTTGTTGAGTTTGATGTGCTTCTCAGCGGTGGCACCATTGGGGTTGCCGGTGGCGTTGAAGTGACCTTCGCCCTTGTCGCCCACATCCAGGGTCAGTGCGCCATCAACGGCGGCGAGGATCCGGGTGACATCAGCGGAAAGGTAGTCTGGCAGTTTGTTGCCATCGAGATCTCTGGTGAGATCGCCCACCATGTTGGTGAACTCGATGCCCAGGATGCCACCGGTGCGGGTGTGGTTCTGGATGTAGCGGAAGCCTCCATCCGGATCGACGGCCGGATGCTCCACCTTGGTGTCGCTGTTGAAGAAGGTAAACCCTGCCGGTTGTTCGTTGGCTTCTGCCGTCCCACCAACAACATCACCATCCTGGGCCCAGCGCAGCACCTCGGTGTCCTTGACCGCTTCAGGGGTGCCGAAACCATCCCAGCGGTAGCTGGTGGGATAGTAGCGAACCGAGAAATCGTCGGGTGCCGCTGCATTCTGCAGGTAGGCATCCAGCATCTTGTTGTCGGCATTCACGCTGGTGATGCCGAGCTGGGTATAGGTGGCGGCATTGGCGGCCATGCCATAGAGCTGGCCGTACAGCAGCCCGTTGCGCGCCAGGAACTTGTCGCGCTCACTCACCGTGGTGCTGGCCTGGTCGACCGCATTACCGCTGGCATCAACGCCCTTGCGACCCACGTAGACTTTGAGAGGCGCAGGGTTGATGTCGTGGTTGTAGCCAGAGGCTACGATCACCACGAAATCCTTGTGGCCGGAGTTGATCGGCATCAACTTCTCGTAGCCGGCCTGGCCCAGGGCTGGAGCCGTGTAGGCCACCTCGTTCTTGATGTCCACCACCATCGAGGCGAGGCCCATGGTGTTGTTGGCTACATCAAAGCCACGCAGAGGCCCGGCTCCATCCGGGTCGGCAAACATGCTGTTACCGATGTTCCACTCTTCAACCATCTTTCAGATGTATTAATTTAAGACGATGCGAGCGCCTTTATTTTTGTAGTGTTGATATCTGTGT
>JBKDPV010000060.1:0-16537 GCA_046342315.1 Cyanobacteriota bacterium
CCCCGCGGCAGGGGGGGGCCGGGGCGGGTGGTTGCGCCACGGGAGCTCGGGGCGGGGCGGCCCGGGGGGGTGGGGGCCCCCCGCCCGCCAGCGGCGGCCGGGACTGTCGCATGCCCGGAGGGGAAGGACTCATCCCGGGAGGCATGACAGCGGGGGGCCGTGCACCGGGAGGCATCATCCCAGGCGGCATCGGCATAGCCGCACGAGAGCTGGGCCCGGCCGGGAGGGTGACCCCGGCCGCCTCAGGGGCGGGGGGAGGTGGTGGCGTGAGCATCGGGATGCGCCGGCTTCCGCTCCCAGCGTCGGCGCCCGGCCTCGGCAGACCGAGGGTGGCGGCATCCTCCTCGGCAGGCCTGGTCCTGGGCGGCGGCGGGGCGTTCGGGTCGACCGGCTCCCAGAACACCACCGGAGGATCGGCACCAGGGGTTCCCGCTGGCCCACTCCCGGCACGTCCTGCTGGAGGGTTGGAGGATGCAGCGGCCGCCGGAGCGGTGTTGGACGGCTGGGGTGCGGACCAGGCCGGGGCCAGGCCGCTCCCGGCGGCAAGCAGGGGCAGAACCAGCACGAGAAGGGAGCCGCGCACCGTCGAGGCCATCAGCGCCGGAGGAGGAACGGAACGAACCTAGCCGCGTTCGCCTCCGGCTTCCGTGGGATCGAGCAGCGGCAGTACCCGCTCGAGGGCAACCCCCCGGCTCGCCTTGAGCAGCAACCGATCGCCCTCCACCAGCCAGGAGCGCAGAACGGGGGCAGCTTCCTCCGGCGTCGCCACCTGCTCCACACGCTTCACCCCGCCAGCGGCGGCCTCCGCCATCACCCGCCCCTCCGGGCCGGCCGCCACCACCACCAGCCCGTCCAGGCCCAGCGCCGCCGCACGGGCCCCCACCGCACGGTGCAGCTCCAGGCTGCGCTCGCCCAGCTCCAGCATCGTGCCGAGCACGGCGAAGCGACGTCCCTCGGCTCCGGCCTCCGGTGAGGGAGCCGTCAGCAGATCCAGAGCGGCAAGCATCGCTTCCGGCGAAGCGTTGTAGGTCTCATCGAGCACCTCCACACCCCCCAGGCGGAGCCGCCGGTTGCGGCCCCCCGGCACCTCCACCGCGAGCTCGCGCAGTGCTGTGGCCTCCACGCCCAGCTCCTCGGCCACCGCCAGCGCCAGCAAAAGGTTGCGGGCGTTGTGGCGGCCGGGCAGGGGCAGGCTCAGCATCAGGGGAGAGCCTTCACTGTCCAGCCTGTCCTGCAGCGTGATGGCATTCGCCACCGGATCGAAGGCCGCCACCCGGTCGGCAGCCGGCAGTTCCCCCGGGAAGCTGGGCAGCTCGTCCGCCAGGGCCACCCGCTGCACGCGGCCGCTCCAGCCTGCCGCCAGGGCCGCCTCCAGGAGCGGATCCCCCGCCGGCACCACCAGCAGCCCCCCGGGCGCCAGCGAGACGGTGATCTCGCACTTGGCGGCGGCAATCGCTTCCCGGCTTCCCAGACGGCCGATGTGGGCGGTGCCGATGTTGGTGATCACGGCCACATCAGGCTCGGCGCAGCGGCTGAGCCGATCGATCTCCCCCGGTCCACGCATCCCCATCTCCACCACCAGGGCCGCGGTGTCGGGACGGGCGCGGAGCAGGGTGAGCGGAGCGCCGATGTCGTTGTTCTCGTTGCCGCGGCTGGCCACCACCGGTCCCAGCGGTGCCAGGGCGGCACGGATCAGCTCGCGGGTGGTGGTCTTGCCGGCCGAGCCGGTCACGGCCACCACAGGCACCGCCAGCGACCGGCGCCACAGCCGGCCCAGCTGCTGGTAAGCCTCGAGGGTGTCGGGCACCTGCCAGATCGGGCGGCCGCAAGCCTGAGCAAGGGCCCTGGCCTCGGACTCCGGCAGCCGGTCCAGCTGGGCCAGGGCCGCGGCAGCCCCGCCCTGCAGGAGGGCAGTCTTCAGGAAGCGGTGCCCGTCGAAGCGCTCGCCCACCAGCGGGATGAAAAGAGCGCCGCGGAGATCGGCACGGCTGTCGGTGGCCACCGCCTCCAGAGCACTCGTGGGCACGGGCCCCAGCGGCTCTCCCCAGAGGGCAAGGAGCTGCTCGAGAGGCAGGGCCATCGGAGGCGGAGGCAGGATCGAGCAGGATCATGACCGAGCCGGTTCGCCAGATCAGCGCGGCTCCGGTGCGACGGGGGTGCCGAAGACCACCAGGCCGCCGCCCACGGCCGCGGGGCGAGCCCACAGGCGACCGCTCCCATCAACAACCTCCAGCCGGTCGTAGCCCCGGTCGACGGCGACCCCCGCCCACTGATCCACCAGCTGCCGACGCCGGCTCGGCTCCAGCCGGGCGTACATGTCGGCCACCTCCAGGTGCAACTGAGCCATTGCAGGATCGGGTCGGACCGTCAGGATCAGGTCCTGAGATGCGAGGGCAGCGAAAGCCTGCCTCAGCTCCTCCTCAGGACCAGGCAGTGTCAACGGAGCGGGCAGGGGCTCCGGCCGGGGCACAGGCGCAGGGTCGGGCGGGGTGGCAGGAGCAGCTTCCGGCTGCGGCGTCTCGGCAGGTACGGGCGGCACAGCCAGGGAAGCGGTGCTGTCCCTCTCCCGGGGAGAGGAGGTCGGGTGAGGCGGCAACGGCTGGAAACGCCCCCCCAGGCCCACGCCCAGTGCCGCCAGCACCACCACCAGCACGAACGGCCAGAACCCCGCTGCCGCGGAGCGGGGCCAGAAGCCGGGATGCCAGAGGCTGCCCTCCCCATTGCGGCGCAAGAGCTCGCGAGCTCGAAGCACCAGATCGGCCCCCACAGCCTCCAGGTCCCCTCCCAGCCGTTTCCAGGGACTGCGGTAGGGCGCGGGCAGATCCGAGGATGGGGAGATGGGACCTCCTCGAGGCTCAGCCGTCACCCCGACGCAACAGCTGGGCGAAAGGGTTGCGCGAGCGGGCCGGGGCCGAGGGCGAGGGCTCCACCGCGGCCGCATCCTCCGAGGCACCGAGGTTGGTCTGCTCGAGCAGCTCGCCGTCACGGCGGCGGCTGGGGTCTGCCCCCTGGCCCTGGGAGAAGCGTTCCACCTGCTCGGCGTCCGGGGTGGGCTCCTTCACGCCGCAGACCTCCCGGTACATGGCGTCGTAGGCCTGGGCCGAGCGCTCCCAGCTGTAGTCCTGGGTCATGGCCCGGTGCTGCAACTCGCGCCAGCTGTCGAGATGGCGGAAGGCCTCCCAGCTGCGCACGATCGCGGTGTAGAAGTCCACCGGCTCGTAGCGGTCGAAGCAGAAGCCCGTGCCGGTGTGGGCCCGGGGGTCGTGGGGAGGAACGGTGTCCACCAGGCCGCCCACCTTGCGCACCACCGGGATCGAGCCGTAGCGCATCGCCAGCAGTTGGCTGATGCCGCAGGGTTCGAACAGGCTCGGCATCAGGAAGGCATCGCTGCCGGCATAAATCAGGCGGGAGAGCGCGTCGTCGTAGGTGAGGAACACGGCGAAACGGCCCGGATGGCGGGCCGCCATCTGCCACAGGCCCGATTCATAGCCCCGATCGCCGGTGCCCAGAACCACGAACTGGCTGTCGGTGTAGGCCAGCACCCGGTCGGCCACCTGCAGCAGCAGATCCACCCCCTTCTGATCCACCAGCCGGCTCACCATGCCCATCAGGTAGGTATCGGGATTGACCGTCAGGCCCATCCGCTCCTGCAGGAGCTTCTTGTTGGCGGCACGGCCGCTGAGATCGTCGGCCGAGAACGGAGCCACCAGGGCAGGATCATGGGCCGGATCCCACTCCTTGTTGTCGATGCCGTTGAGGATGCCGCGCAGCTTGCCGCTGATGAAGTTGAGCAGGCCCTCGAGCTTCTCGCCGTACTGCGGCGTGCGGATCTCCTGGGCATAGGTGGGTGAAACGGCGTTGACGCAGTCGGCGTAGAGCAGCGCCGCCGCCATCGTGTGATCCCCCTGCATGTACCAGGGGCACCAGGTCATGCGGTCGAGCTTCCAACGCCAGGGGCCTTGGTAGCGGAGGTTGTGGATGGTGAAAACCGTGCTGATCTCCGGGTCCTGATGCATCCACACCGGGATCATGCCGGTGTGCCAGTCATGGCAGTGCAGCACCTGCGGCTTCCAGACATTCCAGGCGAATTCAGCCGCCGCACTGGCGAAGAAGGTGAAGCGCCAATCTTCGTCTTCGCCGCCGTAGATGCGTTCCGGGTCGAACACTGGATGGCCCACCAGGTAGATCGGCAACCCGTTCGATGGATGTCGGGTTTCGTAGATCGCGAAGTCGGTTCCCATCGTGTGGCCACGCCAGATGGGCTCCGCAGGAATCTGAAGCCGGCTCCACAACTTGCCGTAGCCCGGCATGATGATGCGGACGTCATGGCCAAGGGCCGCCAGGGCGGGCGGCAGCGAACCCACCACATCTCCCATGCCCCCGACCTTCACCATCGGGGCACATTCGGCGGCAGCGAACAGGATGCGCATCCCGGGGTCGTCGTGGTGGCGGCAACTCTACGGGCCCTTCTCTTTCCCCCTGTTCCCGCAGAACCGCGCCTTCAGGGCAGCACGGTCACCGGCGTACCCAGCTGCACCAGATCGAACAGTTCGCGGACGTGCTCATCGAACAGCCGCACGCAGCCGTGGGACACGGCCTGGCCGATACTGTCCCGGTTGGGGGTGCCATGGAAGCCGGCGGTGACGCAGCCCTTCACCTCCAGATGCTCCTGGCCGTTGAAGCCACGGCGGCCGTAACAGTCGCGGTGGAAACCGATCCAGCGGCTACCGAGGGGATTGGCGGGCCCCGGGGGGTAGAAGCGGCCGCTGGCTGGATGCTCCCAGGTGGGATCAGCCGTTTTCTCGATCACGCTGAAGCGGCCCTGCGGGGTCTCCCAGCCCGGCATCCCCACGGCCACCGGGAATCGGCGCAGCTCCCTGCCGTCCTGCAGCACCTGCAGCAGCTTGCGACGCCGATCCAGCACCAGTTCCCTGCCCGGCAGCGGCGCAACGGCGGATGCTGGGGGCAGCAGGGCCGTGGAGGCCGGCGTGGAGGTGGGTGCCGGCGCCGGCGAGGGCTCGGGTGCTGCCGCTGGGGCGATCGCAGGGGAACCAGGCTCCTCCTGCACGGAAGCCGCCCGGGGCAGCGCGGCAGGAGAAGGGTTCAGCGGATCAGACGGGGGGGGGATCGGCTGGAGATCCTCCAGGCCCAGGGCGCCTTCCCCCAGAAGCGCCGCCTCCGGCAGGGGCTGGGGAGCTGGAGTTGCCGCCGCCGCGGCGCGGGGGGCGGCGATGGCAGGCGGACAAAGCAGGTGTGCCAGGACCAGACCCAGAAACAGTCCCGCGGCGGCGGTCGGCGGGGATCCCATGCTCAAGCGCAAGGAAGTTCTGCCCCGGAACGGCGATGAGTCGGTCGGGGTTGACACGGCGGCGGCGAACGGTAGTTGGCTGCTACAGAGAGTCAAGGTAGCCAGGGGCTCTCCCGGAAGTCGGGCTCGCGCTTCTCCAGGAAGGCGTTGCGGCCCTCCTGCCCTTCCGCGGTCCGGTAGAAGAGGTGGGTCGCCTGGCCCGCCAGCTCCTGCAGCCCGGCCAGCCCGTCGGTCTCGGCGTTGAAGGCCGCCTTGAGGCAGCGGATGGCGGTGGGGCTGTGGCGCAACACCTCCCGAGCCCAGGCCACCCCCTCCTCCTGAAGCTGCTCCAGGGGAACCACCTGGTTCACCAGGCCCATGGTCAGGGCCTCCTCGGCGGAGTAGCGGCGGCAGAGGAACCAGATCTCGCGGGCCTTGCGCTGCCCCACCACCCGGGCGAGGTACCCGGCTCCGAAACCGCCATCGAAGCTCCCGACCCGCGGTCCGGTCTGGCCGAACACCGCGTTCTCCGCCGCCAGGCTGAGGTCGCAGAGCAGATGCAGCACCTGGCCGCCACCGATGGCGTAGCCCGCCACCAGGGCGATCACCACCTTGGGCAGGCTGCGGATGATCCGCTGGAGATCGAGCACATTGAGCCGAGGCAACCCGTCGTCGTCGAGGTAACCACCGTCACCTCGCACGCTCTGGTCGCCGCCGGCGCAGAACGCCCAGCCACCGTCAGGCGCGGGGCCGGCGCCGGTGAACAGCACCACACCGATCGTGGGGTCCTCCCGCACGCGGGTGAAGGCATCGCAGAGCTCCTGCACGGTGCGGGGCCGGAAGGCGTTGCGCTTCTCCGGACGGTCGATCGTGATCCGGGCGATCCCCTCATCGCTGATCTCAAAGCGGATGTCCTGGTACTGGCCGACGGGTCGCCAGTCGACCGGAGCCAGCGGGGCAGGGGAGGGGCTCATGACAGGACGCTGAGGCGTGCCGCCATTGTGCGCAGCCGCTGGCGGAGCCCGGCATCCGCCTGGCGATCGCTCGGCAGCTCGAGCAGGGAGCAGGAGCGGCCCAGCGCCCAGACCAGCTGCGCCTCCAGGTCGGCGGGGCCCACCACCCGACAGGCCTCCACACCGTGAACGGCCGCCAGGGCCAGGGGGGACACCGCCTGGGGCATGGCGAACAGGCGCTCGAAATCCAGAGCGGACGGAGGATCGGTGCGGATCGGCAGCTGCTCGAAGATGCCGCCACCGCCGTTGGCGATCACCAGCACCGTCAGCCGGCCTGCCAGCCGGGGCAGCCACAGCCAGCCATTGGCGTCGTGGAGCAGGGCCAGATCCCCGGTTATCAGCACCAGCTGGCCCAGGGCTTCCGCCAGCCCGGCGGCGATCGAGAGGGTGCCGTCGATGCCGGAGGCCCCCCGGAACGAGAACACGGGACGGGGGGGCACATCGGCCGGCACAAAGCTCTCCCAGTCGCGCACGGGGCTGCTGTTGGCCAGCATCACCGGCAACCCTGGGGGCAGCAGCCGGGCCAGGCGCCGGGCCAGGAAAGGCTCCTCGAACGGCTCTCCCTGCAGCAAAGCCTCGGAGCCATCCAGCAGGGTCTTTACGCGATCCTCGGCGGCCTGCCACCGGCGGGCATAGGCCAGCGACTCGGGGGCGGGCCGGCCTGGCGGCAGAGCCTGCGCCTTCCACCAGGCGGCGAGGCCCCCGCTCCACTGGGCCCTTGCCCGTCCAAGGGGATCGAGCCGACGGGGATCGCCCTCGCTCACCAGCACCTGCGGCCCCGCGATGCCTTCGAGCCAGGCCTGCAGCCGCCGACTGGCGGGGAGGCTGCCCAGCCGCAGCACCTGCGCCGCCCCCAACCCGTGGGGTGGCTGCTCAAGGATCAGGTCATAACCGGCCACCAGGTCGAGTCCGGGCTGGCCCCTCAGGCCCGAGAGGGCCTCGGCCAGCACCGGCCAGCCGCTGCGGCCTTCCCAGGCGCGCAGCGCCTCGATATGGGCCCGCCAGCTCTGGGGTCGACCGCGCCAGGGCCCAGCCACCACGACTCCGGGTCGATCCGGATCCAGCCGGGCGGCCTGCGGCAGAGGCAAGGGCGATCCCGAGACCCCGGCGCTGGTCTCGGGAGCCGCCCCCAGGACCCGCTCGTGTGCGCCGGCCGCCAGGGTCACCAGCTCGGGGCCCGCCAGATGGAGCGGTTCCTCGAACGGAAGATTGAGATGGACAGGTCCGGGGGGCACCCGACCGCCATCGCCAAGGCAGTGCTCCAGAGCCCGTGCCGCCAGCTGGGCAAGGTCGGCGGCGGCCATCCGCGCCAGGCCCCGCCCGTCCCCCTGGCCAAGCCAGCGGCAGCTGGCGCGCAGGAACTCCTCCTGGTTGACGCTCTGGTTGGCCCCACAGCCCTTGAGACGATCCGGCCGGTCGGCCGTGAGCAGCAGCAGGGGGACCGTGCCGGTGTCGGCCTCCACGGCCGCCGGAAGCAGATGGGCCACGGCACTACCGGAGGTGGTGATCACGGCGGCAGGCAGTCCGAGGGCACGCCCCAGACCCAGGGCGAAAAAAGCGGCGGAACGCTCGTCGAAGGCCGTATGCAGCCGCAGACCCGGACCTTCCAGCAGGCCGGCGGCCACCGCCAGCGGCGCGGAACGACTGCCGGGGCAGACGATCACGTGGCTGAGGCCACCATCTTGAAGGGCGGCCAACAGCTCCAGGGCCGCTTCGACCCCGGAACGGCACCCGGTGGGCTGGTCAGCCATCGCCATAACAGCAGTCCCTGTCCAGGATGGTGGGCCCATCCTGCGAGACCACCGGCCCATGGCTCCTCCAGAACCGCCCTCACCCTCCCTGGAGCCCCTAGCCACCGACGTCGAGCAGAGGGAAGGCTGGGCCCGGGAGTGGCTCCGCTCGCTGAGGTCGTTGCTGGCCTGGGTGCTGCTGGCGCTGGTGCTGCGCTGGCTGGTGGTGGAACCCCGTTGGATCCCCTCCGGGTCCATGCTGCCGACCCTCCAGCTGCAGGACCGGGTGCTGGTCGAGAAGCTGAGTCAGCGGCTGCACCACTCTCCGGCCCCGGGCACGATCGTGGTGTTTCACCCACCGGCAGCCCTGCAAGCGGCCGGCTACGACCCAGATGCCGCCCTGATCAAGCGAGTGGTGGCCGTGGCCGGCGACACGGTGCAGGTGAGCGGTGGGAGGCTGTGGCGGAATGGCGAGAAGGCCTCCCACGACTGGGCCAGCGAACCGATGGACTACGACTTCGGGCCCGTCACCGTTCCCGCGGCCCATCTGCTTGTTCTGGGCGACAACCGCAATGCCAGCCTCGACTCCCACCTCTGGGGTCCACTGCCCGAGAGAGAGGTGATCGGCAGGGCGGTCTGGCGCTACTGGCCGTTGCAGCGGTTCGGTCCGATTCGGTTCTCCCACCCTGCCCCAGGCCTGGGAGCAGCAGAAGAGCTGCGGTAAGGTTCATGGCAATCCGTGGTCGGCCCGGCCCGGATCCCTGGATGTGCAGGAGGACCATGTTCAATCCGGAGTTCCTGACCAGCGACAACGAGGCGATCAGTGGGAACTCCCTGATCCAGTACCTCCAGGATCAGTCCCCTGACGTTCTGCAGCGCGTTGCCCGCTCCGCCAGCGGAGAGATCCAGGACATCATCCGCCATAACGTGAATGGCCTGCTCGGCATGCTCCCCGCGGAGCATTTCGAAGTAAAGATCCAGACCACCCGCGAGAACCTTGCCGGCTTGCTGGCTTCCGCCATGATGACGGGCTATTTCCTTCGCCAGATGGAACAGCGAATGGAATTAGAAGATAGCCTGCATGGTGATTCGGGAACAGCGGCAACCAGCCGTGACGACGATCCCGGCGACTTAAGACTCTAAATTGTGGCACATCATTCCGTTTTCTGCGGAAAAACTCTTATATTGAATTAACTCTCTATAACGGCAAAAGCCCATCCCAACAGTTACTCAGCGGCCAAAATAATTCTTTTAGATCACCCTAGGCCCAAAGACATCCAAGGGTGTCATCAGAGATCAGTTGCCGACTCTATGATTACCCTCAAACTCTCTGAAGTGCCTACCGATCAGGCTTTCCAGAGACTGCAAACGTTATCCTTACCTTACTTCCGGACGCCTACCCGAGAAACTGTTCTCAGTCCAGCTGACCTCCCAGAGGAGGGTCAGCACCATGCGCGGGCCCCAGGAACCCCAAGAAGATGATCTCATTGCGATCTACAATGAGCATGAACCTTTTACCAGCTGTCCAAGGTCAACAACATCGGGGACAGTGGCTTGCCAGTAGAAGGAACCGACCCTAGCTCTGACACTGATTCCAGAGAGCACGATGCTGATCTGCGCCAGCCCTACGAATCTGCAGTCTGATCAGTGCTGTGTTATCAGCCTTGCGATTGGTCGTAGCAGCTACATGTCGTGCCTCGAGCGGCTCCAGGAAAGCCTCAAACGGGTCGGTTTCCGGGGGGGGTTTCTGGGTTGGTCGAATGAGTTACCCCCTGGTTCACCCACTCAATTGGAGGCACCGATGGCCTTCAAAACCTTCTGCTTTCGCGAAGCTCATCATCGAGGCTATCGGTATGTGCTCTGGCTGGATGCGCCTATGGTCGCACTCCAGAAACTGGATCCAATCATTGAAATGATTAAAACCAAGGGATATATTCTTTTCAATGATAGTTACGGGCAGTCATTGGGACGGTGGTGCAGTGATATTGCCTTGGGGCATCACAACATTGATCGGGAACAGTCGCTTGGAATTCCTGAAATACCGACGTCCGCCATTGGCTTCGACCTTGAGAGCAGGATCGGCTCTGACTTCCTTAATCGCTGGCAGGAGATCTGCCTGGATGGGGTGACTTGCAGAGGTCGCAGAGAGCCTTATCTTTCTTTTTCAGATCACGATGCAATGGGATGGAACAAAAATCAATGCGCATCCTCTGATCCAAGGGTTGGCGGACATCGCTTCGATCAAACCGCAGCCGGCATTGTTGCCCATGAACTGCACTTAACTTCATACGCGGATCAACTTCGAGATATTGACTGCAAAACCAAGCATTTTAATCGCAAAACCATACTACTCCATTGCAGGGAATATGGCAAGACCATCCGGTCAGTCGACGAGATCCACCAATTGGTAGCAAATCAGCTAAGTCCGTTTCGCCTGCCTGTGCGGGCCTTACGCAAAGTAAGAAACAAGTTGAATGTGATACGACATTAGCCTTTGTCTTCAGCCGCAAGACCTTTGCAGCCTATGAACCTGCTGAAGGCTGCGCAAGCACCAAGTGCATAACGCCGAGATGGGCAGCTTGTCACTCGCCGCAAGCAATGCATCAGGATTCAGGCACAACGAGAGACGATGCATTGCAACCAAACTTTTCCACATCTGGGAGGATTGATCATTGGAAATCGTTTGCGCTACTGATGGCAACTACCTTCAACACTGCTCAGTTATGCTGGAGACCCTGCTTAAACAAACAGAATATACGCCGCAACTCAATGTCTACCTCATCTTAGACGAGGTAAACCAAGAATCTTTTTCAGAGTTTATCCCCTACCTTCACTCAAGACTGCCATCCCTTTCAATTCTAAGAGCAAATCCTCAGCCTCTACGGCATTTCCCGGTGAATGGTCATGCCACAGTCGCCACCTATTTTCGCCTCTTGCTTCCAGGCTTGCTGCCTGCGGATTGCAAGCGAGTACTGTTTATTGACTCCGATACAGTAATAACTGATGATCTCGCCCCACTCTGGAATCTCGATCTGCAAGGCAAGTCTCTCGCGGCCGTTCCCGATCATTGGCTTTCATGCAGAGATCACGGCTATGTACATGGCAGGTACTTTAACGCCGGTGTCATGCTGATCGATCTGGAACGATGGCGACAGACTGATGTGATCGGCCGTGGAGCCTCCTTTGCCCGTGCCAACCCAGAGCGCTTGCGACACTGGGATCAGGATGTGCTGAACCACGTTTTCGAGGATGACTGGTTGCCCATCGGTGAACGTTGGAATGCATGTCCCCATCTGTTCGGCTTACTGCCGGAATTCAGCCTCAGGCCTGAGGATCTGACCCCTTCGGAGCAAGAAGCCATCTCCAATCCTGCCATCATTCATTTCGCGGGTCCAGGTCCGGTGAAGCCCTGGAACGCTCGCTGCAAGCATCCTCTACGCCATCACTACCTGGACGCCCGTGCGCAAACCCCCTGGGCCGACAACCCCCTGGATGACGCGCCGCCACCAAAACTGAAACGTGTCTGGACTGAGGCTGTATTCCAGGCAAAATGCTATGCCCGGCGCATTCTCCGCTGACCATTCACTCCTGACCTCAACAAACAGGGAAAAAACCCATCCGGACGTTGGAATCAGGCCAGAAAAAAGTCAATTCTTCGAGGGGCTTACCACTCCCAGGTTCACCAAAGCCTCATCAATGCTTGCCAGAGTCGTCCAGGGACCCTTGGAGGGAGCCCACTCTGCAGTCTCAAGATCCGAGGCGTAGGCGTGAAGCTGCGTGACGCCTAATGGGATCGGGGCATCGTAGTGCGCAGCGATCAGGTGCTGGATCTCCTCAAGTCTCGCAAGCTTGCGTAGCCACACCTGGAATGCCTTCCGGGCGCGGGGAAACACCAGACGCTCCAGCACCGGTGCCAGACGCACAGGCCGAGCCGGATTTCCATCACGAAGCAGGCGTGCCGCCTCGATCTGCCAATCCTCTGACCAGCGGAAGGGATAAAAGCCGAAGTGAGCACGGGCCGAGCGACAGCCCTCGCGGCCCACCTGAGCCAGCAGTTCAGGAAGGGGAGGGACTTCGATGCAGCTAGGGCGAAAGTAATTGGCGAACAGCACGATTCTCAGCCAGCCCCTCATTCGGTTCGCAGGCGAATCAATCAGAAGCTCGGATCCACCATCCCGGGCATAGAAAAGCAGTGGGGTTGGATCAAGATCGAACACCGGCGGGGGCTCGGCACTGATGCTCACCAAAGCATCCGTCACCAGCAGGGAGCCGGTGGTCAGATCGAGGCAGGCCACCTCGAGAAACGTGCCCAGGCCCAGATCCAATGGCCCCAAAGGGATCCAGCGGAGTTGATCAGGGAAGGGAAACCCATCCAGGCCCAGCACCTTGGTGCGATCCGCGGGAAATCCCAGCCAGGCGTCAGGCAGTCGCAGGGGAAAGCTCCACTGACAATCACTCACCCACACCGTGGCCGCTGGAAACGCCCGGGCCATCGCCGGAACCGGAAGCTTGTGCTCAAGACCCGAGGAGGTGGCCAGCACGATCGCGCGGACGGGTCCGTGGTGTCTCTCAAGTTCATGCAGCGCTTCCAGAACTTCGCCCGTGGGGGGGATAGGGGAATAGAGCAGCAGGCCCTCCTCCACCCTCACCACCGTCATCCGGATCGGCACCGCCACGTACCAGACGCCGTGCAACTGCTCGAAACTCCAGATCCGGCGGGGGATCAGCTCCCGCACGAGGGTTGGACGTCGCCCGTACGGATAGAGCGGGAGCAGGGGCCACCAGGGCCAGTGCTGATCAGTGGCAGATGCGGCGGTCATCGGACCGGAGGGAAGGCTCGCCGATGCTGGCGAGCCAACAGCCCGTGCCGTGGTGCCAGCACCACCGCCAGCAAGAACAGGCCGGTTTGCACGAGCACGATGCAACCGGCGGTGGAGGCATCGAGCCAGTAGCTGAGCAGGACGCCGGCGAAGGTGGCGAGCACCGCAGACAGCACCGCCAGAAGGGTCATGGGGCCGAAGCGATCACTGAGGAGATAGGCCGTTGCCCCCGGGGTTACCAGCATCGCCACCACCAACAGGATGCCAACGGCCTGAAGGCCTGCCACCGCCGCCAGGCTCAGCAGGGTGAGCAGCAGATAGTGGAGACGTCCGATGTGCAGGCCGATCGAGCGAGCATGGCCGGGATCGAAGCAGAACAGCAGCAGATCGCGGCCCCGCACCAGCAGCAGCAACAGAACAAACAGGCTGATGGCCATCGTCTGCGCCACGTCGGCATCGGTGATCCCCAGCAGGTTGCCGAACAGGATGTGGGAGAGGTCGACGCCGCTGGGCATGCGGGAGACCAACACCAGGCCGAACGCGAAGAAGCCGGTGAACACCAATCCGATCACCGTGTCCTCCTTCACCCGTGTGTGCTGGTGGATCCAGCCCATCATCCCCACCGATCCCACGCCGAACACGAAGGCCCCCAACGCATAAGGCAGCCCGAGGGCGTAGGCCAGCACCACCCCTGGCAGCACCGCATGGGATACGGCATCACCCATCAACGCCCAGCCCTTCAGGGTCATGTAGCAGGACAGCACGGCGCAGACGACCGCCACCAGCCCTCCGAGCAGCAGGGCCCTCAGCAGAAACCCCTGTTGCAGAGGTTCAAGCAGCCAGTGCCCCAAGGGCAGGGGCAACAAGGAGAGCAGTGGCACTGCGATGCCGAAGGGAACGAGCATGGTCAGGGCAGGGCAGGAGTGGCGCCGAAGGTGCGCAGGAGGTTGGCCTGGGTGAAGACCTCGCCGGTGGGCCCATAGGCCAGAAGGCGGCGGTTCAGCAGCAGCACCCGATCGCAGAAGGTGGGAATGGCTTCCAGATCATGGGTGGCAAGCAGGGCCGTGGCACCGGCAGCACAGAGCTCACGCAGCACGGCGATGATCATCTGTTCGGTAGGCATGTCCACCCCGCTGAAGGGCTCATCGAGGAGCAGCACCGTGGCCTCCTGGGCCAGGGCGCGGGCAAGGAAGGCCCGCTTGCGCTGGCCTCCGGAGAGGGCACCGATCGGGCGCTCGGCCAGATCGCTGAGATCCACACGCTCCAGTGCCCGATCCACAGCCTGGCGGTCGGCGGCGGAAGGCCAGCGCAGCAGGTGCATCCGCCCATAGCGCCCCTGCATCACCACGTCGCGGACGCGGATCGGGAAGTCCCAGTCCACCTGCTCGCTCTGGGGCATGTAGGCCAGTCGCTGACGGCGCTGTGCCAGCGGGGGGGGCAGGCCATCGATGAGCACACGGCCGGTCGTTGGGACGAGAAAGCCCGCCAAGGCTCTCAGCAGGGTCGATTTGCCCGCCCCATTCATGCCCACCAACCCGCACAAGCATCCCGCCGGCAGGCTGAGACTCACCTCCACTACGGCGGTCACACCGTCGTAGGAGACCGTGAGACCGGAGGCCGCTAGGCGATCGGGCGGCGGCGGACCGGTCTTCTGCATGAGCCCATTCAAGATGGTGGAGTCCTCACAGGCGTATCGGTGCCGCCGAGGCCGCGCAACAGGGTGTCCACGTTGCGGCGCATCAGTGCCAGATAGGTGGGCGCAGGGCCACTGGGCAGCGAGAGGGAGTCCACGAAGAAGATGCCGCCGAAGCGCGCTCCGCTCTCCTGCGCCACCCGCTGCTGGGCGCGGGAATCGACGGTGCTCTCGCAAAAGACCGCCGGCACCCGGCGGCTGCGCACGGTGGCGATCAGGCGCTGCATCCGTTGGGGGGTCACCTCTCGTTCACCGTTCACCGGCCACAGCCAGGCTTCGTCGAGGCCGTAGTCGCGGGTGAGGTAGCTGAAGGCCCCCTCACAGCTCACCAGGAGCCGATGCTGTGGTGGAAGGCGCTCCAGCCTGATCGCCAGCTCCCGATCGAGGGCTCGGATCCGATCGGCATAGGCAGCCGCGCAGCGGCGATAGGTGGCGGCACGGGGCGGATCAAGCTCCACGAAGGCGTCGCGGATGTTGGCCACGTAGGTGAGGGCCGCCTGGGGGGACATCCAGGCATGGGGATTGACGGCATCGGCCTGGCTGCTGCCGACGATCGGCAGGGTGGCCACCCCCTGGCTCACCACCACCCGGGGCACATTGCCGAGGCCAGCGGTGAAGCGATGGGTCCAGCGATCGAGACCCAGCCCGTTTTCCAGTACCAGCTGGGTGCCGCGGGCCCGGCGCAGATCGGAGGGAGTGATCTCATAGCCATGGATCTCCGCCCCGGGTCGGGTGATCGATTCCACCGTGAGCTGCCCGCAGGCCACCTCACGAGCCATGTCTGCCACCACCGTGAAGCTGGCCAGAACCTTGGGCCTCCCCTGCGGAATCCCTGTCGGGTCAGCGGGCTGCGGGGCGGCTGATCCGCCCATGCCTTCCGTGGAGCGGCCGCATCCCAACGGCAGCAGCAACAGCGGCAGCAGCAGAAGCAGACCGGAGACAGGGCCGCGGGCCACACAGGGAAAGCAACGCGACAGCAGGCTAGAAAACGCTCTTGCAGGCTCGAGTGCGGTGGGTACGGGCAAGGGCCTCGAGCCAGGGCGAATAGATGGGCCCGAAATGCGCCAAAAAAAGCCCCCTCCGAAGAAGGGGGCAGAGACTCCAGAAGGAGGCTGGAGGATGGGCTCGATGGGAAACCTCAGCCGATCGCGGGAGCGATGAGGGCCACCGGGGTGACCTCCACGCTGGCCAGATCGAGCGGGAAGTTGTGAGCGTTCCGCTCGTGCATCACTTCCATGCCCAGACCGGCACGGTTGAGAACGTCGGCCCAGGTGGGGAGCACCCTGCCCTGGGCATCCAGGATCGACTGGTTGAAGTTGAAGCCGTTCAGGTTGAAGGCCATCGTGCTCACGCCCATGGAGGTGAACCAGATGCCCACCACCGGCCAGGCGGCCAGGAAGAAGTGCAGGCTGCGGCTGTTGTTGAAGCTGGCGTACTGGAAGATCAGGCGACCGAAGTAACCGTGGGCAGCCACGATGTTGTAGGTCTCTTCTTCCTGGCCGAACTTGTAACCGTAGTTCTGGCTCTCGCTCTCGGTGGTCTCACGCACCAGGGAGCTGGTGACCAGCGAACCGTGCATGGCGGAGAACAGGCTGCCGCCGAACACACCGGCCACACCCAGCATGTGGAAGGGGTGCATCAGGATGTTGTGCTCAGCCTGGAACACCAGCATGAAGTTGAAGGTGCCGCTGATGCCGAGGGGCATGCCGTCGGAGAAGGAGCCCTGACCGAAGGGATAGATCAGGAAGACGGCGAAGGCGGCGGACAGGGGCGCGCTATAGGCGACGCAGATCCATGGCCGCATGCCCAGCCGGTAGGAGAGCTCCCACTGACGGCCCATATAGGCCGAGATGCCGATCAGGAAGTGGAAGACGATCAGCTGGTACGGACCGCCGTTGTACAGCCACTCGTCGAGGCTGGCGGCTTCCCAGATGGGGTAGAAGTGCAGACCGATGGCGTTGCTGCTGGGGATGACAGCGCCGGAAATGATGTTG
>JBKDPV010000061.1:0-28361 GCA_046342315.1 Cyanobacteriota bacterium
TGTGGAACTGCGACACTCCTGGGCGATCGGCATCCGCTCACCAGCCCATGCATGCTGCAATCAAGCCAGCATTCTTTACGCGTACTGCGTAGAGTTGGCTATAGTGGATTTGAATCTGCCGCGCAGCGGCTTAGTCCAACACCGTGCAAGGCAGTTGGCCAGGACAACGGCGTCACTCGCCCGGATTCACCAATCGCGGGCGCTAGGTGATCCAACGGCTCCACCGATCGGATCGACGCAGACCTTCCGTCAAGGCCCTGGGAACCTGGGCCTTGACGGGCGTCGACTGACCGCCTCGGGCAGCCATCCCTTGAGGGCGCGGAGTTGCAGCAGCCGGTCACAGTCCGCCCGTTTCAGCTTCTCCCACGGGCGCGTGACCAGGAAGGAAACCAGCGGACGATGAAGGAAGGGGGTCCTGATCTCCGCCCTGTCCTTCACGGCGCGCTGGCCGGCAAGGGGCCGCCCTCGGCAGATGGGGTTGCGCCAGTCAGGTTTCCGTTCGCCTACCCCCTGCAGGCCGCGATCGACGCCGCAACGGTTCCTAGAAATCCCGGTTCAGCAGTTCGCACACGTCCAGGATCCCCTGAGCCCGATCCGGGGTGAGCGCCAGCTGGTCGGCCAGGGCAATCAGAAACTCACGCTCGGCTGCGGCCACCTGACGGTCGCAGTGGATCAGCTGGCAGGCCAGGGCGAAGGCCATCTCCTGCTGCTCCGGGTTCAGCTGGGGCGCGGCGGCGGCGATCAGGCCCTGCCACGACTCCTCCCGGAAGCGCTTCAGCAGGCTGGAGATCAGCATCCCGAAGGCATAGGGCTCCATGGCCCGGTAGCTGGAGCGCTCCAGCAGCTGCTCACGGATCACCCGGGCCTCCTCCTTGCCGAAGGTCTGATCGCAGCAGACGGCGGCCAGGGGGATGGCGGCGAAGGCTTCCAAGGCGCTCATGGAGAGGGTCGTGGCTTGCATGGCTTGAGTTCCCAGATGGATGGGGGCGCGGGACGTGCGCCCACTCCGGTGCGCACTCCCGCAAGGTGGCCATGGCCCGGACCCCGATGGTTAAGGGACGCTGTTGCCAGCGTCGTCTTGCCGACATCGGCGCGTGTTGCACGATGCGGTGGTCGTCGCTGCCCGGCGGAATAATCCGCAGCCATGGAGAACCTCTGCAGTCCGATCCCGGAGGTTGTCCTGGCGGCCGCATTGCTGCTGGCTGCTCCCGTTTCATCGGCAGCGGCGGCCGCGTCACTGCCTCTGCCCACCAATGCCTGTGGGGCTGCCGGCTGGCAGGTGGTCCGTCAGACCGAGCTGCCCCAGTTCACTGCCGATCAGCGCCGCATCGGCGGTTTCTCAGCCCTTCGCTACAGCCCCGCCGACGACCGTCTTTGGCTGCTGAGCGATCTTCCCCGCGGCACCCTCACCCTCTGGCGTGGTCTGAGCGGCCCGGGGCCGCTGCGGCTGGAGCGGTTGGTGGAGCTGGGGCCGGGGCCAGGAGGCAACCCCGGCGAAATGGATGGTGAGGGGCTGGTCATGGGGGAGGGACAGGCCTGGGTGGCCAGCGAGGGACGTCGCGGCCGGGAGCGTCCGGCCCAGTTGCTGCGCTTCGATCCCGATCGGGGAGCCATGCTGCAGGCCGTGCCGCTTCCTCCGGACTGGCAGCCGGCTCCGGGGCAGGGCCTGGCCAGCAATGGCGGCCCCGAATCCCTGATCGCCCTGCCGCTGCCGGATGGGGCCCCGGGGCTGCTTATGGCCGCCGAGAACCCCCTGCTGCAGGATCCCCCTGACCGGGTGAGGCTGCTGCGCTGGCACTGGGCGCCTGGCGAGGATCCCCTCCGCGACGCTCCCCGGCCGGAACCCCTGGGCAGCCTGGCCCTGCCGGATGGCGGGGGCTGGGGGCTCACCGACCTGCTGCCGGCGGGGCCTGATCGGCTGCTGGCTCTGATGCGGCGCTTCACCGCTCCCACCACCTGGGAGATCCGGCTGGAGCTCCATGCCTTGCCCATCCCGGAGGCAACGGAACCGGCGAAGCCCCTGGCCAGCTGGGATCTGATCGCCGCCGGCCTGGTGCCGGACAACTGGGAGGGGCTGGAGGAAGGCCCGCCGCTCCTGGATGGTCGCTCCAGCCTGGTGCTGGTGAGCGACGACAACCTCAGCCCCCTTCAGGCCAGCCGCCTGGCCCTGCTCACCGCCGATCGCCCGGGCTGCCGGGACCGCCCATGAACCGCCGCACACTCCTGATCCAGCTGCTGGGCCTCGGTACCGCCGCCGCGGCGGGCCGGACCCTGGCCGCCGCGCCACCCGCCGCCACCCCAGGTACCACTCCCGCGGCCGGCTCCGGCCTCCGGCCCCCCGGGCTTCCCTTCCCTCCCCTGCGCGGGCCCATGCCCCTCCCCAGCGACGGCCTCAGCGCCGCCGAGCAGAGAAGCGCCTACGCCCGGGTCGCGGTGGAGGACCGGCTGCGGGTGCCTGAGGGTTACCGCGCCGACCTCGTGCTCCAGTGGGGCGATCCGCTGGCGAGCGGACGCTTCGGCTTCAACAACGACTACCTCGCCTTCACGTCGCTGGAGGGGGAGCGGGCCCTGCTGACGGTGAACTTCGAGTACGTCAGCCCCCGCCCCTGGTGCGCCGGGTACGCCACGGTCATCGGCCGGGAGCTGCCGTTTGAGGCCCTGCGGCAGCAGCTGGCGGAGCGGGGCGGCCGCGTCGATGCCCTCACCCTCGCGGCTGACGATCCCCTGCGCCAGCCCCTGTTGGTGGTGGCCACCGCCGCCCTCGACGACCTGGGCATCGGCGTGGCCGAACTCTCGCGGGCATCGGGCGGCGGCTGGCGGCACCGCCCCGGCCGCTTCGACCGCCGCATCACGGGCCTCAGCGGCTGGCAGAAGCCCCAGGAACGGCTGCGCAGCACCGGCCCCGCCGCCGCGGTGTTCCGCCGCCGTCGCCGCCTCGGCTACGACGACGGCCTCGGCGACCGGGTGATCGGCACCTTCGCCAATTGCGCCGGCGGCCAGACCCCCTGGGGCACGGTGCTCTCCGCCGAGGAGAACTTCCAGAGCCAGGTGGTGGAGGCGGTCTACGCCGACGGCAGCTCGCCGTCGCCGGCGGAGCGTCCCTTCCGCTTCGATGGCGACCGCCTGGAGGGACTGGGCAATCCCTTCGCCCTGGTCGGCAACAAGTACGGCTGGATGGTGGAAGTCGATCCCCGCCGGCCGGAACGGGTGGCGGTGAAGCACACGGCCCTGGGCCGCTTCCGCCATGAGGCGGTGGCCGTGCGGGCCCGCGCCGGCGAGCCGCGGGTGGTGTACTCCGGCTGTGACCGCCACGGCGGCCACCTCTACCGCTTCGTAAGCGCCGATCCGGTGCGGGATCCTCGCGATTCCGGCAACTCCCGGCTGCTGGAGCGCGGTCGGCTGGAGGTGGCCCGCTTCCTGCCCGATGGCAGCGGCCGCTGGATCCCGCTGCAGCCGGAGACGCCGGTGGAACCGCTGTCGCCGGAGCATTTCGCCGGCCATGGGCTGGAGGCCGTGATGCCCGTGCCCCACAGCGATCGCGGCAAGGCCGGCAGCGAGCCGCTGCGCAGCGACGCCGAGCTCCAGGCCTACCGGCAGCGCTTCCGCACCCTGGCGGATCTGTATCCCGGCAGCGGCGAGGAACAGCTGGGCGCGATCCTGATCGACGCCCACCTCGCCGGCAATGCGGTGGGGGCCACGCCTGCGGCCCGGCCGGAGGACACCGACCTGGATCCGCGCACGGGCGATCTGCTGATCACCTTCACCGCCGGCGGATCCGATGGCGACGGCCAGGCGGATCCGGCCATCTTCCACGGCCCCGCGGGCCAGAGCCGCTGGCCCTACGGCTGGGTGATGCGGCTGCAGGACGACCCGGCGCTCCAGGCCAGGCCAGGCGGCGGGTTCCGCTGGCGGATGGTGGCCACCGGCGGCACCCCCTGGGAGGGGGGCATGGGCTTCCCCAACCCCGACAACCTGGCGATCGATCGCCGCGGCAACGTCTGGATGGTGACTGACCGGGGGGCGGTGAACGGCAGCGCCGACGTGTTCGGCAACAACGGCTGCTGGCTGTTCCCGGCCAGCGGCCCGGCGACCGGTGACGCCCTGCTGGTCGCCACCGGTCCGATGGAGTGCGAACTCACCGGTCCCTGTTTCGACCCCAGCGAGACCACCCTGTTTCTGGCGGTGCAGCATCCGGGCGAGGACAACGCCATCCACAGCAGCGGCCAGGAGGAGGTGCAGGCCTACACCCTCAGGGACCGGGACGGCCAACCTTTCGAACAGCTGCGCCAGGTGCCCCTGGGGTCGAACTGGCCTTCCGGCGAAGCGGGCCGCATCCCCAGGCCCGGGGTGGTGGCGATCCGGCGGGAGCGGGGCGGGCTGCTGCTGGCGCCTGCGTGACGGGGGCAGGGGGGGATCACGACGGCTCGCCGATCCTGGTGTGCGGCCTGGGGGCCTTCGGGCAGGCCGTGCTCTGCCGCCTGCTGCCGTTCGATGTCGCTGTGCGGGTGCTGGATCTCCGCCCTCCCGACTGGCGCACGCCGGGGCTGCAGGACCTCCTACAGCCCCGGCTGACGCTCGGGGACATGCGCAGGCCCCACGTGTTGCGGCAGGCGGGGGTGGAGCGGGCACGCTCCGTGTTGTTGCTCAGTTCGGACAGTGGCAGCAACATCGACGCGGCCCTGCAGGTGCGGCTGCTGAACCCTGCGGCCGAGATCGTGATCCGCTCCGGCAGTGATCTGCAGCAGCTGGGATCGCTGCTGGAACAGCGTCTGCCCGGGCTGGTCGTGGTCAATCCTCTGCAGCTCAGTGCCGGGGCGCTGGTGCAGGCCCTGAGGCCGGGTCCGCAGCTGGCCCGTTTCGAAGTGAATGGGGAAGCCTTCGAGGTGCGCGACGTCCCCCTGGAGGACCATCGCTTTCAGCGGCACCTGCGCCTCGAAGCCGGGGAGGACTCCCTGGTGGTGATGCCGCGGACCTTTGCAGCTCCCCAGCCGGACGGACCGTCGCGCCCGGGCCACCATGCCCTGCGGCTGCTGAGCGCCCTGTGGCGCCGGCCGAGGGATGGGCTCCAGCGGCTCGTTCTCTGGTGCCGCACCCACAGCCGGCTGCAGCTGGGCCTCGTGGCGGCCGTTCTCACGCTCGCCCTGGCCGGCGTTCCTCTCTTCGCTGGCAGGGGTGGGTGGGTGCAGGGCTTGTTCGTGACGGCGGCGCTGCTCAAGGGCGACTACGTGGATCCCACCAACGTGGTTCTGGGCGCCGGTGGCGGTCCCCACCACGACGATGCCGTCCTGGTGATGGTGACCCTGCTGTACGCGCTGGTGGGCACCCTGCTGAGCGCGGTGCTCGTGGCCCTGGTCCTCGATCAGCTGCTGATGGCACGGTTCGGGGTGCGGCGGGTGCGCCGGCTGCGCCGCCAGGCACAGCCGATTCTGCTGGTGGGTGGTGGCCCCCTGGCCACCCAGGTGGCGGGGATACTGCATCGGGAGCGACTTGTGGTGGTGCGGGTGGAGACCGACGACAGCCACCAGAGGGGTGACGCCCACTCCCTGTTCGTCGCCTCCGTGGAGCGGGCGGAGATGCTGCTCCGGGGCTTCCGGGTGCGGGCGGTGGCCCTGCTCTCGGGGCAGCTGCTGGGCGATCTGCAGCACACCCTGCAAGGGCAGAACCTCTGGCCCGAGGCCCGCTTCGCCCTGCTGGCCCGCAGCGAAGGCACCGCCGAGGGACTGGGGGATCTGCTGGGGGGAGCCGGCCTGATCTCCCCGATCGAACTGGGGGCCGACGTGGCGGTGGCCACGGCCTTCGGCGAGAGGGTGGAGGGGGTGTGGCAGCTCCGGGGCGAGAACCTGCTGCAGGTGCGCTACCGGGTGAGCGCCGGCGACACGCTGGTGGGGCGCACCGTGTCACGGCTGGATCACGGCTATGGCCTCACCGTGCTCTCGCTCGTGCGCCACGGGGATCCCCGGCCGCGGACGATGCCCTCGCCCGGCACCGTGGTGTGGGAAGGAGACCAGTTGGTGGTGCTGGCCAGCCTCCCAGCCCTTCGGCGGGTGGAGCAGGGCAGGATCAGGCCCCCCGCCTGGGTCATCACCCTGGAGCTGCCGGAACGGCGGGGATCGGAGCAGGTCTTCACCCTCCAGCAGATCCTGGCCCGCCAACTGGGGCTGTCGCCGGCGGAGGCCGCCACTCTGGTGAGGGGGGGGGGCTGCCTGCAGCTGCCGGTGGACCCCGACTGCGGCGCCCTGCTGGTGCGGGATCTGCAGCATCAGGCCATCCACGCTCGCCTGCAGCCCGTGAACGCTGCGCCGCCATAGCCTCGGCGGCAACGGAACCCGGGGCGATGGCCACCACCGATGCGAGCGAGGAGGCCGGTGGACTGTCCGTGAGGGTCCCGGCGGACACCCTCGACACGTCGGCAAGGGGCCGGGATGCCCTGGCGGCTCTGGCCCAGTTCGCGGCCACCCTGGTGCCGCCGCCGGCGCCGCTCGATCCCCTGGCCGTGGCCCGCGGGCTGGCCGAGGCTGCGGCGCTCGGCGCCTGGTTGAGCACCCCGGAGCTGGCGCAGCTGCTGGGCGTGGCCCCCGGCACCGTCCGCGGCTGGAGCACGGGACACCGGCCCCGGCCCGGTTTCGTGCTGGAGCGCCGCAAGCAGGGCGCCGCCCTCTGGTGGCGCGTGCGACCGGAGCCCAAACCGAAGAAGCGCAAGGCCGAGCGGCCTGGCTAGCCGGAAGCTCGCGGCGCCGCCGGCTCAGGAGTCCTGGGCTGCCTGAGCGATCGATCGGTGCTCTCCGCTGCAGCGGCATCCCGCGGAAACGGCTGCGGCGGGTTGAGCTCGGTCTCAGGACCGATCACATCGACCGACACCTTCTGAACAACCAGCCGATAGCGAAGGTGACGCGCATGGAGGCACGAATCAGCGGTGGATTCTGGCTCCAGTCGATCCGGACATTTGCCCTGCCTTGCCCACCCAGCACACCACGTCGGAGCGCGGCATGACCAGCCTGGGCCCTGGTGGCAACGAGGTTGCGGGTGTGTGTTGTAACCCTGATAGGTTGAGCGCATGGTGATCACTTCCCCGTAGCTGCCGCGTTGTGCTGGTGGGGCCCTCGAGGCCATAGGCAACCGCTGCAACGGATCTCGTGACCTTCTCTCGCAAGGAGTGGTGAGGCCATCCCCATCGCGACATTCTCTCGGGCCTGGTGGTGGCCTTCGCGATGATCCTGGACGCGATCGCCTTCTCCGGCATCGCCGGTGTCGACCCGCGCGTGGGCCTGTTCGGTGCCTTCCTGCTGTCGGTGACGCTGGCGGTGGTGGTGGGGCGCACCGCGGTGATCACCTCGGCCACCGGCTCCACCGCCCTGCTGATGACGGGCCTGGTGCAGCAGGGCGACGCCCTCGGTGAGGGCATGGGACTGCAACTGCTGCTGGCGGCCGGCTTACTCACCGGAGTGCTGCAGATCGCCTGGGGCTATCTGCGGCTGGCCCAACAGATGCGCTTCGTGCCGCAGCCGGTGATGGCGGGTTTCGTGGACGCGCTGGCGATCCTGATCGTTCTGGCGCAGCTGCCGCAGCTGGGGCTGGATGTCTTCCACCCCGAGAAGGTGACGGTCACGGCGGCGCAACTGCCGGCCGTGTGGGGGCTGGTGGTCCTCACGCTGTCGATCATCTACCTGCTGCCACGCCTCACCACCGCCGTGCCCTCGGCGCTGGTGGCGATCCTGATCAGCACCGGCCTCTCGATCCGCCTGGGACTCGACATTCCCACCGTGGCGAGCCTCGGCACCCTGCCCGGCGGTCTGCCCCGGTTCGCTGTGCCCCAGGTGCCATGGGCGCTGGGCACCCTCGGCCTGATCCTGCCCACCGCCCTGGCGATCTCGCTGGTGGGCCTGATGGAGACCTTCCTCACCCAGGACATCCTCGACGACCTGACCGACAGCAGCAGCGCCAAGAACGCCGAGGCCCGCGGCCAGGGCATCGGCAACATCGTGAGCTCCCTGTGCGGCATGGCCGGCTGTGCCCTGGTGGGGCAGTCGGTGATGAACGTGGGCTACGGCGGCCGCACCCGCCTCTCCACCCTCAGCGCGGGCGTGGCCCTGCTGGCCGGTGTGGCCCTGGCGGCCATCCTGTTCAGCCGCAAGGTGGCCAAGGTGATCGAGGTGAGCAGTGAGCTGCTCGCCCCGGACCACCGCCTCTACCGCGTCCGCGGTCAGCTGTTCTTCGTGAGCAGCATCTATTTCCGCCAGGGCTTCGAGCCGCATGAGCACCCCCATCCCGCGCGCGTCACCATCGACATGGGCGACGCGCACATCTGGGACCAGAGCGGTGTCAGCACGCTCGACCAGGTGATCCGCCGCCTCAAGCTCGACGGCAGCAGGGTGGAGGTGGTGCATCTCAACCCGGAGAGCACCGATCTGTTCGCCCGGATCGGTGTGGCTGCGAAAGCGGGAGGCTCCGGAAGGTCCACCGCCTCGGCCCACTGATCGACGCCCATGAATCTGCAGTTGAGCGGAGCCCATGCCCTCAGTTCCGCGGAGCTGCAGAGCCGGCTGGCGGTGAATCTCGCGCAGGGCCTGAGCAGCCGTGAAGCCCAGGAACGGCTGGATGCCTGCGGGGCCAACCAGCTCACCAGGCAGCGGCAGCGGCCGCTGTGGCTCCAGTTTCTGGCCCAGTTCCATGCACCCCTGCTCTATGCCCTGCTGATCGCCGGTGCGGTGAAGGCCCTCACGGGCTCCCTTAGGGAAGCAGCGGTGATCTGGAGCGTCACCGTGATCAACGCGGTGATCGGCTTCGTGCAGGAAAGCCGCGCCGAGCGATCGATCGGTGCCCTCGCCCAGGTGATCCGCTCCGAAACCGAAGTGCTGCGTGATGGCCGGCGGCAGCGGCTCGATGCCCGCCAGCTGGTCCCCGGCGATGTGGTGCTGCTTTCGGCGGGAGATCGGGTGCCCGCGGATCTGCGCCTGCTGAAGGTTCGCCATCTGCAGCTGGATGAGGCGAGTCTCAGCGGCGAATCCCTGCCGGTGGCCAAGGCCATCCACGCCGATCCGCCGGACACGCCGCTGGCGGAGCGCTACGGGATGGCCCATGCCGGCAGTTTCGTCACCACCGGGGAGGGGCGTGGGGTGGTTGTGGCCACGGGCGATGCCACCGAACTGGGGCATCTGGCGGCCTCGATGCAGCAGGGTGCCAGCCTCAGTACACCGCTGACCCGCAAGTTCTCACGCTTCAGCGTCATCATCCTCAGGCTGGTGCTCGGCCTGTCGATCGTCACCGCGCTGCTGGGCCTGGCCAGGGGGCGCAGTGGTGCCGAGATGTTCGATGCGGCGGTGGCTCTGGCGGTGAGTGCGATCCCGGAGGAGTTGCCGGCGATCGTGACCATCACCCTGGCGATCGGTGTGCATCGCATGGCGAAGCGCCACGCGATCATCCGCAAACTCCCCGCCGTGGAAGCCCTGGGCAGCGCCACGGTGATCTGCTCCGACAAGACCGGCACCCTCACCCAGAACCGGATGGCGGTGCGCGAGTTGTATGCGGCGGGTCAGCGGCTGCCACTGGAGGAGCTGTGGCCGGATGGATCCTCAGCCGGCGCGTTGACGGCTGACCCGTTGCAGCGCAATTGCGCCCTGCGCGAACTGCTGCTGGCCGGCCTGCTCTGCAGTGACGCCAGGCCCAGCAGCCAGGAGGGGCTGGTGGGGGATCCCACCGAAACCGCTCTGCTGGCTGCAGCCCAGAGGGCCGGTTTCGATCATGCCGAGGCGCATCGGAGCCATCCCCGTCGCGACGTCCTGCCGTTCGAGGCGGAGCTGCAGGTGATGGCAACGCTGCATGGCAGCGAGCGGATCCTGGTGAAGGGCTCGCTGGAGGCCGTGCTGCCACGCTGCCGCTGGCAGTGCGCCGGCAGCGGCGCCCGAGAGCCGCTCGATCCCGAGGCGATTCACGCTGCCGTGGAGGCGATGGCGGGCCAGGGGGAGAGGGTGCTCGCGTTCGCGATGGGCCGGGCCCAGCCGCAGCAGACCGCTCTGGTGCAGAACCACATCGCCGACCATCTCACCTTTCTGGGCCTGCAGGGCATGGCCGATCCCCCTCGCCCCGAGGCCACGCGGGCGGTCGCTGCCTGTCGCGCCGCCGGCATCACGGTCAAGATGGTCACCGGCGATCACATCCGAACCGCCACGGCGATCGCCCGGCAGATGGGAATCGGCAGTCAGCCCGAGCCGATCGCGATCGAAGGCAGCACCCTTGCGGCGCTCCCTGCTGACGATCTCGATGCGGTGGTGCTGCAGACCGATGTGTTCGCGCGGATGGCGCCGCCGCAGAAGCTGGAACTGGTGCGCAGCCTGCAGGCCGGTGGCCAGATCGTGGCGATGACCGGCGATGGCGTGAACGATGCGCCAGCCCTGCGTCGTGCCGACATCGGCATCGCCATGGGTGCCGGCGGCACAGCGGTCGCCCGGGAGGCGGCGGCGATGGTGCTCACCGACGACAACTTCGCGGCCATTGCCGCCGCCGTGGAGGAAGGCCGGGCGGTGGCGGTCAACCTGCACCGGGCGATGGCCTTCTGTCTGCCGGTGAATGGCGGTGAGTCGTTCACCATCCTGATCAGTGCGCTGCTGGGTCTGGAGCTGCCGATCACAGCGCTGCAGGTGCTGTGGCTGAACATGGTCAACTCCCTCACCATGTCGCTGCCGCTGGCCTTCGAGCCGAAGGCGCCCGGCCTGATGGCGATGCCGCCGCAACGCCCGGATCGTCCGTTGCTCCATGGCCCTCTTCTGCGCCGACTGCTGCTGGTGTCGGCCTTCAGCTGGCTGGTGATCTTTGCGATGTTCTTCTGGGCGGAGGACCGCTACGGCGATCCCGCCATCGCCCGCACCATGGCGGTGCAGGCTCTGGTGCTCTCACGGTTCGCCTATCTGATCAGCCTCAGCGAGGTGGCTCGCCACCTCCCCTGGCGCTGGGGCCTGCTGGCTCGGGCGTTGTGGCGGACACCGTCACTGCTGCTGGGCCTTGCCGCTGCCGTGCTGTTGCAGGTGCTCTTCAGCCAGTGGGGGCCGATGCACGCCTTCTTCGGCACCGCAGCGCTCACCCTGCAGCAGTGGCTGCAGTGCTCCCTGGCGATCGTGCTCATGATTCCCGTGGCGCATGCGGCGAACCACCTCGATCCCCTGGTGCCCGGATCTCCCCGCGGCCCCGATCAGAACAAGGTGCCTTAGCCGTCGATGGGGCCAGCGAAGGCGCAGACCATGATCCTTTGTTTAAGGATGTTCTCCCGCGAGTCGGACCTCGTAACTGTGTACGGCAAGAGAAGAGCGGCAGGCGAGCAGCATTGCTGCATCGCCATCAACGAAACCCAGATTCGGCGGAGGCAGTCATGGGGTCAGGGGAACTGAGCCGGCGTTCGTTTCTCCCGTAGGAGGAGAGTCAAGCCGTGGCGTGGGCACCGGCTTTGAGCCCGGCTCGGTGACTGTCGATCGTGGTGAGTCGGCCGGCCTGGGGATCCCAGAGGATGTACCCGAAGCAGCCCGGGATGTCATGCAGCGACAGGCGTGTGACGCCCGTGAGCAGGGCGGCGTTGCGCTGCTCGCACGCCCGCAGGCGGTAGTTGGGGATGGCCGCGCACAGGTGGTGGATCGCGTGGCAGCCGATGTCGGCCGAGAACCAGTTCAGCAGCGCCGGCAGCTCCAGATTGCTCGTTCCCTCCAGCACCCCAGTCATGCCGTTCCAGCCCTCGGTGCGGTGCGCGTAGGAGTGGGGGAAGTTGTGCTGCACGAAGAAGATGCAGATCACGATCGCCGCCGCACAGGCCATCACCGGGGCGTAGATCGTCCAGAAGGCACCGGCGCCGATCAGGGAGGCCATCGCCCACCACGCCGCGACCACGGCAATGTTGTTCAGCAGCAGATCCCGCCCCTCCTTCGGGCTGTGCCAGTGGCGGCTGCGATGGCCGGCCACAACCGCGAACAGATTCGCCTGCGGCGTGTTCTGCAGCGCCTCAATCACATCAGGCACCAGATCCCTCACCCCCAGCAGCAGGGCCAGGCGGGGCTTGAGCACCAGATAAAAGAAGCCTCCAGGCAGCAGCATCAGCGGATGGCGCAAGCCTCGATAGCGCCGCTGCTGTGCTGGAGTCTGGCGATCGAAGGCCTCGGTGCTCACCAGCGCTGAAGGACCCTGGTACTTCTCCCAGTCGCCGTTGTGGCGATGGTGGAAGGCGTGCCCCTGGGCCCAGGGCAGCTGGGGGATGCCGGCGACCACGCCCAGCAGGAAACCCACCCAGCGGTTGGCGCGGCGGCTGCGGAACAAGGTGTCGTGGCCGCAGTCGTGCATCAGCGAGAAGCTGCGGGCGAGGAACAGCACCTGAAGAACCATCACCGGGATCAGCAGCCAGGAGCCATGGCCGATGGCCCAGATCGCCAGCCACCACAGCAGTGCCAGGGGGAGAAGGGTGTTGAGCACCTGCCATGTGCCTCTGGCGTTCGAGCTGTTGGTGAAAGGTCGCAGATCGAAATCGGCCCTCACCAAGCTCTTCTTCGCAATCTGGGGGTGGTGGAGGTCGAGCAGGGCAGGGGGGGAGGGCCCATCGGTCAAGGCATGGACCTACGAAGACCGTTCAGCCTAGGAGCGGCTGTCGTTTGCTGCGCCCCGGCCGCGTTCCCGCCAGGCTGAGGCGGTGATCCCGGCGATCGAATCGTGCTGGCTGCCCTGCTGATCCTGCTCGTGATGGTGGCGGTGATCGCCCTTCTCAATCCGGGACGGGACGGTTTCGCCTGGTTCAACCGTCTGCGCCGGCCCAACTGGCTCACCTTCGAGCGGCTGATCCCGCCGATCTGGATCCTCATCTATGTCTGCTTCTACGCATCGGCCCTGCTGGCCTGGAACGCCGGTAGCGGCTGGGATCGGATGGCGGTCTATCTGCTGCTGCTCGTGTTGGTGCAGAGCTACACGTGGCTGATCTGCCGCACCCGCACCCTGCGCAGCGGCACGCTGGTGGGGCTGGCGGGCTGGATCGTGGGCATGGCGCTGGCGATCGCAGTGGCAGCGCAGGCGCCGCTGGCCGCCCTGCTGCTGATCCCGTATCTGCTCTGGAGCCCGGTGGGAACCTTCGTGACCTGGCGGATGGAAGGACTCAACCGCTGAACTCTTGGGAGAGCCCGGCTAACGTGGGCGTCGTTGGTTGGCTGACTTCCGATGTCAGGGGGACCTGCCAATTCCAACTCTGGATTCCCGCCCGAATCCGATCCTGACTTCGAGCCCATCTTCAACGGCAGCCCTCAGCACAATCCTTCCTCCGGTCTTCACCACCCCCACCAAGGCGATTTCGTGAAGGTGAAGGTGCGTCGACGCAGGCGCCGTTCTCCGCTCTTCCGCTATCTGGTTCGGCCCACCCTGGAGCTCGTCACCACTCTTGGCAAGCTCGCCCGCGGTTGGCCTGCCGTGCCTGCGGTCGGTGGGCTGTTGGCGCTGTGGTGGTTCTGGCCCTGGATCAGCACGGCCGTTCCGGGGCTGGCCAACAGCACAAGCCGCGGCCCCGACGAGGTGATCTCCACCTTCGTGGAAGATCCCCAGCGCACCATCGGCGCCATCACCGTGTGGCGCGAGCGTCCCGGCTCTGTGCTGGTGCTGCAGGGTCGCACCTCCAGCCAGGCGGAGAACCGGGCCTATCTGGTCAGCCAGGGGCGCTGGCCCAGCGATGAACGCGGCATGGTGGCCCTCACCGCTGGCTGCGACACTGTGGGCCAGATCGCCGCCCTGGACCGCTGGCTGCGACAGCGGCGCACCCCCGGCCGCCTCACCGTCGTCACCAGTCCGGCCCACCTCGACCGCACGTTGGCGATCGCCCGCATCCTGATCGGCAGCCGAGGCTGGGCCATTGAGGGCATGCCGGTGATCACCGGTGACAACCGGCCGGAGAGCGAAATGCGCTCCCTGCGCGATCAGGGCCGTGCTCAGCTGCTGCGTGCCGTGGGCTGGGATCCTGCGGCCGAAGCGGTGTGCCGGGTTCGCGACCCCGATGCCTTCTGATCAGCTCGGCCGCACGGTTAGGCGCTGACCCCTCACGGCTTTCCTGCTAGCACCAGGCCAGGGTTCGCTCGAGTTTCTGCCGTGACCGTCACCGCCGCTTCGCTGGCCCAGGTGGTGCGGCGCCATGGGGCCCGCTCCGATTCCCTGATCGAGGTGCTGCACCAGGTGCAGGAGCTCCACGGCTATCTGTCGCCGGAGGCTCTGCGGCAGGTGGCGACCCTGATGCGCCTGCCGCTCAGTCGGGTTTACGGCGTGGCCAGCTTCTACCACCTGTTTCGCCTTGAGCCCCCCACCGCCCATCGCTGCGCCGTGTGTCTGGGTACCGCCTGCTTCGTGCGCGGCGGCGCCCAGCTGGCGCGACGTCTGGAGACCCGGCTGGGGGTGGATCTCGATGACGCCGCCGGCAATGGCACCTGGGCCCTGCAGCACGTGAGCTGTCTGGGGGCATGCGGCCAGGCGCCGGTGGTGGTGGTGGACGGGGTTCTGCTGACCAAGCTGCCGGTGGACCGCCGCGAGGAGCTGGAGTTCCAGCTCGATGCGGCCGGCATCCCGAGGCCTCCCACCACCTGAGTCGGCTGGCGTTCCCTCACGCGGCAGCCAGCCGCGGAAGTCGTAGCTAACACGGGGACAGCGCTCCCGCTTCCGGATGCCCGTTCTCCAGCCGGAGCCGCCCGCTCGGCAGCTGCGCTGTTGCGGCGCCAGCGGTTGCCGCTCGGCCGGTGGCGAGGCCCTGCTGGCGGCACTGCACAGCACTCGTGAAGGGGCCGCCGACACCACGGCCGGGCTCACGATCAAGTCGGTGGGCTGTCTGCGTCTGTGCGGGCGCGGGCCCCTGGTGGCGTGCGACGGCCCGGAGGGCACCCGCCTCTACGGGGGGGTTCCGCCGGAGCGGGCCACCGATCTGTTGGCCGCGGTGCGGGAGGAAGGGGCCGAAGCCGCCGGGGCCCGCGCGGCGATGGAACCCCATCGCCTCGACCTCGACCATCCCTTCTTCCGCCTGCAACGGCCGGTGGTGCTGGAGACCTGCGGCCAGGTGGATCCCGAATCGATCGATGATGCCCTCGCCCATGGCGCCTACGACCAGCTGCGACGGGTGCTGGCCGAGCTCACCCCCAAGCAGGTGCGCGACGAGGTGCGCCGCAGCGGGTTGCGGGGCCGGGGCGGGGCTGGCTACCCCACGGGGCTCAAATGGGACACGGTGGCCCTCCAGCCCCCGGGCCCACGCATGGTGGTGTGCAACGCCGACGAGGGGGATCCCGGTGCCTTCATGGACCGCAGCGTGCTCGAGAGCGATCCTCACCGGCTGATCGAAGGGATGGCGATCGCCGCCTACGCCGTGGGGGCCGATCGCGGCTACGTGTATGTGCGGGCGGAGTATCCGCTGGCGATCGAACGCCTGCGCCTCGCCCTGCAGCAGGCCCGCCGCAAGGGAGTGCTGGGCCGCGGCATCTTCGGCAGCGACTTCACCCTCACGATCGAGGTGCGGGTGGGGGCGGGAGCCTATGTGTGCGGCGAGGAAACGGCACTGCTGCTCTCGATCCAGGGCCAGCGCGGCATGCCCCGGCCCCGTCCGCCCTACCCGGCCCAGTCGGGGTTATGGGGCGCCCCCACGCTGATCAACAACGTCGAAACCTTCAGCGCCGTGCCGGCGATCCTGCGGGAAGGGGGCGACTGGTACGCGGCGATGGGCACCGAGGGCAGCCGCGGCACCAAGGTGTTCGCCCTCTCCGGAGCCGTGCGCCACACCGGCCTGGTGGAGGTGCCGATGGGCATGCCTCTGCGCACGGTGGTGGAGGAGATGGGCGGCGGCGTGCCCGATGGAAGTGCCGTGAAGGCGGTGCAGACCGGCGGTCCATCCGGCGGCTGCATCCCGGCGGAGCGGTTGGACACGCCGGTGGACTACGAGAGCCTGCTGCAGCTGGGCTCGATGATGGGCTCCGGTGGCATGGTGGTGATGGGTGAGACCACCTCGATGCCGGTGGTGGCCCGCCACTTCATGCGCTTCAGCGTCAACGAGAGCTGCGGCAAGTGCCTGCCCTGCCGGGCCGGCACCGTGCAGCTGGCCGAGCTGCTCGACCGCTTCGTGGAGCACCGGGCCGAAACGGCCGATCTGGAGCGGCTTGAGGAGCTCTGCGGCATGGTGCGGGCCACAAGCCTTTGCGGGCTCGGCCAGGCGGCGCCGAATCCGGTGCTCAGCACCCTGCGCTGGTTCCGCCACGAGTACGAGGCGGCCCTGCGGGAGCCTTCGCACTGCGAGCCGCCGGACACCTGCACCGTCGGCCCCGACGGCGAGACCCGGGGGTACGCGCCATGAGCGTCGTGACCCTGCGGGTGAATGGTCAGGAGGTGGCGGTGCCTGCCGGCGCCAGCCTGCTGGAGGCCGCCCGCGCCGCCGGCGTGGAGCTGCCCACCCTCTGCCATCTCGAGGGGCTGACGCCGGTGGGCGCCTGCCGCCTCTGCCTGGTGGCCCCGGAGGCTGGCGGCCGCCTGCTGCCCGCCTGCGCCACCGAAGCGGCCGAAGGCATGGCGATCCGCACCGACACCGAGGAGCTGCAGCGCTATCGCCGCATGGCGGTGGAGCTGTTCTTCTCAGAAGGCAACCACATCTGCGCCTTCTGCGTCGCCAACGGCGACTGCGAACTGCAGGACGTGGCGGTGGAGGTGGGCATGGACCACTCCCGCTTCCCCTACCGCTACCCCCATCGCCACGTCGATGCCTCCCATCCGCTGTTCGCCCTCGATCACCACCGCTGCATCCTCTGCACCCGCTGCGTGCGGGTCTGCGACGAGATCGAGGGGGCGCACGTCTGGGACGTGGCCATGCGCGGCAGCCAGTGCACGATCATCGCCGGCCTCGATGAGCCCTGGGGCGACGTGGAGGCCTGCACCTCCTGCGGCAAGTGCGTCGACGTCTGCCCCACCGGCGCTCTTTTCCGCAAGGAGGACACCACCGCCGAGAAGCAGCCCCACGCCGAGCGGGCGGAACTGCTGCGGCGGGCCCGCGAGCAACAGCAATGGAGGAACCAGTGAGCGCCCCGGAAACAATGACTGACGCTGCCCCCTCCCCTGCCGAGGCTCCGGCGAAGCTGCGCCTGGCCACCGTGTGGCTGGCGGGCTGCTCCGGCTGCCACATGTCGTTCCTCGATCTCGATGAGTTCCTGTTCGATCTGGCCGAGCGGGCCGAGGTGGTGTTCTCCCCGGTCGCCAGCGACGTGAAGACCTTCCCGGAGAACGTGGATCTCTGCCTGGTGGAAGGGGCGGTGGCCAACGTCGACAACCTGGAGCTGGCCCTCACCCTGCGCCAGCGCAGCCGGATGGTGGTGTCGTTCGGCGACTGCGCCGTGACGGCGAACGTGCCGGGGCTGCGCAACCTGCTCGCCGGACCGGAGGCCGTGCTGGAGCGCGGTTACGTGGAGCTGGCCGACCGGGGCGCCCAGCTTCCCTTCGCCCCGGGCATCGTGCCGGAGCTGCTGGAGAAGGTGCTGCCCCTGCACGAGGTGATCCCGGTGGATCTTTATCTGCCGGGCTGTCCGCCGTCGGCGGAGCGCATCCGCGCGGCGATCGAACCGCTGCTCCACGGGCAGCTGCCGCCGATGGAAGGAGCGTCGATGCTCCGTTTCGGCTGAGGTCCCCCTGAGAGCGCCATGACCCGCACCGTCATCATCGATCCGGTCACCCGCATCGAGGGCCACGCCAAGATCACCCTCCACCTCGACGAGGCGGGCCATCTCGTCGATGCCCGGTTCCACGTGGTGGAGTACCGGGGCTTCGAGAAGTTCTGCGAGGGCCGGCCCTTCACCGAGATGGCGGGCATCACCGCCCGCATCTGCGGCATCTGTCCGGTGAGCCATCTGCTGGCCGCCGCCAAGACCGGCGACAAGCTGCTGGCGGTGGCGATCCCGCCGGCGGCGGCGCGGCTGCGGCGGCTGCTCAACCTTGCCCAGCTCACCCAGAGCCATGCCCTCTCCTTTTTCCACCTGAGCAGTCCGGATTTCCTGCTGGGCTGGGAGAGCGATCCGGCCAAACGCAACGTGTTCGGGCTGATGGCCGCCGATCCCGACCTGGCCCGGGCCGGCATCCGCCTGCGCCAGTTCGGCCAGCAGGTGCTGGAGCTGCTGGGGGGGCGCAAGATCCATTCCGCCTGGGCGGTGCCGGGCGGCGTGCGCACGCCCCTCAGCGCCGAGGCAAAGGCCTGGATCCTCGATCGCCTGCCCGAGGCCCGGGCCACCGTGCGGCTGGCGCTCGATCTCTACAAGCGCCTGCTCGACGGGCCGCTGCAGCGGGAGCAGCGGGTATTCGGCGACTTCCCCAGCCTCTTCCTCTCCCTGGTGGGCGAGGGCGGGCGCTGGGAGCACATCGACGGCACGATCCGCGTGCGCGCCAGCGACGGCACGATCGTGGCCGACGGCCTGAGCGAGGACGACTACCACGCCTTCCTGGGCGAGGCGGTGGAGCCCTGGAGCTATCTCAAGTTCCCCTACTACCGCCCGCTCGGCTACCCGGAGGGCATGTACCGGGTGGGGCCCCTGGCCCGGCTGAACGTGTGCGATGCGATCGGCACCCCCTGGGCCGATGCCGAACTCGCCGACCTGCGGGCCCGCAGCGGCCGGGTGGCCACCTCGTCGTTCGCCTATCACCACGCCCGGCTGGTGGAGATCGTGGCCTGCCTGGAGGCGATCGAGGAGCTCGTCAACGATCCGGAGCTGATGACGGGGCGGGTGCGCTCGCGCGCCTCGCTCAACCGCAACGAGGCGGTGGGGGTGAGCGAGGCGCCGCGCGGCACCCTCTTCCACCACTACCGGGTCGATGACGACGGCCTGATCCAGCGGGTGAACCTGATCATCGCCACGGGACAGAACAACCTGGCGATGAACCGCACCGTGGCCCAGATCGCGCGGGAGTACATCACCGGGCCGGTGGGAGCCGACGCCACGATCCCCGAGCCGCTGCTGAACCGGGTGGAGGCGGGGATCCGCTGCTTCGACCCCTGCCTCTCCTGCAGCACCCACGCCGCCGGCCAGATGCCCCTGCGCCTGGAGCTGCGCGCCGCCGATGGCAGCTTGCTGGCCGAGCGCTGCCGCGGATGAGCGGGGCGGCGGCGGGCGCCGCAGGCGCGGATCTGTTGATCGCCATCGGCAACCCCCTGCGCGGCGACGATGGGGTGGGCCCGTTCCTGGTGGAACACCTGCAGATGCCGGGTCTGCGGATCCGCACGGTGCACCAGCTCACGCCCGATCTGGCCACCGAGCTGGTGGGCGCGCAGCGCGTGCTGTTCGTGGATGCCTGGCAGGCGCCGGCCGGGGCCCGGCCCTGCCGCCGGCGGGTCGCAGCAGCCGGCGACGGCGCGGCGGTGGAGAGCCATCGGCTCGAGCCCGCTCAGCTGCTGCAGGTGGCGGAGCTGCTGTTCGGCGCAGTGGTGAGGGCGCAGGAGCTGCTGGTTCCCGCCTTCGCCTTCCCCCACGGGGAGCAGTTCTCCGCCGCTCTGCTCCGCCAGCTGCCGGCCGCCCGCCAGCTGCTGCACGACTGGCTCCACGAGACGGGAGGCAGCGGCCATGCATGAGCTGAGCCTGATGGAGGCGGTGCGCGATCAGGCTCTGGAGCAGGCGAGCCGGCATGGGGGCGGGCAGATCGTGGCGATCACCCTGCGGATCGGCAGCCTGGCGGGGGTGGAGCCGGAGGCCCTGCGCTTCGCATTCACGGTGGTGATGGCGGGAACGCTCGCCGAGGAGGCCCGGCTGGTGATCGAAACGGTTCCCGCCGTGTGTTTCTGCAGCCCCTGCGCCCAGCCGTTTCCGGCACCGCAGGGAACCTGCGAATGTCCGCGCTGCGGAGCGATCAGCCTGGAGCTGCTGCAGGGCCGGGAGCTGGAGCTGCGCTCGCTGGAAGTGGAGGAGGGCAGCGGCAAACCCGCCGTTGCGTCCCAGTCGTCAGCAGAAGATTTTCCATGACTCCCGCGCCGTCAGCCTTCCTCCTGCCGAAGATGGCTGCCACGGTCCGATTGCCGCCGCTGAGGAGAGATGGTCCGACAGGCGTTGTGTATCGGCATCAACGACTACCCCGGAACGGCCAGTGATCTGGCGGGCTGCGTCAACGACGCCAACGACTGGGCGGCGGAGCTGCAGCAGCGCGGCTTTCTCGTGCACACCCTCCTCGACGACCAGGCCACCAAGGCCGCGATGGTGCAGGCGATCCGGGAGCGCTTGCAGGCCGCCGCACCTGGTGATCTGGTGGTGATCACCTTCTCTGGCCACGGCACCATCGCTCCCGACCGTGACGGCGATGAGGCCGACGGCTTCGACGAGGCTCTCTGCCCCTTCGATATCGGCCGGGGGGGGGAGGTGCTGATCGACGACGACATCCGCACCCTGTTCGCTTCCCGGGGCCCCGGCGTGCGCCTGGTGCTCATCTCCGACAGCTGCCATTCCGGCACGCTGCTGCGCCAGCCGGCGTCGCCGGCAGCCAATCTCCCCCGGCCCCGCTTCCTGCCCATGGGAGCCTGGCTGCCGGAGGTGGCCCTGCCCCGCGGGGGTGATCGGCAACCGCTCTTCTCGCTCCCCATCAGCGCCACCCGCTCCCCCTGGACCGGGGCCGTCACCGGTGCCGGCGACCTGCTGATGGCGGGCTGTGAGGAGGGCCCGGAGCGCTTCAGCTACGACGGTCGCTTCGCCGGACGGGCCAACGGCGCCTTCAGCCATTACGCCCTGAGAACCCTGCGCAGGCTGCCGGCCGACGCCACCTATGCCCAGTGGTATGCGGCGATCCGCCGCTACCTGCCCGCGGCGTCGTACACCCAGACACCTCAGCTGATGGGAAGCCAGGAGGTGCTGGCCTCGCCGGTGCTCCAGTGACGTCCACCTCCTCACCACGACCGTTGCGGCTGCTGGGAGCCCCCCTGAGCGGCCCCACCCTGCCTGAGGGGTTGGGGACGCTCCGCTCCGGCGCCGACGGTGGTGATGATCCCTTCCTGCCGGCCGGTCTGGTGCGGGTGGAGCAGGCCTTCGCCCTCGGCTCCCTTGCTCGCGATGGCCAGGCCGAGACCATCGACCTGCCTGCCGAGCAGGTGGTGCTGCTGGAGCTGGAGGAGGGGCTGACCCTGATCACCACCGCCGGCGCGCTGGAGCGCCGTTTCACCGGTCCGCAGGCCCCGACGGTGGCGGACAGGGGTCTGGCGGGGGAGCTGGCCGGCCTGGTGACGGGCCGGCTGTTCCGCCTCGATCTGGGGGTGGACGCGATCCTGGAGGAAGCCCGCGAGCGGGCCCTGGATTTCGCCCGCCGCCGCCTGGGGGAGGTGGCCGGCGAGCGGTTGCGCAGGGCCGCCGAACTCGGGGTGTCGTGGTGGGGAACCCGGGCGCTGATGGCGGCGATCGAGCAGCGCCTGCCCGTGGCCCCGGGGCTCTATCGCTGGAGCGAGGGGCAGCCCACGGATGCCGACCGCTGCGACGAAGGGGATCCCCGGCTGACGGCGGCAGCAGCCCAGGGGCCCCTGCTGGTGCTGATCCACGGGGTGGGTTCCAGCAGCGAGGGCAGCTTCGGCGACCTGCGCAGTGCCGATCCGGCCCTGTGGCGCGCTGTGCGCACCCACTACGGCGATCGCATCTTCGCCTTCGAGCACCGCACCTTCTCGGAAGGCCCGATCGAGAACGCCCTGGCCCTGGCTCGCGTGCTGCCCCGGGGTGCCCGGGTGGCCCTGCTCACCCATTGCCGAGGCGGCCTGGTGGGCGATCTGCTGACGCTGGAGGACATCGACGATGGCCTGATCGAAGGCTTCCGGCGCCTGCCCACCGAGATCGGCGCGGGCGAGAGCGACGACCGGGAGCGGCTGGCCGCCGAGCTGGGCGAGGCCCATGCCGAGCATCGTGAGCAGCTGCGCAACCTGCGCAGCCTGCTGCGGGAGCGGGCCCTGCGGATCGAGCGCTACGTGCGGGTGGCGGCACCGGCCCGGGGCACCCGCCTGGCCAGCGCCCACCTCGACGGCTTTCTCTCCTGTCTGCTGAGTCTGATCGGAATGGTGCCGGTGCTGGCCGGCAATCCGATCTACGGGGCCGCCCGGCGTGTGGTGCTCGAGATCGTGCGCCATCGCACCAACCCCGCCCTGGTGCCGGGCATCGAAGCGATGCTGCCCGATGCGCCGATGGGCCGGCTGCTGGCCGAGGTCCGTCCCCGGCCGGCCCTGGCCATGGCGGTGGTGGCCGGCGACGTGGAGGGCGACCATCTGGTGCGGCGCCTGGCCCTGCTGCTCAGCGATGCCGCCTTCTTCCAGCTCCATCCCAACGACCTGCTGGTCGACACCGACGCGATGCTGGCGGGCATCGCTCCCGCCGTAGGGGCCCGCCTGCTGCTGCAGCGGGGGCCTCGGGTGGCCCACTTCCGCTACGGCGCTGATCCGGTGGTGCGCCGGGCGGTTCAGGACTGGCTGATCACCCCTGATCCTTTCCAACTGTCGGACTTCACGCCCCTGGCTCCTCCCCTGGCGGAGCGGACGGCGGCCGCGACCGTGGACGAGATCCCCGATCCTGCCGTGCGGGGCGGAACCATGGCAGAGGCGCCGGTGCTGGTGCTGGTGCCGGAGTTCCTGGCCTCGCACCTGCGGCGCACGCCGGGTGGTGAGCGGATCTGGTTCGACGGACAGGCGGTGGCCCGGGAGGGCCTGGAGCCGCTGCGACCGATGGAGGCGGGCGTCATCACGGCGGAGCGCCCCTTCGCCCTTGCCTATGGCGATCTCTGCTGCCATCTGGGCCGGAGCCATCGGCTGGCCCCCTTCGCCTACGACTGGCGCCAGCCGCTCGACGAGCTGGCCGACCTTCTGGCCGCCCACCTCAGCCGCCTGCTCGAGGAGACCGCCGACCGCCGGGCGCCGGTGCGGCTGCTCGCCCACGGCATGGGCGGGCTGGTGGTGCGCGCCCTGGCGCATCGCCAGCCCGCGGTGTGGGAGGCGGTGATGGCCCGCGAGGGGGCGCGGCTGGTGATGCTCGGTACCCCCAACCAGGGCACGCACCTGATGACGCTGACCCTTCTGGGCAAGTCGGAGGTGATCCGCGGCCTCGGGCGGGTGGATCGGGGCCACAGCCTCCAGCAGCTGGTGAACGACCTGGCCCGCTTCCCGGGGGCCCTGCAGCTGCTGCCGCGGCCTGGTTTCCAGGAGGTGGAGGGCGCGCCGCCGATCGACACCGCCGACACCACCCTCTGGACCCGCCTGGCGGCGGCGAACCGGGATCGCTGGTTCGGTGACGGGATCGCCCCCCAGCTCGATCCGGCGGTGCTGGCACGGGGCCGCTGGCTGTGGGACCGGGATGGAGCCAGGCCGGCTTTGCCGGAGGGGCATGCCGATCGGGTGATCTATGTGCAGGGCCAGGCGGCGAACACCCCCTGCGGGGTGGAGCTCCGGGACGGACGCCTCTGGCTGCTGGGCACGCCCTGCGGCGACGGCTGGGTGAGCTGGCGCTCGGGGTGGATCCCGGGCATCGGCGCCACCTACCGGCTGCCTGCCGATCACGGCGGACTGCCGGACACTCCGGCCCACTTCCCCGCCCTCGAGGATCTGCTCTGCGACGGGGCCACGGTGCGGCTGGAGGCGGTGCCGCCCGAAGCTCCGGAGACCGGGGAAACCCTGCGCTACGACGCCGGTCCGGTGCCCTGGCCCTCGGAGGAGGAGCTCACCCGCAGCCTGGTGGGCGGCCAGCCCCGGGCCCGCGCGGTGCCGCCCGCCGCCGGCCCGCTGCAGGTGAGCTGCGTGGCGATGGATCTGCGCCATAGCGACACCCCGGTGATGGTGGGGCACTACCAGCAGGACGCGATCGCCGGCGCCGAGGCCCTGATCGACCGGGAGCTGGTGCATGGCGAACTGAGCCTGCGCCAGCACCTCGGCCTCTATGCCGGACCCGTCGGCACCGCCACCGTGGTGCTGCCCGATCGAAACGAGGCCGGATCCGGTGCCTACCGCGGCGCGGTGGTGATCGGGCTCGGTACCTACGGCGAACTCGGTGCCGCCGAGCTCACCGAGGCCGTGCGGGTGGGCACGCTGCGCTTTCTGCTGCAGGTCGTCGACCGCGATGGCGAGGCGGCCGGCAACGACCCCGACCTCACCCTCTCCACCCTGCTGCTGGGGTACAACTCCACCACCAACATCTCGATCGAGGATTCGGTGGCGGCCCTGGTGCGGGGGGTGCTGGCCGCCAATGCGGAGTTCGACGCGGCCATGCCCCGCCGCACGGTGCGCGTGGCGCGACTGCGGATCGTGGAGCTCTACCTCGACACGGCGATCAGCGCGGCCCGAGCCCTGCGGCGACTGGCCGTTCAGCTCAGGCGCGACGGGGATCGCCCGGAGACCCGCTTCGAGGCCGCCGTGGAGCTGGAGCGGGGCGAGGGCTGGTGCCACCGGCTCGATGCCGGCCAGCTCCTCGACTACTGGCCGCGCCTGGTGGTGAGGGATGGCACCGTCAACGCCGATCCCATTGGGGGTGGCATCGCCACCACGCTCTACTACAGCTTCCTGGGCCAGCGTGCGCGGGCCGAGACCAACGTGCAGCAGCGTCAGCCGGGCCTGGTCGAGGCCCTGATCCGTCAGGCGGTGATGCAGCCCGCCTACGCGCCGGAGCTGAGTCGCACCCTGTTCCAGCTGCTGGTGCCCCATGCGTTCAAGGAGCTGACCCGCCGCATGGACAGGCTGGTGATGGTGCTCGATGCCACCACCGCCAACCTGCCGTGGGAACTGCTGCTGGCCGACGAGAAGCCGCTGGCGCTGAGCGTGGCGATGGTGCGACAGCTGGTGGAGCCCGCCTACCGGCCCCGGGTGCGCCAGACCCTCGATCGTGTGGCCTATGTGGTCGGCAACCCCGCCACCGACGGCTTCCATCGCGTCTTCCCCGGCGAGGCCCAGGCGGGCCCGGATGCCCTGCCCCCCCTGCCGGGGGCGGAACAGGAGGCGACGCTGGTGGCCGAGACCCTGCGGCGCGGGGGGTACGAAGTGGAGGAGGCGATCGGTCCGGAGACGGCGCTGGACGTGATCAACCGGCTCTACCGCCGCCCCTACAGGATCGTGCACATCGCCGCCCACGGCGTGCAGGATCAGCTGACCCTCGCCGGTGATCGCCGCAGCGGCGTGGTGCTCACAGGCGGGATGCTCCTGGGGGCGGCGGAGATCGAGGGGATGGAGAACGTGCCCGATCTGGTGTTCCTGAACTGCTGCCACCTGGGCACGATCGATTCCACCCCGGTGGCCTTCCATCGGCTCGCCGCCTCCCTGGGCCGCAAGCTGATCCAGATCGGCGTGCGGGGGGTGGTGGCCTGCGGCTGGGCGGTGAACGACGCGGCGGCGGGAGTGTTCGCCCGCTGCTTCTACGAAGGGATCCTGGCCAACCGACCCTTCGGCGAGGCGGTGTTCGAGGCCCGCCGGGCCACCTGGGCGCAGGCGCCGGCCTCCAGCACCTGGGGGGCGTACCAGGCCTACGGCGATCCGGGCTTCGTGCTCGATCCGCGCCGGGATGAGGCCGTGCTCCGCAGCGAGGAGGAGTGGCTGCCGGTGACCCCGGACGAGCTGATCGTGCGGCTGCGCGCCCTGCGCCATCGGGCAGAGGCGGAGGGGGCGGCGGCCGGCCCGGCCCTGATGGCGGAAGTTGAGCGGCTCACCCGGCTCTGCCCATCGGGCTGGCCGGAGCAGGCGGGGGTGCAGCTGGCCCGGGCCGACCTGCAGGCGGCGCTGGGGGAGAGCGGGTTCGCCGAGGCCCGTCGGCTCTACCTCGCCGCCCTTCAGGCCCCACGGGCGGCCAAGGCCGTACCCCTGCAGGCGGTGGAGCGGCTGGTGGCGCTGGAACTGGAGCAGGGGCGCCGCGGCGCCGATGCGGCCCTGGTGGAAGCGTCCCTTGAGCGTCTGCTGGCCCTGGTGGATCTGGCCGGTGGCAGCAACGGCCCCCGCGCGGCACAGCTGGCCGGCGGCTACGAGCTGCTGGCACGCCTGCGGGCGGCGGCGGGAGCCGATCCGCGCCCGGAACTGGAGCGGGCGATCCGCTGGTACGGGCGCTGCGACGAACCGGCCCAGCAGCGGCGCAGCCATCAGCTCGAGGTCGTGGCCCACCCCGCTCGCCGGGCGGCGCCGGCGCTGCTGGCGGAGCTGCGGGCCGCCGCCACCAGGGCCCGGGCGGAGGCGCGGGAGCAGGAGGATCCGGCGACTGCCCTCCAGCTGGCGGAGGTGCTGCTGACCCTGGGGCTGGTGGACCGTTCGCTGGCCGCGCCGGGAGCGGTGGGCGAGGCGGCCCAGGCCGCGCTGCGGCGGGCCTTCGTGGCGTCGGCACCGTCCACCGAGCGGGAGTCCGGGGCCGGGCGGCTGGCGGACCTCGCCGATCTGGTGGAGGCCGTCGCCCTTCACGCCGGCACACGGCCCGCCGCTTCCGCCCGCCTGGCCCAGCGTCTGCGCACCCTGGCGGAGGTGGTGAGCGAGCTGTCGCCTCCCTAGCCTGAAGCGGACCCCAGCGTCCGCCCACGCCTCGGAGGGACGTCATGTGCAGCGACTGCCAGTGCGGTAGCGGGGATGCTTCGGCCGCGGCGCCGGTGCCGGCCCATCGCCACGAGCCGCACCACCACCATCACCACCACGCCACCGCCCAGTACCACGACGCGGCGGTGGAGCACGTGCCGGTGGGTCAGCGCCTGCTGGCCCGCAACGACCAGCTGGCGGCCCTGAACCGTCAGCGCTTCGCCGACGCCGGCGTGCGGGTGGTGAACCTTCTCTCTTCGCCCGGTTCCGGCAAGACGGCGCTGCTGGAGGCTCTCGCCCGCGCCGGCGGCGCCCGGATGGCGGTGATCGTGGGCGATCTCGCCACCGACAACGACGCCCGCCGCCTGCGGCAGGCCGGCGTGCCGGCGGTGCAGATCACCACCGGCCAGGCCTGCCATCTGGAGGCGTCGATGGTGGCCCGGGCCGCCGACGAGCTGGAGGCCAAAGGCGTTCCCCTCGCCTCCCTCGACTGGCTGGTGATCGAGAACGTGGGCAACCTCGTGTGCCCGGCTGCCTACGACCTGGGCGAGAGCCTGCGGGTGGTGCTGCTCTCGGTGACCGAAGGGGAGGACAAGCCCCTGAAATACCCGGCCACTTTCCATTCCGCCGATCTGGTGCTGATCGGCAAGAACGACCTGGCCGCGGTGGTGGGCTTCGACCGCGAGCGCACCCACGCCAACGTGGCCCGGGTGGCGCCCGCCGCCCGGCGGCTGGAGGTATCGGCCCGCAGCGGTGAGGGGCTGGCGGAGCTGCGGGATGCCCTGTCGGGATGAACGGCAGCCGGCGGCTGCAGCTCGACTGCCGTGGCGTGGTGCAGGGGGTCGGCTTCCGGCCGAGCGTGCATCGTCTTGCCCGCCGACTCGGGCTGACCGGCGTGGTGGAGAACGTGGCGGCAGGGGTGCGGCTGGAGCTGCAGGGACCACGTGAAGCGCTGGAGCGGTTCCTGGCGGATCTGCCCACGGCCCTGCCGCCGGCCGCGCGGCTGGAGCCTTTGGCCCCCCGCTGGCTCGATCCCCTGCCTGCCGGGGCATGCCCCCCCGAGGATGGCGTGCGGATCTTGTCGGCGGCGCCCCGGCCCCTGGCGATCGGCCTGGTGGCTCCGGCCCTGGCGGCAGACCGGGCGCCCTGCACGGCCTGTCTGCAGGAGCTCGAGGATCCCGCCGGCCGGCGGTACGGCTATCCGTTCCTGAGCTGCGCCACCTGCGGACCGCGCTACAGCATCGCCACGGCCGAGCCCTACTGCCGCGCCCACACCACTCTGGCGACCTTCCCTCTGTGCGCTGACTGCCGGAGCGAGTTCGAGGATCCAGGCGATCGCCGCTTCCACGCGGAAACCATCGCCTGCCCTGCCTGCGGGCCGCGGCTGGCGTGGCGCCACGCCGACGGGAGCGATTCCGATGCCCCACGACAGCCGGAGCCCGGGGAACTGATCGATCGGGCCGTGGCCCTGCTGGCGGGCGGCAGCATCCTGGCCCTGCAGGGGGTGGGGGGCTTCCAGCTGCTGGTGGATGCCACGGATGCCACGGCCGTGGCGCGGCTGCGGCGGCGCAAGCAGCGCCCCGCCAAACCCTTCGCCCTGCTGGTGGCCGATTCGACCTGGATGGCCCCCTTCTGCCGTATCGATGATCGCGAGGAGGAGGCCCTGCGGGATCCGGCGGCCCCGATCGTGCTGCTGCGCCGCCGCGTGGTGGCCGGCGCGGCCCTGCCCGGGGTGGCGCCGGGCAGCGCGGCCCTGGGGGTGATGCTGGGCGCCTCGCCGTTGCACCACCTGCTGATCCGGGCTTTCGGCCGGCCGCTGGGGGCCACCAGCGGCAACCGCAGCGGCGAACCCCTGTGCACCGGTCCCGAGGAGGCGGTGGAG
>JBKDPV010000062.1:0-14854 GCA_046342315.1 Cyanobacteriota bacterium
GTGGAACTGCGACACTCCTGGGCGATCGGCATCCGCTCACCAGCCCATGCATGCTGCAATCAAGCCAGCATTCTTTACGCGTACTGCGTAGAGTTGGCTATAGTGGATTTGAATCTGCCGCGCAGCGGCTTAGTCCAACAACGGCATGCAGCGGACGCGCACCCCAGCGTGCCTCATATCCTCAATGGTTCATGCGCGCCGCTGATGCCGGGCGTTGGAAAGATGCAAACAGCCGTCTCGCCAAGCCATCGTCCTGAGCATGTGAGGCGTGATTCTGAAGCTATTTGCTCTCCCATGGCGGGAACTGACGCTATGCTGAACATCCAATAGAAGGGGGTCCCGCTTGTCGCCAACCGTCTTCCGGGAAGGCGAGTTTCGGTTTTTCTTCTTCTCAAGAGAGGAAAGCCGTATTCACATCCATGTCAGTCACCCAGATGGTGAGGCTAAATTCTGGTTAGTACCAACCATTGAGCTCGCCCGCAATATTGGGCTAAGCTCATCAGAGGTGAAAGAGGCAGAACGCCTCATCAAGTCCCGCCAAAAGGAGATCACAGATGCTTGGAACCGCCACTTTGGGAGCTGAGGTCACCAATGTTTCCGGACATTGCATCTGGATACTTCTTGATGATGAGGAGCTTGCACTTCCGTACTCAGCGTTTCCCTGGTTCAAGGCAGCCACGATTCAGCAGATCCTCAACGTCCTGCGGCCTACGGCCGACCACCTATATTGGCCTGATTTAGATATTGACTTATCTGTCGAGTCGATACGCCATCCTGAGAGGTTTCCGCTACGGGCGAAGAGCACTTTCCAACCAGCCCCTTGAGTGGACAGGCCGCTGTCTACTCCCTGCTACGCCGCCGCAAGCTTCCTGCCTGCCACTCAAGGGGCAGCGTTCTGTCTCAGGAGCTTGTTCCGTGACAAGGAGGTGTGAGGCCGCTACGGGTTTAGGTGCGCCCCACCAGCCCAGAGCTCACACCTTGTCTACGGACCGGAACAGGGCCTGCCGCCGGGTCTGCAGCGGATCGAGCAGGGACAGCTTGGGGTGATCCCCCTCGGGCCGCTGTTTGTGGCGATGGACCCGAAGCAGGCATGGCCTGTGCAGCCGTGAGCCTCGTGGCGATGGGCGGCGGTGATCAACACGATGGCCATCGGCTCCGCTCATTTCCGCTCCCTGGTCGTGTCGAGCATGGGGAGTCAGCGGTGCACCATCAGCACCTGTGGGGCGCTTCACCGGCGGCTCCTTCATGCGCTGGCCCTCAGCCTGGCCGCCATCGCCTCCCCGGCCTGCTGGCCGTACGGACGATGGCTGACGATCAACCCGGTGCCGCCCCCGTCGGCCAGCCCTTCGCCGTCGCACACCGCGGGGTAGGTGTTGATGGTCACCAGGTCGCTCCAGCGGTTGAGGTCGTCCTGCCGTCTGGGCCCGAGCTCACACCGATCGAAGCTTCCCCCCAGCACCTACCCATTCCGCAAGCTCCAGATCAACCCCTGGAGGATGTAGATCCCTCCGGCCGCCAGCAGAACCAGGGCACTGAAACGGGTGAGCGTGGCGCCATGGCGCAGCAGCCTCCGGGAGGCACCCATCAGGCCAGCCCAGAGGCTGGTGGCTGAGATCAGGGCCGTGTACCCCAGGGCATAGCTCAGCATCGTCAGCACCGAGAGGGTGGCGGAGCCCGTGCCGGCAGCGGCGACCAGCACCGAGAACAGCACCGGACTGGCGCAGGGGGAGCTCACCAGGGCGAAGCCGATGCCCACCAGGAACGGCCCGCCGGTCGGGGGCAGTTCAGGCAGGCGGGGCAGGCGCAGCGGCAGCCACCCCCCCAGATGGAGGCCCATGGTGAGGATCACCAGCCCCACGGCCAGATGCACCGGGCCGCGGTGGTCCACCACCACGGCCGAGGCGAAGGAGGCGACCAGGCCATAGAGGCTCAGCACCGTGACCGTGCCCGCCACGAAGCCTCCCACCCGCACAACCGCCTGCCGCCGGCTGAGGGGACCGAGGGTGCCGATGTAGCTGAGGTTCAGAGGCAGCATCGCCAGCACGCAGGGCGACATGCTGGCCAGCAGCCCGCCGCCGAACGCCGCCAACGGGACCACGAGGGGCGAGGGGTTCCAGGCCTCGAACCTTTCGGCGTAGGACTGCGACGCCGACAGGATCAGCTGATCGAGCTGGGCGCCGATCTGTTGCAGCCCCTGCAGGCCCGGCACCGCCGCCAGGGCTGCCAGGGCCAGCAGCCCCAGGACTGCTGCCCGTTTGCGGCGCAGGGAGGCATGGATCATCGCCGGATCATCCCCTGGGCCTTGCTGATCGCCGCGGCGTAGGCCCCGGCATCGGTGCTCGCCTGGAAGGATTGAACCGTGGCCCCTGTGGCCGGGTCGATCACCGCGACGAGGGAGGTCTGGCTGCGGTTCGCCTCCAGGAACGCCCCGAGTCCGAGCGCCCGGGCCTGTTCGCGGGACGCCTTCAAGGTGGCGGCATCGGACACGTCGAAGCTGAGGAAGGTGGCCTTGCCAGCCTTGCTCTGCTTCAGGGAGCGCAGGGTCGGGGCGATGGTGCGGCAGGCGGAGCACCAGCTGGCGTAGATGTCGACCACCACGGGCCTGCCCTGGAGGGAGGGGGCCAGGGCCCCCATCGGCTTCTGGGCCAGCCAAGCGGAGGAGGCCTGGATCCGGGGTGCGGTGGCGTGAGGGAGCACACCAGGCCAGTCCACGGTGTGGGGTCCGGCGAAGGTGAGTAGCAGGGCGGCGAGGGGCAGGGACATCGCGGCAGGGTCGTCGTGCGGCTGCTCTACCGGCGAACCCTCCCCGCGGATTGGGGCGCCCTTGTTGGGATTGACACCTCACCAACGTTGGGATCAGGGCAGAAGCGGCGGAGATCGGCTAACTCTTTGGAGAGACATCGCAGGCCCGATGCCGCAATGCTCCGTCATCGACTTCGCCATGGCGATGGGGGATGCGCACGGCGACGCCGCCGCCTTCCTGGTGGAACGCCGGCGCCTGAGGGCCAAGACGATTCACCAGTGGCTGGAGGTGTTGTGAGTACCAACTTCGCTCACCTGCGCGGCTACGACGAGCAGCTGTTCCGGCTCGGCGTGCTGGCGGAGCGCTACTTCCCCGAGGATCCGAACACGGCCCTGCTCAAGCTCAGGCAGCTGGGGGAACGGCTGGCGCAGCAGGTGGCCTCGCGCTTCGGCGTGGAGACGCCGGTTGAGGAAACGCAGCAGATGCTGCTGCGGCGCCTGGAGGCCGATGGGGTGCTGGAGCGGGAGGTGGCGGAGCTGTTCCATGTGCTGCGGCGCAAGGGCAACCTCGCCAACCACGATCTCCACGGCGATCACGCCACCGCCCTGCGCACCCTGCGGATCGCCTGGCAGCTGGGCGTGTGGTTTCACCGCACTTTCTCCGAGCCCGATTTCCGCAGCGGCCCGTTCCAGCCGCCCCGGGAACCTGCCCAGGAGAGCGAGGAGCTGCGCCAGGCCCTGGACGACCAGCAGGAATGGGAACGGCTCGCCGAGCTGGCCGAAGCCGACAAGGCGGCACTGGCTGCCCAGCTGCAGGCCCTGCAGAGGGCCGCCGCCCGTCAGCCGGCTCCGGTTGCGGCAAAGCTGAGGCAGGCGGCCCGCACGGCGACGGGGCTGATCGAGCTGGATGAGGCTGCCACCCGCCAGCTGATCGACGATCAGCTGCGCCAGGCCGGCTGGGAGGCTGACAGCCAGAAGCTCCGCTATGGCAACGGCGCCAGGCCCCAGAAGAACCGCAACCTGGCGATCGCCGAGTGGCCTACCAGCAGTGGCCCGGCCGATTACGTGCTGTTCGTGGGTCTCACCCCCCTGGCGGCCGTGGAGGCCAAACGGGCCCACAAGGACGTGGCCGGGGTGCTGCCCCAGGCCCAGCGCTACTGCCGCGACTTCCAGCCCAGCGCCGAAACGGAGCTGAGCGGCGGCTGCTGGGGGCCTGACGGCGACTGCAGGATTCCCTTCGCGTTCGCCAGCAACGGCCGGCCCTACCTGCGCCAGTTGCGCACCCGCAGCGGCATCTGGTTCCGGGATCTGCGCCGGGCCGAGAACCTCGCCGGCCCCCTGGATGGCTGGTATTCCCCGGAAGGGCTCCAGGCCCTGGCACGGCAGAACATGGCCGCATCCCAGGCGCAGCTGCAACGAGAGGGATTCAGCTACGGCTTTCCGCTGCGCCCCTACCAGCGGCGCGCGATCGAGGCCACCGAAGCCGCCATCGGCGATGGGCAGCGGGAGATCCTGCTGGCGATGGCCACGGGCACCGGCAAGACCAAAACCTGCGTGGCCCTGATCTACCGCCTGCTGAAAACCGGGCGCTTCCGGCGGGTGCTGTTTCTGGTGGATCGCTCGGAACTGGGCACCCAGGCCGCCGATGCCTTCAAGGAAACGCGGATGGAGAGCCTGCAGAGCTTCGCCGACATCTATGGCATCAAGGAACTGGGGGAGCGGGAGACCGACTCCGACACCCGGGTGCAGATCGCCACGGTGCAGGCGATGGTGCAGCGCCTGCTGCTCGGCGGCGAGGACGACAAACCCACGGTGGACACCTACGACCTGCTCGTGGTGGACGAATGCCACAGGGGTTACCTGCTGGATCGGGAGCTGAGTGAGCGCGAGCTGGGGTTCCGGGATTTCAACGACTACGTGTCGAAGTACCGGCGGGTGCTGGAGACGTTCGATGCGGTGAAGATCGGCCTCACGGCCACCCCGGCGTTGCACACCGTGGAGATCTTCGGGCAGCCGGTGTTCGTGTACAGCTACCTCGAGGCGGTGGTGGATGTCTATCTGGTGGACCACGAGCCGCCGATCCGGATCCACACGGAGCTCTCCAGCGAAGGCATCCGCTGGGCGGCCGGTGAGGAGGTGAAAACCTACGATCCCGGCACGGCCCAGATCGAGCTGTTCACCACCCCTGATGAGCTGAGCTTCGAGGTGGAGGCGTTCAACCGGCAGGTGATCACCGAGCCCTTCAACAGGGTGGTGTGTGAGGTGCTGGCGAATGAGCTCGATCCACTGTCGCCCCAGAAAACGCTGATCTTCTGTGCCACCGATGCCCAGCCGATCTGGTGGTGATGCTGCTGAAGGAGGCCTTCCGGCAGCGTTACGACGGCGTGGAGGATGACGCGGTGGCCAAGATCACCGGCGCCAGCGACAGGCCGAAGGAGCTGATCCGCCGCTACAAGAACGAAGCCTGTCCCAATGTGGCCGTCACGGTGGATCTGCTCAGCACCGGGGTGGATGTGCCGGCAATCTGCAACATCGTGTTCCTGCGCCGGATGAACAGCCGCATCCTCTACGACCAGATGATCGGCCGGGCCACGCGTCTGTGTGAGCCGATCGGCAAGGACAGCTTTCGCATCTTCGATGCGGTGGGCATCTATGAAGCGCTCAGGCCTTTCACCGACATGCAGCCGGTGGTGGTGAACCCGAAGATCAGCTTCGCCCAGTTGATCGGCGAGCTCAGCGCCACCGAAGGGGAGGACAGTGAACTGGTGCGCGATCAGTTGATCGCCAAGCTGCGCCGCCGGCAGCGGCACCTCAGCGAGAACGCCGAGGCCGAGTTTCGGCGGCTCACCGGGGAGGAACCCGCCGCGTTCATCAGCCGGCTGCAGCGGCTGCCGCTGGCGGAAGCCCGCCGCTGGCTGGGCACGATCGCCGGCCTGGGCGACTTGCTGGATGCGAAGTGGCAAGGGCCGGGCCAGCCCCAGTTTGTCTCCGAGCACGACGACAGCTTGCGCTCGATCGAGCGGGGCTATGGCGAGGCCACCCGCCCGGAGGACTACCTGGAGGGGTTCACGGCCTTCGTGCGCGATCCCGGCAACCAGCTGCCGGCCCTCACCACTGTGTTGCAGCGGCCCTGGGAACTCACCCGCAAGGATCTTCGGGAGCTGAGGTTGGCCCTCGATCAGCAGGGCTACAACGAAGCCACCCTGGCCATGGCCTGGCGTGAAACCACCAACCAGGACATGGCCGCCTCGATCATGGGCTACATCCGCCAGGCGGCCCTCGGTGATCCGCTGGTGCCCTACGAGCAGCGGGTGGAGAAGGCCCTGCAGCGGATCCTGGCCTCCCGCAGCTGGAGCACGCCCCAACGCCAGTGGCTGCAACGCATCGCCAACCAGACCAAAGCGATCACGATCGTGGATCGCGAAGCGCTCGATGACGACGCCCTGCTGTTCCGCCGCGAGGGGGGCGGCTGGCAACGCCTGAACAAGCTGTTCGGCGGCGAGCTCGATCGGGTTCTGCAGCAGTTCCAGCGGGAGGTGTGGGCGGCGTGAGGCGTCGCCCAGGCTCAGGGCAACACCCGTTCAGCCAGACGCAGCAGCCGCTGATCCGCGCTGATCAACGGTGCTGCCTCACGCCGGGCCAGAGCGAGATAGAGGCAGTCGTAGACCGGATGGTTCAGGTGGCTGGCCAGAGCCAGGGCCTCGGCCTGCAGGTGGCGATCCGGCTCCAGCCGATCCACCAGCTCGCGGGCATCGAGCAGCAGCTGCTGGGGATCGAGACCGGCGAGTTGATCGGCTCGCTGCAGTTTCCAGAGGGTGTTGGCCACCTCGGGGAGCATCAGCTCCGGTGCCAGCACCAGGGCGGCCTTGCGAATCGGCTCCGCCAGCTCCGCTGTGGCGGAATCGCCCAGGATCAGCCGCACGGCTGCCGAGGCATCGAGTACACAGGCGAGGGCCATCAGCGCTCGCGGTCGGCTCGGATCAGGTCTTCCGGCGCCAGATCCCCGCTCAGGGCGGCTGACAGCGACGGGGAGAGCGGCCCGCGTTGGGCGATGCGATCAAGCACCTGGCGGCGGCGCTCGCGTGAATCCCCGCCGGCGATGGCCTCCAGATCAGCCAGGGCCTGCTGGCTGAGGCTGCGTTTGTGAACCTGGGCGCGGTGCTGCAGCAGCCGGTGCAGCGGCTCAGGCAGGTCGCGGATCTGCAGCGATGGCATGAAGCGCGCCGAGGGGCTCCTCAAGAATGTACTGATGTTGCATGCAGTTTGCATGCACACGCGGGGATTCCTGCCGCGTGCGAGCCGGGTGGTTGGCCCTGGCCTCTCCCCCACCGGCACAGTGGGCCAGCCCACTTAGCCTGAAGGCCACGCCCCGTCGGTGCGATGACGATCGCTCCACCTGCTGCCGCTCCAACCGCGCCCGAACCTGCCGTTACCGGCCTGGTGCCGTTGCTGCTCCCGCATGATCTGCGGCTGACGCCCGAGCAATTCGGCCTGGTATGCGCGGCCAACCCGGATGCGGTGCTGGAACTGTCGGCTGATGGCCAGCTGATCACGATGACGCCAACCGGAGGCGAGACCGGTGCTCGCAACAGCAACCTGGCCTATCAGCTGGTCCACTGGGCCCGTGGCCACGGCGGCTGGCAGGTGTTCGACAGCTCCACCGGCTTCCGCCTCGCCGATGGCTCGGTGCTGAGCCCCGACGCGGCGTTGGTACGTCTGGAGCGCTGGCAGGCGCTGAGCCCGGAGCAACGCCGCACGTTCCCGCCCCTCTGCCCCGACCTGGTGATCGAGCTGGTGAGTCCATCCGATCAGGGCCCCCGAGGCGCCGAAGCCCTGCGCCGCAAGATGGCCCTCTACCAAGCCAATGGCGCCCAGCTGGGCTGGCTGCTGTTCCCGGAGCAGCGGGCCGTGGAGATCTGGCAGGCCAGCCCCGCAGCCGGCGCGCCGCTGGAGCCGCAGCGCCTGGAGGACGCCATGCGGCTGGAGGGCGGCGACGTGTTGCCGGGGCTTGTGCTGGAGCTGGAGGAGATCTGGGCGGCGTGAAGGAATCAGGGAGTGAGCGCTGTGGCGACCTTGAAGCGAGGGGACTCATTCGCGGCACCTTCTCGCTCAGCAACCCCACCCGCCCTGATCTGGCGCCGATGGAGGTGTCGGCCCTGGCCGACAGCGGTGCGGTGCATCTGTCCATCCCCGAGCACCTGGCGATTCAGCTCAGCCTGGCGGAACTGGAGCGGCGGGAAGTGGTGCTGGCCGATGGACATCGCCGCACGGTGCCGTATGTGGGGCCGGTGGAGGTGCGCTTCCGCAACCGCCGCTGTTTCACCGGCGCGATGGTGCTGGGCAATGAGGTGCTCCTGGGTGCGATCCCGATGGAGGACATGGACCTTGTGCTGCGGCCCCAGCTGCAGAGCGTGGATGTGAACCCGGAGAGCCCGAACATCCCGTTGAGCCTGGCGAAAGGGGTCGGAGGCGATCGAGCCAATCCGAAGCCGCTCAACTGATCTAGTCTCGGTATCGACCAGGGCCGGAGGTGAGGAGCATGCGCGCCAAGCTTTTCCGCAACGGCCGCAGCCAGGCGGTGCGTCTGCCCGCCGAGTTCCGTTTCGAGGGCACCGAGGTCGAGGTGCATCGGGATCCCGAGAGCGGCGCGGTGGTGCTCACGCCGGTGCGGCCATCGGCCAAGGAGTTGCTGGAGTTAAGGGACGCGCTGCTGCAGGAGCCTGGCTTTCGGGAAGAGCTGGATGCTTTCTTTGAGGGATTGCACGACACCAGTCCTCCTGAACCGGTGGACTTTCCGTGATGGCTGCGGCGAACGAGAGATTGATGCTCGACACCAACGCCTTGAGCGCCTTTCTCAAACGACGCTCATCACGCCTCGATGCCTGGGTACGTGAGCAACGCTGCTGTCTGTCATCGATCGTGGTGGCGGAGATCCGCTACGGCTTGGAGAAGCAGCCAGCAGCGACGCGCTTGCAGGACATTGCGGAGGCCACCTTCGACACCCTGGAGATCCTGCCCTGGACAGAAGCCTGCGCCAGGGTGTACGGCCGGCTTCGCGCCGATCTCGAGCGGAACGGCAAGCCTTTGACGGCGCTGGATCTGCTGATCGCCAGCCACGCCTTGAGCGAAGGCTGCGCGCTGGTCACCGCCGATCAGGCCTTTGCCCATGTGGACGAACTCACCCTGGAGGCCTGGTGATGGCAGGAACCACCACCCACGTCATCGTCGCCAAGCTCTGGAACCTCTGCAATGTGCTGAAGGACGACGGGGTCACGTACCACCAGTACGTGAGCGAGCTCACCTATCTGCTGTTCCTGAAGATGGCGAAGGAAACCGGCACCGAGGCCGGGATTCCGGAGGAATGGCGTTGGGACGAACTGGAGAAGCTCAAGGGCATCAGGCAGCTGGAGCACTACAAGCTGCTGCTGCTGGAGCTGGGCAGCAGCGAGAGCGGCAGCTCGGTGCTGGTGCAGGAGATCTTCGCCAATGCCAGTTCTTTCATCCGCAAGCCCACCACGCTGAACAAGCTGGTGAGCGAGATCGACAAGCTCGATTGGTACAGCGCCCGCCAGGAGGGATTGGGGGATCTGTATGAGGGGCTGCTGCAGAAGAACGCCGAGGAGAAGAAATCCGGCGCCGGCCAGTACTTCACGCCCCGGCCATTGATCGATGCGATGGTGGCGGTGATGCAGCCGCGGCTGGGGGATGTGATCCAGGATCCGGCGGCGGGCACCGGCGGCTTCCTGATCGCGGCGCAGCGCTGGATCCGCGAGCACCAGGATCCGAGCCTGCTGGATGAGGCGCAGCAGAAGCAGTTCTACGAGCGCACCTTCTACGGCATGGAGCACGTGCAGGACACGCACCGGCTGGCGCTGATGAACCTGATGCTGCATGGATTGGATTCGCTGCCCGGCCAGGGGGGCATCCGCTACGGCGACACCCTCAGCAGCGATGGTGAGGGGTTTCCGAAAGCGAGTCTGATCCTCACCAACCCACCGTTCGGCACCAAGAAGGGCGGCGGCCTGCCGAGCCGCACCGATTTCACTTTCCCCACCAGCAACAAGCAGTTCTGCTTCCTGCAGCACATCTACCGGGCCCTGGTGCCGGGCGGCCGGGCGGCGGTGGTGCTGCCCGACAACGTGCTTTTCGAAGGCAACGTGGGCAAGCAGATCCGGGCGGACCTGATGGACAAGTGCAACCTCCACACGATCCTCAGGTTGCCCACAGGCATCTTCTACGCCCAGGGCGTGAAGACCAACGTGCTGTTCTTCACGCGCGGCATGAGCGAGAAGGGCAACACCAAGGAGGTGTGGGTGTACGACATGCGAGCCAACATGCCGGCCTTCGGCAAGCGCACGCCGCTCATTCGCGAGCATTTTTCTGATTTTGAGGCGGCCTTCGGGCCTGATCCGCTGGGGCTGGCGCCACGCACGGCCTCGGGGCCGGAGGGGCGTTGGCAGTGCTTCAGCCGGGAGGAGATCGCCGCCCGGGGCGACAGCCTGGATCTCGCCTGGCTGAAGGATGATTCCGCCGAGGATGGCGCCGACCTGCCGGAGCCTGCCGTGCTGGCCCAGGAGGCGATGCTGGAGCTGGAGGGCGCGCTGGAGGATCTTCGGGCAATCCTGGCGGAGCTGGGGGAAGAGGTGGAGGAGTTGGTGTGATGGAGGCGCGGGAGTTGCCGGCGGGGTGGGTTACTGCCGCCTTGGGGGACCTCATTGCCCGAGTGGATGCAGGGAAAAACTTTCGTTGCATTGAGCGACCACCAACAGGAGGAGAGGTTGGTGTTGTCAAAGTCAGTGCAGTGAGTTGGGGCAGCTTTCGACAAGACGAAAGCAAGACCGTGCCCGATGGCATACAACTTGGCCCTGCTTCACTTATCAAGGAAGGTGATCTCTTGTTCTCGCGTGCAAACACGATTGAGCTCGTGGGAGCCTGCGTACAAGTTGGTAAAATTGACAAAGTGCTCCACCTGAGTGACAAGATTCTGCGACTAGACACAGTCGATGAGGGGCTTAAGCCATGGATTCATCGCTTTTTATCTTCCCCTAGAGCTCGTAAGCATTTGTCCGATGCTTCGAGCGGAAACCAACTGTCGATGAGAAATATCTCTCAGAGGGTGCTCCTTGACGCCTCCATTCCTCTCGCCCCTCTCAACGAACAACGCCGCATCGCCGCCGAGCTCGACACCATCCTCGCCGCTGTCGACGCCTGCCGCCAGCGGCTTGATGGCGTGGCGGCGATCCTTAGGCGCTTTCGCCAGGCCGTGCTTGCGGCGGCGACGACAGGGGAGTTGACGCGGGAGTGGAGGGAGGAGGGGGGGATCGCAGCTGACTGGCCAGAAGTACAGCTCGGAGATCATGCAGAGGGATTCAACTACGGGACATCGGCAAAATCCCATAGAGAAGGCGAGATCCCTGTGCTGCGCATGGGCAACATCCAGGCTGGCGAAATTGACTGGGGAGACCTTGTCTACACGTCTGACCTGGAAGAGATTGCAAAATACATGCTCGAACCTGGCGATGTTCTGTTCAACCGGACCAATAGTCCAGAGCTGGTGGGCAAGACTGCGCTTTATCGAGGGGAGCAGCCCGCAATTTACGCAGGCTATCTGATCCGCTTGCGTTGCTCAGCTTCGTTGGATCCTGAGTTTCTGAATCTGAGCCTCAATAGTCCCCATGGTAAGGATTACTGCTGGAGCGTCAAGTCTGATGGGGTCAGTCAATCGAATATCAATGCCAAGAAGCTAGCGGCTTACCCATTAAAATTGCCTCCCATTGAGGAGCAGCAGGAAATCGTCTGCCGCGCGCAGGAACTCTTCACCCTCGCCGACCAACTCGACGCCCGCCTCACCGCCGCCCGCAGGATCGTTGATCGCCTCACCCCATCCCTCCTGGCCAAGGCCTTCCGCGGCGAGCTGGTGCCCCAGGACCCCAACGACGAACCGGCGAACGTGTTGCTGGAACGGATCCGGGCGGCCCGGCAGGCGCAGGCCGGTGCTGGCAAACCCTCGCGGCGCGGGCGCAGGAAGGCGGCAGCCAACCCGGATCAGATCCCTCTCGATGCCGCCCCCGTCCCGCCCGATCTGCTCAGCGGCCTGCTGCAGGAATGCGGTGCGCTCAGTGAGCGGGCACTGCTGGCGGCGTCGGAGCTGGATCCCTCCGGCTTTCGGGCCCAGTTGGCTTTGGAGGAGGGAATGGGGGCGATCCGGCAAACCGTGCAGGATGGCCAGGTGCTGCTGGAGGCGGTCGGGTGAGGATCCTGCACTGGCTTGAGATCAGTAACTTCAAGAGCTATGGCAACTCTGGGCGTATTCCTCTGGAGCATCCCTCCGTACTGATCGGCCCCAACAACTGCGGAAAGACCACTGCCCTGCAAGCCATCGCCCTCTGGGCCATCGCGGCGCGTACCTGGCAGCTGGAATCCAAGGATTCCAAGGCAAAGAAGCGCACCGGCAAACCTCTGAACCGCCTCACGATCCTCTCCGTTCCCGTTCCCAAAACGCGACACTTCTGGAAAAACCTCAAGGTTTCCGGGAAAGATCTTCATATCACAGTAGGGATGGAGGTCGACGGTGATGTTGTGCCTGTGACGATGATCTTCCGCCATCATGCCAGTGATGAACTGATCTACGCCGAGCCTCACCCTTCCAGCCTCGGCCAACCAGAAGCCCTCGCCAAAGCGGCCCAGCTTGATGTCGCCTTGCTCTATCCGATGTCGGGTATAGCTGCGGATGAACCGCTGATCACACGTAACCGAATCGATTACCACATGGGCCGAGGCAGCACGGCTGAAGTCCTGCGCAACCTGTGCCTTGTGGTTCATCAGAACAGCCCGCAGGATTGGCAGGAGATCACCGGGCTGATGTACCGCCTCTTTCAGGTCTCCCTCACCACGCCAATAGAGAATGAGGGTGGATCTCTTGATCTGTTCTATGAGCAGAGCGGTGCCGATCGACCTCTGGATCTGTCATTGGCAGGCCGTGGCTTTCAGCAGATGCTGTTGATCCTGGCCCATCTCTACGCACACAAGGGAAGTGTGCTGCTGATCGATGAGCCCGATGCTCACCTGGAAATTCTGCGGCAGCAGCAGATCTATGCCTTGCTTCGCACGATCGCAGATCGTAATGGCTGCCAGGTGCTGATGGCCACCCATTCCGAGGTGGTGATGCAGGAAGCCCTCGATAGCCACCTCACCCTGATCCTGGGAGGACATGCCGAGGATCTCGCCTCAAAGCCAGCCATCAAGGAATCGCTGAAGCGTTTTGGAGCCGCTCATTACGTGCGGGCACGCGAGACAGGTCATGTGCTGTATCTGGAAGGCAGCACCGATCTCGCCATGCTGAGGGCGTTTGCCGATCGCTTGGAACATCCTGTACGAGATCAGATTGCCGATGGCGCCCATCTGAATGTGTACTACCTGCAGGATACTCGCCCATCGCCTGCCCAGAGCCCTGATGAACTGCTGGATGCGGTAGAGGGCGCCTTTGGCCAGAACGCCAGGGATCACTTCTTCGCCTTGCGCAACATTATGCCCGAACTGCGTGGCTTGGAAATCATCGATAACGACAACCGAGGTCTACTGGAATCCAGCGCTGGCGGTCTCAGGCGCCTGCCCTGGAAGCGGTACGAGTTGGAGAACTATTTGATTACGCCAGATCTGCTCCTGGAATGGATGCATGCCGATGGGCTTGACTTGTTTGCAGACAAGCGACAAGCCATTCTCGATGAATTGCTGCTTGAGCAGATCTTCGATGGCAACCAAGCCGATTTCGAGAACTACTTGCAGGCCAACGCATCCACCAAGAGCACGATATGGCGTGCGCAGACCCAAACCAGAAAACTCAGCCTGTTTGCTGAGGAGTTCTTCAGGCGCTGCGCCCGAGCCACAGGAGCTCCCATCCCGCTTCGAAAGGGGGACTTCTACCAGTTGATCAGCAGGTGTTCCATTACCTCCATTGATCCAGAGATCAGCGAAAAGCTGGATGCGATCCTAGAGCTTCTGACACTCGCAGTGCCGGGACCAGGCGGTCTTAATTAGCACCTGCTGTACCTCGGCAGAATGGCCGATGCCTTCCTGCCCACGCCCCGCATCGATCCCACCCCCAGGAGTGTGAGTGTTGTGCTGCGCAACACCACCACCCTCGGCGAAGACGACCGTGCCTTCGTATCACGCATCGGTGGAGAGGAACTCAGCGACGAAGAGTTCCGGGCGCTGCTCCAGGCGCACCGCAATACCCAGGTGGATAACGCCAGCCTGCGCAGCCTGATGGGTCTCGACACCCTCGGCGCCAGCCAGATCCTGCGGCGATTGCGGGATCGGGGCTTGCTGGAGCTGCACCCTGCCGGATCGCAGAGCTACTACACCCTGGCGCCAAAGCTGCGCACGGCCGCCGCTGCAGATCGAGGGGAGCAACCTGTGGATCGAGGGGAGCTCGCCTCCGATCGAGGGGAGCTGGGGGCCGATCGAGGGGAGCTGCTGGACCCTTCGTTGCTGGAGGCCATGGCAGGGCTTGGGGCACGACCCAGAAAGGAGCCCCTGCGTCAGGTCATTGCACAGCTCTGCGTGGGCCATTGGCGAACTCCGGCCAGGCTGGCCGAGCAGCTCAGAATGGAAGCCGGTAATCTCTCCGATCGCCATCTCACGCCGATGGTGAGGGCCGGCACGCTGGAGCGCCGATTCCCGGAGACACCCACCCATCCAGAGCAGGCCTATCGCACGATCTTGATCCAGAACAGCCTTCAGCTTCCTGGATCCGCATGATCACGCTAAGGCCCTGCCTGCTGGCTGAATCCGCACTGGGTCTCTATTCAGTCCCGCCGTTTTGGCCTCCATTGCAAGATCACTCGCGGCTCGAAGGCTACGAACATCGGCACGGTGAAGGCCGTATGCCCGTTACCACGTAACGGCCCCCACACTGCAGATCCCGATCTCTCTTATCTGGTCATCGCGGAAGCGTTGCCGAACAGCCGCTGGCTAGGAGCCTGTTGCGCAAAGATCCGCGTCCGCTTCTCCACAGACGCCCCTGAATCTGCCCAGATCCCTGTGACAGCAATGGATTCAGGCGAGAGAATGGGGCATGCAAAAGCCCAAGTCCTTCCGTCCCTGGCAGCCG
>JBKDPV010000063.1:0-16874 GCA_046342315.1 Cyanobacteriota bacterium
GGCTCGTCCATCTCGGCATAGGGGACCGGTAGCTGCAGGTAGCGCGTCAGCTCATCGATGGCATCGCTGTGGCGGGTGCTCTCCTGGCGGTTGTCGAGGCTGGCCAGGCAGAAGGCGAAGATCTGCACCTGGCTGATCAGGTGTTGCAGGGATTCACAGCTCAGGCCCGTGCTCTCCAGGCTTTCGAGCACCAGTTCCAGGTCGCTGCGGAATTCATCCACCGAGCCGTAGTGGAGTTCCTGGGCGGTGGGGCCGGTGCTCGCCCCCAGGTTGCCGCCGGGTAGTGGCACGCTGCCGCTGCTGCTCTCGCAAGGAGATTCCCAGCCGGCATCGGCCAGCAGCCGGTTGCGGGCTGCGGTGAGCCGCAGGCGCTCGAGCACGTAGCTGAGCTTGAGTCGGTAGGGCTCCAGCCGGTAGCGGGCCGCCCGTTCCTCGTAGATCTCCGGGAAACGCAGCCGGTCGAGTTCGAGGGATTCCAGCAGCGCCGTGCTCACCTGGCTCCACTGCATGGAGATGCTGAGCTGGTCGCGGAGCTCGGCCACCGAGCGGATGTAGCGCTCCAGCATCAGCTGGCGCTGATAGCAGGCCGTGCGCCAGGTGATCTCCGGGGTCACCGAGGGATTGCCGTCCCGGTCGGCGCCCACCCAGGAGCCGAAGGTGCAGAAGGCCTCGCGAGGGGGCAGCACGTCGGGGTAGCTGGCGGCCAGGGCCGAGCGGATGCGCTGCTGCAGCTGGGGCATCGCATCGAACAGCACCTGCTGGAAATAGTGCAGCGCGTAGTCGACCTCATCGAGCACCGAGGGCTTGAACTGGTGCAGTTCGTCGGTGCGCCACCACAGCCGGATTTCCTCCTCCAGCTGCTGGCGCAGCCGCTGTTGATCGTCGAGGTTGGCCTGGCGCTCCAGCTGGAGCCGCTGGATCAGGGCTGCGACCCGCCGCTGCTTATGGCGCACCGTGTGCCGCACGATCTCGGTGGGGTGGGCCGTGAACACCAGACGGATGTCCAGTTCCGCCAGCAGCGCCTCCAGCCGGGCGGGGGGCACGTTGAGGGCCCGCAGCCGCTCGAACAGCTGGCGGAAGGTGGCTGGATCACTCTGGCTGGCCAGGGCGGGCAGGAACGGGTCGCTGCTGGTGGTCTGGGGGGCGGTCTTGAGACTCTCGAGGTAGCTGTCCTCCTCGATGTGCTGCTCGAGGATGTTGACGAGCTGGAAGTAGAGCGAGAAAGCCCGAGCCGCGGCGATGCCGTCGGCAAGGTCCATTTCGCGGATCACCCCCACGATCGCCTCGCTGGTGTCCTGCTGGAGGGTGGCCTCCTCCTCGGCGGAGGCCAGCTCCTCGGCGTTGATCGGCCCCGCCAGCTGCTTCAGCCGCAGCAGCCGCTCCGCCTGGGGCGGTGGGCACTCGCTGCGCAGAACCGTTTCCCAAAGGTCTTCCACCAGCTCGAGCCGCTCGCCCAGCAGCCGGATCACGCCGGCCGGAGTCTCCGGCGGGGTTCCGGCGCTGGCGGCAGCGGGCGCGGTGAGGGGCTGCCGCATGGGGGCGGTGGAAGGGGGAGGGCTGCCCATGATCATCCCAAAGCGTGGGAGGTGTCTGTCGCAAGCCATGCCTCGAGGGCCTGCTCCCGCTCCGCCAGAGCAGCGGCCTCGCCCGCAATGATCGTGGCCACGCTCTCGCCGTTTCGGTGGCGGGCCAGCCACACCATCGCTTCGTTCCCCCGCGCCAGCACATCGGCCAGCGGCGCAAGGGTGGCCGTCAACCCCAGCTCGGCCGCCAGGGGGGTCAGGTCGTCCAGTTCGCGGGCGATCCAGCAACGGGCACCGATCGCCTCGCCTGTGCGCCAGTCGCTGAGGGTGGCGTCCAGGCTCGCGGCGGCGGCCGCCCGGTCGTTGGCCTCGGCCAGCCGGGCCAGTTCCCCGGGAGGGAGCCGGCTGGCGCGGAGGGGATCGTGGCGCTCGGGATCGGCCAGCATTCGGTGCAGGCGCAGTTCGGCGAAGGCGGTGACCGCCAGCAGCAGCGCCGGATCGCTGATCAGGTCGCAGATGCGGATCTCCAGCCGGTTGAGGTCGTGGGGACGGTCGTCCCCGTTGGGCCGCACGGAGGTCCAGAGATGGCGGACGTTGTGCATCGAACCAGCGGCCAGCTGTTCTTGCATCCAGCGGATGTAGTGGCCGTGGTCGGTGAACAGGGGCACCAGGGGCGGGGTGAGCGGAAACTGGAGCCAGCGCTGGGAATGGGCCCCGGTGACGGCGCCGTCGAGGAACGGTGAGCTGGCGCTCAGGGCCAGCAGCAGGGCCCCTTCGCAGCGAAGCAGCCGCAGGCCGGCGAACAGGGGCTCCATGGCCGTGAGGCCGAGGTTGATGTGCACGCTCGCGGTGACGACGCGGGTGCCGTACGTGGCCTCGATGTAAGCGTGGTAGGGGTTCGACGGATCGGAGCGCACGAAGGTGTCGCTGCCGCCCGTGCTCAGCACGCTGCCCGGCAGCAGGGTGAGGCCGCGGGGGGCCAGCCAGCGACGCAGGCGGCGCCGGGGTTCGAGCAGCAGCGCGAGCTGGCGGCCGTAGCTGGCATCAGGAGCCGTGGTGTACTCCAGATTGCGGTTGTCAGGCTCGGTCACGAAGCCCTCCAGCGCAGCCGCGGCCTCGGCGGCGCAGCCCACCACCGTGCCGTCGGGACGGCCGGTGTACATCTCCACCTCGAAGCCCTTGAGCATCAGGGAACCACTCATCGGGGCACACCCACGGTGAGTTCGGGGATGTCCTGCAGGCAGGCCAGGGCCTTGAGCATCCCCCGCGCCTTGTTGATGGTTTCCTGGTACTCGGCCTCGGGGCGGGAATCGGCCACGATCCCCGCCCCGGCCTGCACCTGAACGCGCCAGCGTCCGTCGCCCGTGGGCTGCACCACCATCGTGCGGATCGTGATGGCGGTGTTCAGGGAGCCGTTGAGATCCACGGCGCCATAGACGCCGGAATAGGGCCCCCGGGCATCGGGCTCCAGGGCGTGGATCAGCTGCATGGCCCGGATCTTGGGGGCGCCGCTGACCGTGCCGGCAGGGAAGCAGGCCATCAGCAGGTCCCAGACGTCATGGGACGGATCCAGCTCCCCCTCCACCTGGCTGACGATGTGCATCACGTGGGAGTAGCGCTCGATCACCATCAGCTCCTCCACGCGCACGCTGCCCGGTCGGCACACCCTGCCCAGATCGTTGCGGCCCAGATCCACCAGCATGACGTGCTCGGCCCGCTCCTTGGGATCGGCCAGCAGTTCGTCCTCCATCTGCCGGTCCTCCGCCTCGTCGCGGCCGCGGGGGCGGGTGCCGGCGATCGGCCGCAGCGAGGCCCGCACCGCTCCTCCTTCGCCTGGTTCGGCCTTCACCATCACCTCGGGGCTGGAGCCGATCAGGTACCAGTCGCCGAAGTCGAAGAACGCCATGTAAGGCGATGGGTTCACCATCCGCAGGCTGCGATAGAGGGAGAAGGGATCTCGCTCGATCGTGGCCTCCAGCCGCTGGCTGAGCACCAGTTGGAACACGTCGCCGGCGGCGATGTGCTCACGGCCGGCGCTCACCGCCTGCTCGAAGTCGCTCCTGTCGCGGTTGCTGCGGGTGGGCAGGTCGAGCTGCTGGGCGTCATGCCAGTCGAGGGGCTTCACCTGGGGGTCGAGGGGGGAATGCATGCGCCCCTCCAGCACGGCGATGCGCTCGGCTGCCTGCAGCCAGGCCCGATCGGGATCGCCGCCGGCCTCGCCGTCGGGATCGATGTCCGCATAGGCGACAGCGGTGATCTGGCGTTTCACCTGATCGAACACCAGCAGGCTGTCGGCCAGCATCCAGCAGCCATCCGGCGGTCCCGCCGGATCGGTGGGGTGCACCGGCACCGTGGGCTCGATCCAGCGGATCAGCTCGTAGCCCCAGAAGCCGAACAGCTGGCCGAGGGGAGGAAGACCGGGGACCGGAGCGGGCCGCAGTGGGGCCAGGCACTGGCGCAGCAGCTGGAAGGGGTTGCCCTCCAGGTCGTCATGGCGGCCCTGACGCCAACGGCGCTCGGCCAGTGCCCCGCGGCAGGTGAGGATCCAGCGCGGATCGCTCACCACGAAGCTCCAGCGTCCCAGCTGTTCCCCGCCCTCCACCGATTCCAGCAGCACGCCGTGGCCGCGGCCCTGCCCCACCTTCAGCCAGGTGGTGAGCGGGGTCTCCAGGTCCGCCGGCCAGCGTTTCCAGAGGGGGATCAGGTTGCATCCCCCGGGCCGCTCCCGCTCGCGGGTGGCAAGGTCGAGGAAGGAAGCCCGGTCAGGGCTGCGGTCGGCACCCGTCATCGCATCGTTGGGAAGGCAAAAAAAACGGGGCTCCCGGCCCCGTAGTTATAGGTGCCGGTCGAACCGGCTCTGCAGCGGTGAAGCTCAGGCGTCGTAGGTTGTCTTGCCGCTGAACTTGAGGCTGGAAGGATCGGGATTTTCGCCGATCCGTCGGGGGTTATGGCCCACCATCGGCCGACCTTCGTTCACTTTCTCGGGGAAGACGCCGTCCTTGGGATGGAGGAACTCGGTGTCGCCGCCGGGATAGATGCGGTAGATCTTGTAGTCCTCGATCCGGGGCTTGAACTTGGTGCGCAGCTGGGTGCCCAGCGCCAGGCACTGCTCCTTGCGGGCGAAATACATGATGTTTTCCCCGGCGTTCATCTCGGCGGCGCCACCGGTGGGCAGCTCGAACACCTGAACGGAGGGGCTGGTCCAGGTGATGGCGTATTTCTCCTCGGTTTCCGCGGAGTTCAGCAGCCCACCGGTGCTGCCGATGTACTTCGGAAGTTGACCGCTCAGCGCCGTTGCAGGCATGGCTCGTGCAGACCGTTTCAGGCGGAAACTAGCACCGTGTTTCAGGGGCACAGCGGCGCCTTCGGGCACTCTTCACACCCGTCAACAAAGGCCCTAGGCCAGCGGGAAGAACACGGTCAGGCTGCTGCCTCCCCGCTCGGTGAGGCGGCCTCCCAGGCGATGGAACAGCTGGCGGGTGGCCTGCCGGCTGAGCTGCAGGCTGCCGGTGCCAGGGTTCCAGCTCAGCACCGGGCCCACCCGCTTCCCCGCCGGGCCGCGCTCGGGGCGGCCGTCGTCCTCGCCGGGGGGATCGTCGCTGGTGAGCTGCAGCTTGAGGCGGGGGCCCGCGGGCTGCAGGCTCAGGCGCACGCGGCTACCGGCGGGCAGGCTGCGGCTGAAGCGGTCCATCAGGCCGCCGAGCATTGTTTCCAGACGGGAGGGGTCGCTGAGTACCGGTGGCAGATCGGGTGCGATCACCAGTTCCAGTTCCAGATCCCGGCGGGCCAGCTGGCGCTGCCACAGGTCTTGGAGCTGCAGCAGCAGGGCGCTCAGATCGGTGCGGGCCAGATCGCTGGCAGTCAGGGGTTGGCCCGGTCCGGGCTGTCGCTGCTGCTCAGCTGCCAGGAAGATCAGCCCGAAGCGGTCGATCTGCTCGCTGCATTCGCCGTCGATCTGCTCCAGCCGCTGGCGCACCACCGCGGGCAGATCGCCGCGCCGCAGCAGGGAGCGGATCAGGGTGCGGATCGTGGCCAGGGGGGTGCGCACCTCATGGGTGAGGGCCTCCAGCAGGGCCAGTTCGCTGCGGGCGGCGGCATCCTCTCCTGCCTCCTCGGACCCGCCAGCGGTCTCGGTCGCCGGCACGAGGGGCTGCAGGGTGACGCTGGGCGCCATAGCGGCCAGGCGTTCTGCCACCAGGGGCCAGAACCGCAAACCCTGGGCGGCATCGTTGTGCAGCGGCCCCAGCGCCTGCAGATGCTGGCGCAGTCGCTGGGCCTCGGCCGGGGCCTCCTTCTGCAGCCGCCGATCCAGCAGGTCGAGGGCCGAGGAGAGCACGTCGGCGTCGAAGCGGGCCAAGAGCCGGCGGGCCTCTGCGGAGCCATCGAGGGCGAGGGCCACCTGCAGGCGCGGGGTGATCAGCAGCAGCAGCGGATCGGTGCCGTCCTCCTCGTGCAGCGGCAGGCGATGGAAGGCGGCTGCCTGATCCGCCTGCCGGCCAGGACGGCTCACGGGCAGCAGGGGTGCGCCGCCCGGCAGCAGCCGCTCGATCGCCTCCGGCGCCCACACCCAGCCCTGCAGGTCCGCCAGCAGCGAGGGCTCATAGAGCGCCGGCAGGGGCGCCGCCAGCCAGACGCCCCGGCGCTTTCCGCTCCCATCCGGCGTTCCTGTTGCCGGGAGCAGGTCGTCCTGCAGGGTGGCGAGGCCCGCCCACCACTGCCGACGCACCGCATCCTCATCGCAACGGCCTGCCGGAACCCCGGCGCCCAGCAGGCTACGCAGGTCGTGCAGGCTCACCACCAGCGCTGGCTCTCCCGGCCGCGGCGTGCCACCGAGGCACAGAAACCGAGGGAGATGAAGTTCACGAGCATGGCGGAACGCCCGTAGCTCACCCAGGGGAGGGGGATGCCGGTGATCGGCCCGAGCCCGATGGTCATGAAGATGTTGACCACCACCTGAAACATCAGCATCGCACCCACGCCCACCACCACCAGCGACTCCACGTCGGTTCGGGCGCGGCTCGCGATCCGCAGCAGCCGATGGCAGAGCAGGGCGTAGGCCAGCACCATCAGGGTGGAGCCGATGAAGCCTGTCTCCTCGCCCACCGCACTGAAGATGAAATCGGTGTGCTGCTCCGGGATGAAGCGCAGCTTGGTGAGCATGCCGTTCATCAGGCCCGTGCCCCAGAGTCCACCCGAGCCGATGCCCACCTTGCTCTGCAGGAGGTGATACCCCCCACCGAGCGGATCCTTGGAGGGATCGAGGAACATCACCAGCCGGTCCCTCTGGTGAGGCTTGAGGCCATGGCTCCACAGCCAGGGGCTGGCCAGGGCGAAGACCCCCTGCACCGCTAGCACCACGCTGAGGGCGAGCCGCTTCCAGGGCAGGGAGCGCCAGGCGACCCAGCCCATCAGCGGAATCCAGCCGGCCAGGGCCCAGGGCAGGGTGCCCGACAGGATTGCCGTGGCGAGCGGGGAGAGCAGCAGCACCACCCAGGCCAGCGGCATGCCGGCCCAGAAGAGCATCGTGAGCAGCACGGCAGCGAACACCAGGGAGGTCCCCAGGTCGGGCTGGATGAAGACCAGCACCCAGGGCAGGCCGATCACCGCCGCCGGCCGCAGCAGATCAACCGGGCGTTCCACCGGATAGCGGGCCAGCACCCCGGCCAGCAGCAGGATGGCCGCAAGCTTGGCGAACTCCGAGGGCTGAACATAGAAGCCACCGATGTTGATCCAGCTCTGGGCACCGAGGGCGGAGGTGCCGATCACACGCACAGCGATCAGGCTCGCCACCGTGAGGCCGTAGATCGGCCATTGCAGACTCAGCAGCCGCTGGATGGGCACCCGCGCCAGCAGCAGGGCGAGGACCATCCCCACCGCCGCCGTGATCCAGTGCTGATACCACTCGGCGTACTCCGCCTCCCTCTGGGTGCTGGCGATCAGGATGCCCGCCACAAAGGTGAGCCCGAGGGGAACCCCCCAGAGAACCCAGTCGATCAGACGGCGGTTGCGGCGCTGCAGGCGGCCGCCCGCCGGTACCATCCGCCCGCGGGCGCTCAGGGCCACCACCGGATCAGGCGGGCAGCGGCCGGAGGGCGCAGCGGGTGGAGAGCTCCTGGGCCAGGGCGCGGAAGGCGGCGGCACTCACCGACTGGGGGGAGGCCAGCACCACCGGCCGCCCGCTGTCGCCCCCCTGCACCACCGGCAGCTCCATCGGCAGCTGGGCCAGCAGCGGCACATCGGCTTCGTCGGCCAGCCGCTGTCCGCCGCCGCTGCCGAAGAGCTCGTAGCGCCTATCCGGCGCGTCCGGGGGTACGAAGGCCGTCATGTTCTCCACCACACCGAGCACCGGCACCCCCATCTGCAGGAACATCGCCAGGCCGCGGCGGGCATCCTGCAGCGACACCTGCTGGGGCGTGGTGACGATGACCACGCCGGCCATCGGCACGGCCTGGGCCAGGCTCAGCTGGGCATCGCCGGTGCCGGGGGGAAGATCCACCACCAGCACATCCCGCTCGCCCCAGTCCACCTGGTAGAGGAACTGGCGGATGATGCCGTTGAGCATCGGCCCCCTCCAGATCACGGGCTGGTTCTCCTGGATCAGCAGCCCCATCGACACCATGGCGATGCCGCAGGTGTCGATGGGCGTGAGGATCTGCTCGTTGCCGCTGCCGCGCACCTCCGGCGTGCGGTCGGCCACCCCGAGCATGGTGGGGGCGTTGGGGCCGTAGATGTCGGCATCGAGCAGCCCCACCCGCAGGCCGGAATCCGCCAGGGCGCAGGCCAGGTTCACGGCCACGGTGCTCTTGCCAACGCCCCCTTTGCCGCTGCTCACGGCGATCACACGGGCCACGCCGGGGATCCCCTGGCGTTCCGGCAGCTGGCCGGGCGCCGGTCCATGGCCCGCTCCCCCGATCGGCCCCGACGACGGCGGAGCCTCCGGCTGGGCCAGCTCGATCTGCACGTCGTCGATGCCCTCAAGGGCGAGCAGGGCGGCGCGGGCCTCGCTGGCGATGCGGTCGCGCTGGGCGTTCGCGTAGCCGGGCAGGGCCAGGCGGAACAGGGCCCGCCCCGTCTGCACCCGCACGGCCTGGATCCAGCCGAGCTCCAGAAGGCTGCGGCCGCTGCCGGCATCCCGGACGGCCGCGAGGGCGGCGTGGGCCTGGTCGTCGCTGGCCATCCGGCGCTGCATTCCTGGGAGAGGGACCGGGATCCTAGAAGCCCTGCCCGTGACAGAGGCTCTCGGGCGCTTGTGCCGGGGACCCCCGGCCTGAAAAGGTGTTCACGGCCCGCACCGACGCTCCATGGAGATGCCCCCCGCCGATTCCCGTGCCCGCGCCCGGGCCCTGCTGATGGGGCTGCAGGATTCGATCTGTGCCGGCCTGGAGCAGCTCGACGGCGAGGGCCGCTTCCAGGAGGAGAGCTGGGAGCGGCCCGAAGGGGGCGGTGGTCGCTCGCGGGTGATGAAGGCCGGCCGGGTGTTCGAGCAGGGCGGCGTGAACTTCTCCGAGGTGGAAGGCGACAGGCTGCCCCCCTCAATCCTCAGCCAGCGCCCCGAGGCGGAGGGGCAGCGCTGGTTCGCCACCGGCACCTCGATGGTGCTGCACCCTCGCAGTCCCTACATCCCCACGGTCCATCTCAACTACCGCTATTTCGAGGCCGGTCCGGTGTGGTGGTTCGGGGGCGGCGCGGACCTCACCCCCTACTACCCCTTCCTCGACGACGCGCGCCACTTCCACGCCACCCTCAAGGCCGCATGCGACGGGGTTGATCCCGCTTACTACACGGTGTTCAAGCCGTGGTGCGACGAATACTTTTTCCTGCGGCACCGCGGCGAGACGCGCGGGGTGGGCGGCATTTTCTACGACTACCAGGACCCGGGCGGTGTGCTGTACAAGGGCCAGGATCCCGAGGGTCCGGCCGCGGCCGCCAGCAGGGCCGTGGGGCCGATCGAGCAGAGCTGGGAGAAGCTGTTCTCTCTCGCCTCGGCCTGCGGCAACGCCTTCCTGCCCAGCTACGTGCCGATCGTGGAACGCCGCCAGGGGCTGCCCTGGGGCGAGCGGGAGCGCCAGTTCCAGCTGTACCGACGTGGTCGCTACGTGGAGTTCAACCTTGTGTTCGACCGCGGCACGATCTTCGGTTTGCAGACCAATGGCCGCACCGAGTCGATCCTGATGTCGCTGCCTCCGCTGGTGCGCTGGGAGTACGGCTACGCGGTGGAGGTGGGCAGCCGTGAGGCCCTGCTCACCGATGTCTTCACCCGTCCCCAGAACTGGCTGGGGGATTCGAGCCTGGCCGAGCGGTGCGCCCCGCACCACGCCGTGGCCTGAGGTTCTCGCGCTCGGCCACGCTGGGTCGGCCTGTCCGGCCCAGACCGCGCTCGATCGCGTCCACGATGCGGGAGGCGATCGCGCTCACCGTGCGGGGGCGGGTGCGGGGATCGCGCAGAGAGGCCTCGAGCTGTCCCTCGAGTTTGCCCACCTCCAGCAGGGCGATGCCCCGTTTCGGGCCGCCGAGGCGGTCGCGGAAGGTCATCGGATAGGCGCCGAACTCGCGGGCCAGCTGCTCGTCGATCGTGCTGAAGGCGGTGTGCAGGGGCGGGATCAGGCCCGAGCCCACGCCGGAGGGGCCCCAGGCATCGAAATGGATCTCCAGCGCGTAGCCACCGGCGGCGGCGTGGTCCCGGCCCACGCTCCAGTTGGTGCCGGGGGCGTCGCCGTCGACGATGGTGCGCACCGGCGGCTTGTGGAAGCGGATGTTCAGGCCCCGCTGCTGCCCCAGGGTGGTCACCGCATGGGCGATCACCAGGTTCCAGTAATGCTCGTCGGTGATGCCTGGGTACATCGGCGCCGCGCCGGACGCCACGGCGGCACCGCTGGTGCCGGAGCCGCTGATGCCCTGGGAATCAGCATGGCCCGCCAGCACCAGGATCGGTGTGCTGGCGGCAAGCTGGCGCAGGCCGATCCAGTCCTTGGGCAGGGGGCTGCGGACCCCCAGCAGCGGGTCGATCGTTCCGGGCGCCATGGGCGCCACGCCGGTGGGCGTGCCGAGATTGGCGAGCTGCTGGGCCTCGGCGGCGGGTCCGGCCAGGAGCAGGGCCGCCGAGAGCACCAGGGACAGGCGGCCGTGGCGGTGGGGGAAGGTGTGCATCGACAGCCTCGGGATCAGATCGGGGAATGGAGCAGGGAGCCGTCGCTGGCGAGCTGGAGCACCGGCCCCAGGTCGCGCTCGATGGCGATCAGTTCGTCGCGGTGGGCCCGCAGCCGCAGGGTGCTGCCCTCCGATGCCTCGTCGTTCACCAGCCGCAGCTCCAGGCTCTCGGGGCGGGCGGCCCGGCGGCGGTAGATCAGGCCGGCGACGGGGCCGAGCAGGGCAAGCAGCAGGGGCCATCCGCCCAGATCGGGCATCAGCTGGCGCAGCACGAGCCCCAGGCAGGCGGCACCCACCGCGCCCAGGAGGGACAGGAGCAGGGCCAGGGCGCCACTGGCCCTCACCTGGCCGCTGAACTGCAGCAGCCGGCGCTCGGGATCGGTGGCCTTGGGTGTCCAGCCCCGCTCCGTGAGCCAGCCGCTCAGACCCTCGAGCACCTCCACCGGAGGCTTCGGGGAATGCACTTCCACCACCGTGGTGCGGTCCTTGCTGGCGGCTCGCAGGAAGAACACCAGGCCGATGGCCAGCAGCAGGGTGAGCAGAAGGGTGGACCCCAGGGTGGGCATCGTCGGGGCCGCAGTGATCGGGCGCCCATTCTCACCCCTGGCCAGCGGCCGTGGGCCACGATGGGATCCGTCACCCTTTTCTCTGCTGATGACCCAGGCCCCCGCTGCGGCTCCCCCCTCGCGCTTCGCCGTGTTCGACGGAGATCTGGATGCGGAATGGCTGGCCGTGTATCAGGGGGCCCGTGCCCTGGCGGTGGACACCGAGGCCATGGGTCTGGTCCATGGCCGCGACCGGCTCTGCCTGGTGCAGATCGCCGACGATGCCGACAATGTCTGCTGCCTGCGGCTGGCCCGCGGCCAGAGCGAGGCACCCAACCTCAGGGCTCTGATGGAGAGCCCGGCCATCGAGAAAGTTTTCCACTTCGCCCGCTTCGATGTGGCAGCCCTGGCGGAGAACCTCTCGATCGCGGTGGCGCCCGTGTTCTGCACCAAGATCGCCAGCCGGCTGGCCCGCACCTATGCGCCGCGTCACGGCCTCAAGGACGTGGTGAACGAGCTGGTGGGGGTGGAACTCGACAAGCAGGCCCAGAGTTCCGACTGGGGCCGGGTGGAGGAGCTCAGCGAGGCCCAGCTGGCCTATGCCGCCGGTGACGTGCGCTGGCTCCTGGCCGCCCGCGACCGGCTGGAGGCGATGCTTCGCCGCGAGGAGCGGTGGGACCTGGCGCTCCGCTGCTTCGCCTGTATCCCGGTGTTCGCCGACCTGGACCGCCTGCGCTTCGAGCGCACCTTCGAGCACTGAGGCCCTGCCGCAGGACCTCCTCCCGGTCGCGGACTCTCCTCCCTGGCGCCGCGTCTCAGTCTTCGATCATGAAGTTCTCATCGTTGCCGACCGCTTCGAGCATCGAGGTGAGCAGCAGGCCGTTGTCCACCCCGGCGCTGTCGGCCTCCGCCAGCATCCGCTCCGCCAGCTCCCGTTTGGCGTCAGCTTCCTTCAGGCCCTCCGCCGCCGCCCGGATGTCCACCTTGCGGCGGGCCGCCGCCTGGCTGATTCCCAGCCGCGTGGCCAGCCGGCTGCAGGCGGCGTTGTAGGCCCGGTCCGGGATGCCGGCCATGGAAGGGGAAGCGACGGCCCCCATCATCCCTGGCAGCCGCAGAGGGCCTGCTCTCAGGCGGGGAGCCTCAGCAGCCGTTCCTCGATCAGGGCCGCCAGCCGGTCACTGCCACCGCTCGGACCCATGCGGCGCCGGCCGATCCCCCCAAGCCGCCTTCGCTCGCTCTCATCCGCCAGCAGCTGGCCCAGGCGCGCCGCCAGCTCCTCTTCATTCCGGCAGGGTTGCACCGCCCCGCCCAGCAACCGGCTCTGGCGCCGGGCGAAGCCGGCCTTGAACTGGGGGCCTGGTCCTGGCAGCGACAGCGCCGGCACCCCCAGCCCCACCAGCTGCTCGGTGGCGGTGCCGGCGGTGGCGAGCCCCAGCTCGGCCCAGGAAGCCCAGGCGGCGAAGCGGCCCGCGCCCACCAGCAGCTGAACGTGTCCCCGTTCCCAGCCACGGGCGCCATCAAGGTCCGCTGGAGCCGGGAGGAAGCCTTCGGCCTCCCGCAGGGGGGCCAGGTCGCGGGGATCGGGCCGGGCCCCGGTGGCCACCAGCACGGTGGTGGGCTCCCTGGGGTCCCGCAGGGCTGGCAGCAGCCGACGCAGGTTGCCCAGGGCCTCCGGCATCCGGCTGCCCGGCAGCAGCAGCAGTCGGCGCCGCTGCGCGAGGGCGGCGGGGAGCGGCGGCGCTTCGAGGCCATCCATCATCGGATTGCCGGGCGCGAGGGCCTGGATGCCATGGCGTCGCAGTCCGCGGGCCGTGAGCCGGTCCCGCACCGCCACCAGCCGGCAGCGGCGTGCACCCATCAGGGCCCATTCCCACGGATCCCACTCGCTGCCCTTCGCCCGGTGGTAGGCGTCAGCAAGTGGGGACGCGCCCCAGCCCGGTGGCGGCGGGCTGGACCAGGTCCAGTCGCTCTTGGGGGTGCCGATGAAGCCGTAGGGGCCGCCGCCGCTCCAGGCCAGCACCAGGGGGAGCAGATCGCCCACCGCCAGCACCGGGTCGCCCCCACGGCCCCAGTCCCGCACCTGCCGCCACTGCTGCAGGCTGAGAACCGGCAGGCCTGCCCCCAGGTCGGCCAGCAACCCGCCCAGGCTCTGGTTGCTGAAGCCGCCGCTGGGCAGCTGCCCCCGGGGCCCGATCCGCCGGAGCCGACCCTGCCGTTCGGCCGCGGCGTAGGCCGTGCCCAGTCCGACCAGCGGCAGCACGGCAACCTCCTGAATCCCAGCGTGCCGTTGGAGGGCCTCCAGCACCCGCAGGGCGATCAGATCCTCCCCGTGCCCGTTGCTCAGGATCAGCAGACGGGAGGACATGCCATGGCTGATACGATCCGCAGAGGGGAGTCTGGTTCCCCGGCCGGCGGCATGGCCAAGTGGTAAGGCAGAGGATTGCAAATCCTTTACCCCCAGTTCGAATCTGGGTGCCGCCTTTAACAGGGCCCTCCCTGCGGCGCCGCAGCCGCCTTCTGATGCGGGCGATTCAGTCGGCCACCCTCACGGGTGTGCTGGTGGCAGCCGCGGTGGCGATGCTGGCGCTGATGGTGGCCCTGCTGCCGTTGCTGCGGGAGACCCAGATCGCCACGGCCCAGCTCAGCCGCCGCTTCTGAGGGCCGCGGCCCGCTGCCTGCGCCACACGTTCTGCGCGGTGTCAAACAGGGACGTCTGCACGTCCCCCAGGAAGCGCTGCAGCTGCCGGCGGGTGTCCTCGCCGGCGGCCAGTTCATCGGAAAAGGCGGCGGCATGGCAGAGATCCACGAGCAGGGCCACTTCCTCGGAGGACAGACGAAGCAGATGCTCGTCGTCGAGATGGGTGACCTTCATGTGCCTGATGCGGCTTGATCCTCTGTAGGACCTCAGGTCGCCCGGGCGTCGGTTCGGTCCAAGTAACGAAAACCGAACCCTGCGTGCCGGATGCATGACCCTGTCTAGCGTTGCCTGGCCGGATTCACGTCATGGGAAGTCCGATCAGCCGAGAGATTTTCCTGGCCCGGGCCCTGTCTCGTTTCGGCGACCACTACGACTACACCGAGATCATTTACAAGAGCTTCAAGACGCCGATCCGCATCCGCTGTCGCCGCCATCCGGTGAAGCTGATCAGTATCACACCGGAGCGGCATCTCCAGACCACGGGCGGCTGCAAGTACTGCCTCAAGGAGTCGCGGATCCGCCTGCTCGAGCGGGGCCTGGTTCTCAGCGACACGCTTACGCCTTGCCCCGATCTGCCGTCTCCCGCCGTGCGGTTCCCCGGCTGACGCACGATGCCCACCCCCGGGGCCGGCGCACCCCCCAGCCTGCTCCTCCGCCTCCTCGCCGCCTTCACTCTGGCTGGCAGCCTTTCCTTCGCCGCCGTCACGGAGGCGGGTCGTGGCCGCGCAGCCCCCGACGATCCCCCCATGCGCGCGGGTCAGGCCTACGGCGAAGCCAGGCTCGCCCTGAGGGCGGCGGGTTGGAAGCACCGTCCCCGTGTCGGCAGCACTGTGTGCTCCACGATCCTCCTGGATCGACGCTGCCATCTCTATCCCGAACTCCAGAGCTGCTCCCAGACCGGTCCTGGCTTCTGCCGGTTTGAGTGGACCTCCCCCCTGGGCGTTCCCCATGCGGTGATCACCACGGGTGGCGATCCCGGGGGGAATCCGGGCCGCCTGAACACCTGGTTCGCGATCCCCTGAGCCCCCGGTGCCCCGGAGGCTCCCTTCAGGGGCTGCCCTCGGCCCGCCAGCGGGAGCCGTCAGGGGCGGAGGCCTCGCACTGGAAGCGCCGGCCCTGCAGCCGGCACAACCCCTGAACCCTGCGGGTGCTGGGCAGGCCGAGGGCGAGCCCACGGGAGTCAAATCCGGATTCGGCCACCAGGCTCACCCATACCGCCATCGCCCCGACTGGCCGGCACGACCCCTCCGCGCTGCAGCGCAGAGCCGGACTGGCCTGGTCCAGCAGGCCCGCGAACAGGAGCTGACGACTGGCAAAGCGACCGCCGGCGGCGCCGCTCACCCAGCGCACCACCAGCAGCCCCTCAAGCTGCTGATCCAGGCGCAGGCGCTGGCAGCTCTGAGCGGCGATCACACCGCGCTGCGGTTCGGATGCGGTTGAGCCACCGGACGAGGTCCGCTCGATCCGACAGCGGCGCAGGCTCTGCTCCCAGCGGCCAAAGCCAGCTACCTCTCCCTGGGCCCGTGCCGAGAGCGGCGGCCCGCTGAAGCCAGCCAACAGAACGATGAGGACGGTGAGTGTCCCCCCGTTACGGGCGAGCCTTGTCGGTTGCAGCCCACAGGCAGCGCGGCCCAATTCCACCGCGCGTCAGTAACCCGAGTCGGCCACGCACATCCCCTCGCAGGTGATGCCATTGGTTGCGGTGCGGCCGCAGTGACCGCAGAGAACGGGTTCGGGGGAAGACGGCTGAGGGGTGGAGACGCTGGGGGAGGGGGTGGCGCCCGGCGTGGGGGCCGCTTGGGATGCCTTTTCGCGGCACGGGGGCTGGGGGACGGGCACGGCCGGCGGCGGCAACGAAGCAGGGTTGATCATGGCGACATACCCAACGTTTCCGCGTCATGCCCATCGACCCCCGTGGCCCTGTCCCCGGCATCGGCATGGGCACCTGGGCCTGGGGGAATCAGTTCCTCTGGGGTTACGACCCCGCCCGGGACGACCAGCTGGAAGCGGCCTTCCAGCGGGCGGTCAGCCGCGGATTCACCTTCTTCGACACGGCCGACTCCTATGGCACAGGGCGCTTCGGTGGTCGCAGCGAAGTCCTGCTGGGCCGCTGCTGTGCTTCCCTTCCGCCAGCGGAGCGTCAGCGGCTCATCGTGGCCACCAAGCTGGCGCCCTTCCCCTGGCGGCTGGGGCGGAGCGGCTTCGAGCGGGCCCTGGCGGCCTCGCGGCAGCGGTTGCAGGGCAAGCTCGATCGCGTGCAGCTGCACTGGAGCACGGCCCGCTACGCCCCCTGGCAGGAGGGACCGCTCGTGGATGGCCTGGCGGATCGGGTGCAGCGGGGTGAGGTGCGCGAGCTGGGCGTGTCGAACCTCGGGCCTCGGCGGCTGACGGCCCTGCACCGCCGCTTGGCTGAGCGGGGGGTAACGCTGCGCAGCCTGCAGATTCAGCTGTCGCTGCTGGCCCCGGAGGCGCTGCTCCCCGGCGGTGCTGTCGCCGTCTGCCGCGACCTGGGCATCGAAGTGATCGCCTACAGCCCCCTGGCCCTGGGGCTCCTGAGCCGCAGCGACCAGGATCCCCGCCCGCTGCCTCCGGGGCCGCGGGGCGCCCTGTTCCGCCGGCTCGGCCCTCGGCTGGAACCGCTGCGGCGGGCCATGACCGAACTGGCAGACGGCCGGCCCGGGGGGCTGGCGGCCGTAGCCCTGAACTGGTGCCGGGCCCACGGGGCCATGCCGATCCCCGGCCTGCGCAACCCAGAGCAGGTGGATCGTGCCGCCGAGGCGCTGAGCTGGAGCCTGAGCGGCGAGGAGCGGCAACGGCTGGATGGGCTGGCACTGACGGCGGGTGCGCCGCGCATGCCCGCCAACCCGTTTCAGAGCGCCTGAGCCTCAACCAGGCCGCCCATCGCCGGGGAGGGAGCGGGGGTGAGCACCACCGGCAGCCGCTCGCGGACCGGCTCTGCGG
>JBKDPV010000064.1:0-18937 GCA_046342315.1 Cyanobacteriota bacterium
ACCCACTCGCAGAACTGATTCCACGCAGAAGCGCCGGAGCGCTGCTGGATAGTGGCGGTCATGAGAACGGATGAGGGTGTGCCCGCAGGGGGCGGAGGAAAGGGCGGAATCCCGCCGAACCAGACTGTAACGGAACATTGCGCCGTTTGTGAAGGGGGTTCATGAAGTTCCTTCCGGGTTCGCGGGTGGGGCAGTGGGGGCCCGGGCTGGCCAGTCCGGGGCTGGGTTGCTAGGAGGTGATCTGCTCCGGGCAGTTCCCGCCGATGGTCCGCCGCTTGCCGCCTCCCCTGCTCCTGCTCGCCGCCGGGCTGCTGCTGGGGGGGTGTCGCACCCAACCCAGCGCCGAAAGCCAGCGCATCGACCAGCTGGAGTTCAAGATCCAGCAGCTTGAGCAACGCCTGAACAAGGTGGCCAGTGAGCGGCCGGACGGGGCCGACCGGGCCGGCAAGCCACCGGCCGGTGTGATCAAGTCACTGACCCTGCGCAGCGGAACCGAGGATGATCGGCTACGCATCTACTGGGCCGATGGCACGAACACCGATCTCCCCTGCACCAGGGAACAAGCCACGCTGGTCTGTGGCTGACGCTGCGGTCCTGCGCGCTGCCGGGCTGGTTCCCGGGGTCGTCCTCGGCAGCCTGCTGGGACTTGCCGTGCCCGTCACCGCGCAGCCCCAGGAGCCAGCGCTGCCGGCCCCAGCTGCGGCACCGGCCCCCGCCGCGTCATCCGACCCGGCGATGGCCGGCCTGCGCGCCGCCAACGTTGCCCGCATGCACGCCGAACGCCTCAATGGCGGCCTCGGGGTGTACCGCCCCCAGGCCTGCATGTACAGCAACCGCGGAGCCGCCTGTCTGATCCGCCGTGACTCTGAGGGCTTCCTGTTCCGCTTCCTCGGCGGCCCCCCGGGCTGGCAGCAGCTGAGCCTGCCGGCTTCGGTGGAGACCGAGATCCTGATCTCCCCCGACGGCACCCGGGTCGAGAGGGTGCTCTACAACGGCCCGCCGCGCGCCGGTGCCGCAGGAGCTCCGTAACGGTTGCAACCGGCAATGCCAGACTGCCCCTCTGTCGCAGGCGGTCTCCTGACGAGCGACCCACAGCGCACCCGCCTGACCGTGGATCGTCTCGACCGCCTTGCCGGCTGGATCGGGGCGTTCACGGTGATCGCCACCCTGGCCAACGGCTCCGGTTTCTTCCTGCGGCGGATCGGCCTGCTCGACCATCAGGCTTACCGACGCGACCTGCTCACCTTCTGCACCCAGCCGATCCAGGAGCTCTGGCTGCCGGCCAGCTGCCATTTCCGCAAGGTGCTGTCGCTGCAGCCGCTCCGGGTCCTCACGCTCGACAGCAGCAGGCTGTACGAGATCGCCGGCCCTGAACTGCTGCTGAAACTGGCCAAGTACGGGGTTCTCGGGGGGCTGATCGTCCTTTCGCTGCTCCTGATCCTTCGCCGGCAGGTGGCCGCCCCCCGCTGGGCAGCCTTGTTCCCGGCGTTGCCGCTGGCGATCTCGATCCTGGTGAGCCTGGGGATCACGGCCCACCAGAGCGGAATCGCTGTGGCCTTCGCGTCGCTGCTCTCGGTGGCCTGGGTACCCCTGCTTGCGCTGGCCGGGTGGCTGACCACACCCACGCGGCTGCATCGGCTGGCCAACGCCATCGCTGTGCTGATGCTGGTGCAACTGCCACTGGCCCTCGTGGAGGCAATGCGGGGGCTGCCCACCTCCTTCGGCAGCCTGGCCGCCACCCTTCACCCGCCCGATGCAGCGGTTCCCAGCCGCCTTGCCCAGACCTTCATCCTGCCCAACAGCCTGGGTGTGTTTGCGGTCTGTGCCCTGGCGTTCTGCATCAGCTTCAGCCGGCACCGACGCTGGCTGCCCTGGCTTTATCTGGCGACCCTGCCCCCGACCCTGCTCGCCCGATCCGCCGCTGGCACGATCACCCTGCTCGGCCTGGTCGCACTGCCAACCCTGGAGCGCCTACGCCACAGGTACCCGCTCCGGCGCCATCTCCTGTTGTGGGCGGCAGGGTCGGCGGCCATGGGCGGCCTGCTCACCCTCGGGCTGCCGCGCCTGCTCGGGCGCCCCGACCTGCTCCAGTCGCTGACCGGCCGGCTGGGGCAACTGGTCCTGGAACTGAATACGGGTCAGCCTCTCACCCTGCTGTTCGGACAAGGTCTCGCTGCCGCTGGCAACCGGATCTCGGAGCTCCTCAGCAACGAGGGCCTCCTCCGCCCTCTGGTAGGAGGCCTCTGGCCCGCTGCGCGCCCCAGCATCGGTCCCAGCGATTCGATGGTGGTGCTGCTGCTGGTTCAGGGAGGGATCCTGGCGGTGGCGGCCTTCTACGGCTTGCTCCTCCGAGCGATGGTGCAGGACCGCAACAGCCGGCCCTTCCTGCTCAGCGTGCTGCTGTGTTCCCTCACCTTGAATGTGACGGAGCTCTTCCCGATCGACCTTCTGCTGGCCCTTGCGCTCTGCCGCAGCCTGCAGACGACGACGACATGGGCCGGCACCCATCGCCTCAGCCGCTGGCTCAGGCCCCTCTCAAGCCGGCCGCCAGCCCTGCCAGCTCCCTGGCCCAGTCAGGGCTGACCGGCCAGAGCTCCCGCCCGGTGAGGCTGAGGGCGATGCCCTTCTCGCCGTAGGCGGCCTCATTCACGAACACGGGCCAGACGGGCCCGTTCTCCAGACCAGGCGGGGGGACATAGGGATGGGTGCGGCCGTCGTGACCGAGGAAGAGGGGATCGCCCGGCGCGATCCGCTGCCAGTCGCGGTGCTGGCAAAGGGGATGGAGCACGGCCGCGGGTGAGCCGTCGCCGTGACGGGGAAGATCGAGGCTGCCGAGGTGGCGGTGCACCACCAGCCGCTCAGGCTGGGGCAGCTGGCCCCGGCGCGCCGCCGCCAGCAGGCTGAGCAGGGCTTCCACCGCCAGCTGGGTGCTGCGGCAGATGGCGGCGTTCACGACACCCTGGGGCACCGGACCCACTTCCACCACCAGGCCGCAGGGCCAGCGCTCCACCAGATACCCCGTCTGGGAGGGATCGGCCTCGTGCAGATAGATCGGCAGCCCCAGCTGAAGCTGGAGGGCCGCCGCCAGTGCCAGATCGGCGGGCCGGCGCCCGTACACCACCAGGCAGTTGCCCATGGCGGCGGTGGTGCTGTGCAGATCGATCGCCACCAGGCAGGGGTGGAGGCCTGTGGGTCCATACAGCTCCAGCATCTCCCTGGCCCTGCCGATCTCCCGCTCGCCGCGGTCTGGATTCGCCAGCAGGGCGGGGTCGAAGCTGCGGTTGAGGTCCCGATCGAGATAGCGGCGATTTTCCGCGAGAGCTCCGGGATTGCCGTCCACCAGTTTCACCGCCAGGCCGGCGCGATCGAGGCGCTCGGGATGGCGCCGCCAGCCCTCCAGCAGCCAGGGGCCGTTGCGTTCGTTGCCGTGGGTGCCGGCCACCACCAGCACCGCGGGGTGGGCATCGGCGATCGGGGGAACCATGGCCCGCAGGCCTCCGGAGGAGCGGAGATGGCGCCAGCCTGGCGCAGCCGCGGCCAGAGTCGCAGGGTTGCGCCGCTGCCGATGCTTCCTCCGCCCGTTCTCGTGCGCACCGCCCGCGGGCTGTGGCACTGGCAGTGGCAGCGCCTGATGAGCGGCCTGGGTCCGGCCGACCCGGCCGGCCGCTACCGCCGCCCCGAGGCCGCCTTCGCGGCCTTGCCGGAGCTGCCGGCCGATGCGGGCCAGCCGAGCGCCCATGTGCTGATCGTGGGGCGCAGCTGCCCCTGGGCCCATCGCGCCTGGCTGGTGTGGAGCCTGCGCCGGCTCGCCGGCAGCGTCGACTTGCTGGTGGTGGAACCGGATCCGGCGGCCGGCCGCTGGCGCTTCCGCGAACCGTTCGAGGGCTGCGCCACCCTTGCCGATCTCTATCGCCGCAGCGACGCCCCCCCCGGCACCCGCGCCTCCGTGCCGGTGCTCGTGTCGCGCGCAACGGGCCGGATCCTGGGCAACGAAAGCGCCCGGCTGATCGAGCTGCTCAACCGCTGGCCCGCCCCTGCCGGCAGCCCCGATCTCGACCCGCCCGAGCAGGCGGAGGCCTGCGCGGCCTGGCGGCAGCGGCTGCAGGGAACGGTGAACGACGGGGTCTACCGCTGCGGCTTCGCCCGCAACCAGGACGCCTACGACGAGGCCGTGGCCGAGCTGTTCGCCAGCCTGGAGGCGGCCGAGGCCGAGCTGGAGCGGCAGGAACGGCAGGCCAGTGGTTGGCTGGCCGGCGGAGAGGGTCCCGGCCTGGCGGACGTGGTGCTGTTCCCCACCTTGATCCGGCTGGAGATGGTCTACGCCCCCCTGTTCGGCTGCAGCCGCCGGCCGCTCTGGCAGCTGCCGGCCCTGTGGCGCTGGCGCTCCCGCTTCTTCGGCCTTGAGGGCGTGGCGGCCACCTGCGACGCTGAGGCCTGGCGGCGCGACTACTTCGGCGCCCTCTTTCCCCTCCAACCCTCGGGCATCGTTCCGGCAGGGCCCGATCTGGCCACACTGGTCACGAGTCCTCCCCCCCGATGACCGACGCCGCCGCTGCCAACGCCACCCCCAACCCCGCCGATCCGGTTTTCGAGGGGATGTTCGGCACCTATACGATCACCGCCCGCGACCGGCGCGAGGTGCTGGGCTACCGGCTGGCCCTGGGGGCCGTGGCCGTCGGCCAGCTGGGCCTGCTGAGCCAGTGGTGGCGCCTGGGGCCGTCGCTGGCCTGGCCCTGGCTGCTGCCGATGGCGGTGGGCCTGGGGCTGGCGTTGCGCTGGGTCCACATCTACCTGCGTCCCCTGCACCGGGCGCTGCAGCTGTTCTGGCTGCTGGGCTGCGTCGGGGCCATGGTGCTGGCGGTACGGGTCGGGCCGGGGCAGCTGCTGGCCAGCCTGGCGGCCGAACCGCTGTGGCTTCTGGCCGTGGGCCCCTTCTTCGCGGCGCTCACCGGCGTGGGCTTCAAGGAGTTCTTCTGCTTCCGCCGCCCCGAGGCGATCGGCGTCACCCTGCTGCTGCCGCTGGCCCTGCTGGGCCGGCTCACCGGGCTGCTGGACGCAGCCGCCTGCTTCGCCCTGCTGCTGGCCGCGAGCGTGCTGCTGCTGGTGCTCACCCTGCGCAAGCTGCCGATGGAAGCCGCCGCCGATGTGGGCGATAAGAGCGTGTTCGACGAACTGGCCCGTCGGCGCCGGGCGGCGCCATGAGCCTGATCTCCCTGGTGGGAGCGGGCAAGGACTTCGGCATCCGCACCCTGTTCAGCGACCTCGACCTGCATGTGGGCGAGCGGGAGCGACTGGGGCTGATCGGTCCGAACGGCGCCGGCAAGAGCACCCTGCTGAAGGTGCTGGCCGGCGTGGAGCCGCTGGATCGCGGCGAGCGGCGCTGCTCGCCGCGGCTGGAGGTGGTGCTGCTGGATCAGGATCCTCACCTCGATCCGCAGCGCACCGTGCTCGAGCAGGTGTTCGCCGGGGGCGCCGAGCGGATGCAGCTGCTGCGCGCCCATGAGGAGCTCAGCCACCAGCTGGCCGTCCAGCCCGACGACGCCGGCCTCCACGCCCGTCTCAGCGACCTGCACCGCCGGATGGACGCCAGCGATGCCTGGGATCTGGAGCGGCAATGCCACGAGGTGCTCGAGCGGGTGGGTATCGGTGACGTGCACCGGCGGCTGGGGGAACTGTCGGGGGGCAACCGGCGGCGGGTGGCCCTGGCCGCCACGCTGGTGGCCCAGCCGGATGTGTTGCTGCTCGATGAGCCCACCAACCACCTCGACGCCGACGGGGTGGAGTGGTTGCAGACCTGGCTCGACCGCTACCCCGGCGCCCTGGTGCTGGTCACCCACGACCGCTACCTGCTGGATCGGGTGACGCGCCGCATCGTGGCGGTGGAGCGGGGCGAGGCACGCCGCTACGAGGGCAACTACGCCACCTACCTGCAGCACCGGGCGGAGGAGGACGAACGGGAGGTCGCCAGCGCCGCCAAGTTCCGGGGCACGCTGCGGCGGGAACTGGCCTGGCTGCGCCAGGGCCCCAAGGCCCGCAGCACCAAGCAGAAGGCCCGCCTGCAGCGCATCGCCGCGATGCAGGAGGCGCCGGTGCGCCAGACCAAGGGGTCGCTCAGCCTGGCGAGCACCGCCCGCCGGATCGGCCGCCGGGCGATCACCGCCGAGGGGCTGGGAGTGAATGCCGGCCCCCAGGGCGACGGACCGCCGCTGCTGCGGGGCTTCACCTACGACTTCAGCCCCGAGGACCGGGTGGGGATCATCGGGCCGAACGGCGCCGGCAAGTCGAGCCTGCTGGAGGTGATCGCCGGCCGGCGGCCGCCGGCGGAAGGCACGCTGGAGCTGGGATCAACGGTAAAGCTGGCCTATTTCGATCAGCACAGCGAGGTGCTGCTGGCCGGGCCTTCCGGCCGGGGGCTGGAGCGCAAGGTGATCGACGTGGTGAAGGAGGCCGCCAGCCGGGTGGAGGTGGACGGCCAGGAGCTCAGCGCCTCCCAGCTGTTGGAGCGCTTCCTGTTCCCGCCGGCCCAGCAGCACCAGCCGGTGGCGAAGCTTTCGGGCGGCGAGCGCCGGCGGCTTCATCTCTGCCGCCTGCTGATCGAGGCGCCCAATGTGCTGCTGCTCGACGAGCCCACCAACGACCTCGACGTCCACACCCTGAGCGTGCTGGAGGACTTTCTCGACGATTTCCGCGGTTGTGTGGTGGTGGTCTCCCACGACCGCTGGTTCCTGGATCGCACCGTCGACAGGCTGTTCCACTTCGAGGACGGCCGGCTGCAGCGGTTCGAGGGCAACTACAGCAGCTACCTCGAACAGCGCGCAGCGGCCGCCGCAGCGCAGACAGCGGCGGTGAGCGCCCCAGCCCCGCAGCACAGTCCCCCTCCAGCGCGATCCCCACGGCCCGAAGCGACGGGTCCGCGGCGCCGCAGTTTCAAGGAAAACCGCGAACTGGAGGCGCTCGAACGGGATCTGCCGGTCTGGGAGGAACGGCGCCAGGAACTCGAGGCTCTTCTCGGCAACGGCGGCACCGACTACGACCGTCTCACTGCCCTCACCCACGAACTGGCGGAGCTGGTGGAACGAATCGGCGCCGCCGAGGAGCGCTGGCTAACGCTCAGTGAGCTGGCCGGCTGAGCGGCGGCGGCGATGGGGATGGGGCAGACCACCCGGTTCGGGCGTGCCCGCCCCGCTGTCTCCCGGGGTACGGGGCGGCAGCCCGCACACCGGCCCGGCGGGCTCCGGCAGCAGCCAGGGCTGGCGCCGGGGCCGGGCCCCGCGCTCCTCGGCCTGTTTCATCACCGTGGGCTTGTAGTCGTCGGCGCTGCGGTGGGCGGCCATCTGATTGCCCATGCGGCGCAGGTAGAGATCGCTCACCCACACCACCCGGGCATGCTCGAAGGCCTCGCAGGCGGCCTGAGGCGAGCCGAAGCGCTGGCTCACCACACCGCTGGGGGCGCACTGCTTCCAGTCGAGCACCTCATCGAAGCTGAGGCCCTGCCGCCACTGGCGCTGCTCGGAGAGATAGCAGTGATCCTCGGGGCCATTGATCCAGTACAAGCGGCCGTTCTCGTCCATGAAGTGGCGGCCGCGTCGCTGTCTGATCCGGGTCATGGGCGGGTTCCCTCACCTGCGCTGCCCCTGCTGGTAGCAGGAACGGCCGGGGGCCGCCGCGATCAGCGCCAGCGCACATCCCCCTGCTGCCGTGCTCACGGATTCCTTAAGGTGGGCCCGGTGATCTCCGGCCAGGACGAGCCGGTTTCCGCATGAAAACCATCGACGAGCACATCGAGAAAGACAGGGCCGAAATCGAGGCGGCCCGTGCCGCCGGTGATGCGGGCAAGGTGCGCCACCTCGAGGAGGAGCTCAAGGGCCTTGAGGAGTACAAGGATCACCACCCCGAAGACAGCCACGATCCCACCGCCCTCGAGGTGTACTGCGATCTGAACCCGGAAGCCCCCGAGTGCCGGGTCTACGACGACTGATCGATTCCCAGCTGCATCCAGACGGCCGCCAGGAGGGTTTCCAGCCCTCGGGCGGCCACCGCTGAGATCGTCAGGGGTGGCCCCACGTCGGCAGCAGCGCAGTGGGACGCCACCCGTACCTGCACCTCCGCCAGGGAGTCGTCGTCGAGCAGTTCGGCCTTGGTGAGCACCACCAGCCGCGGCCGGTCTCTCAACCCATGGCCATAGGCCGACAATTCCGCTTCCACCACCCCCAGATCGGCCACGGGGTCCTCGGTGGAGGCGTCCACCAGGTGCACCAGCAGGCGGGTGCGCTCGATGTGGCGCAGAAAGTCGTGACCGAGGCCGGCGCCCTGGGCGGCGCCCGCGATCAGGCCGGGGATGTCGGCGAACACGGTGCCATCGCCGCTGGGCCGGCGCACCACCCCCAGATTCGGCACCAGGGTGGTGAAGGGGTAATCGGCGATCTTGGGACGGGCCGCAGAGAGCACGGCGATCAGGGTGCTCTTGCCGGCATTGGGCAGGCCGATGATCCCCACCTCGGCGAGCAGCTTGAGCTCGAGGTGGAGGGTCCATTCCTCGCCGTCGCGGCCCTCGGTGAACTTCTCCGGCGCCCGGTTGCGGTTGCTCAGGTAGTGGGCGTTGCCGAGGCCCCCCCGGCCGCCGGCGGCCACCAGCAGCTCCTGACCGGGATCGGTGAGATCGCCCAGCAGGATGCCGGTCCGGGCATCGCGCACCTCGGTGCCGCAGGGCACCCTGATCACCAGGTGCGCGCCGCTGGCCCCGGTGCAGCGGTTGGGGCCGCCGCGCACCCCGTCGGTGGCGGCGAACAGCCGCTTGTACTTGAAGTCGAGCAGGGTCTGGAGGTTGGCGTCAGCCTGCAGCAGCACGTCGCCACCGCGGCCGCCGTCGCCGCCGGAGGGCCCACCCGCGGGCACATATTTCTCGCGCCGGAAGGCGACGATCCCGTCGCCGCCGCGCCCCGCCCGCACCGCGATGCGGGCCTGATCGATGAACTGCATTGGGGCAACCCTAGGATCCCCCGGTCGCGCGGGCGGTTTGGCCGAGGTTCGCTTCCAGCAGGTCGGCAAGATCTATCCCCCCCGGCGCGGCGGTGCCCCGGTGGAGGTGCTGCGTCAGCTCGATCTGGCCATCGAAGACGGGGAGTTCCTGGTGCTCGTGGGCCCCTCCGGCTGCGGCAAGAGCACGCTGCTGCGGCTGCTGGCGGGCCTCGCGGCCCCCAGCAGCGGCGAGATCTATGTGGGCGAGCGGCCGGTGAGCCGGCTGCGGCCCGCCCAGCGGGACGTGGCGATGGTGTTCCAGAGCTACGCCCTGTATCCCCACCTGAGCGTGGCCGACAACATCGGCTTCGGGCTGCGCCGCAGCCGGCCCCGCACGCCGCTCCAGCAGATCCAGGACGCTCTGCACCGCGCCGGCCGCCGCTGGCCGCCGCGGCTGCGGCTGCCGTCGGGGCGGGAGGAGCGGATCGAGGCGCGCATCCGGGAGGTGGCGGGGATGCTGGAACTCGGCCCGCTGCTGGATCGGCTGCCGAAGGAGCTCTCCGGCGGCCAGAAGCAGCGGGTGGCCCTGGGCCGGGCGATCGCCCGCCAGCCGGCGGTGTTCCTGATGGATGAGCCCCTCAGCAACCTCGACGCCAAGCTGCGCACCGGCACCCGCGCCCAGATCGTCGACCTGCAACGCCGCCTGGGCACCACCACGCTCTACGTGACCCACGACCAGGTGGAGGCGATGACGATGGGCCACCGCATCGCCGTGCTCAATGCCGGCCGGCTGCAGCAGCTGGGCACGCCGATGGAGCTCTACCAGTGGCCGGCGAACCTGTTCGTGGCCCAGTTCATCGGCAGCCCGGCGATGAATCTGCTGCCGGTGCAGGTGGTGGGCCCGGGCCTGGTGCTCGCGGCCGGCTGCACACTGCCGGTGGAGGGGGCGATGGCCACGGCGCTCGCGGGCCGGGTGGGCGAGCGCCTCACTGGCGGCCTGCGGCCCGAACACCTGCGGCTGGCTCCGTCCTCGACCGGCACCCTGGCGGAGGAGGTGAGCCACCTGGAGGCGCTGGGCAACGAGCAGCTGGTCACCTGCCGGCTTCTGGAGGGCAGCGATCTGCTGCTGGTGCGCGTCGGGGCGGAGCAGGCGGTGACCGTGGGCCAGAGGGTGGACCTGGCGGTGGATCCCGCCGGCTGGCGCTTCTTCGATCCCGAAGGGCTGGCGCTGCCGCGCCGCCAGGGGTCGTTTGGTGACTGATGGGATGACTGATGCGCCGACATCAGATGCGGACGCCGCTGCAGCTCGATGATGTTGTGCTGGGTGTCGCTGATGGCAGAGCTCGACCCTGGCAATCTGTCTGAGCAGCGAGAGGGAACCGGAGCCCTGGCCTCAACCCGCCCAGATCTCCTCCAGCTCGATCACCAACCCTGGAAACCGGGGCGCCCCATCCAGGTGGGTGGCCGCTTCGATCCGCCGGGGCTGTTCGCCAGATTCCGCCGGCGATTCCCAGATCTCCACCGCCCGCTCCTCCGGAATCAGCAGCCAGCCGAGGCGGGCGCCGTTGCGCTGATACGCCGCTATCTTCCGGCGCAGGGCCGTCAGGCCGCGCGGACCTTCGTCGCCGGGACTCACCAGCTCCACCACCAGATCCGGACAGAGGGGAGCGAATCCGCGCCGCTCTTCGGCCCTGAGGGCCTGCCAGCGCTCGAGAGCCACCAGCGAGGCATCGGGGCTGAGCACCGAGCCATCGGGAAGGCGAAAGCCGGTGGAGCTGTCAACCAGCTTCAGGGGCAGGCCACTGGAGCGCAGCGAAAGGCCCAGGGCGACCATCAAGGAGCCATTGCGGCCACCCGTTTCGCTTCCGGTGGGGGTCATCAGGATCAGGGAACCATCGGCTGCCAGCTCCAGCACAGCCTCAGGGTTTGCCTGGCACAGCGCTTCGAACTGTTCGGGGGTGAAGTGCAGGCCGGCTCCGAGCGAGGCGGGCAGCTTCAGCGCTTCCGGAAACCCGGCCATGCACGCCTCACCGCCCGAAGGCTCAGGGGAGCGGGGCGGAGCGAGCATGGGTCCGCGGGAAGTGGTGGGATTCAGGCTAAGGCGAATCCACGCCGGGCAACCGCGCCGGCAGCGAGCGCCGTCAGGCTGGACGACGCCCCTGCGTCCCCCTCATTTCACCCAGATCACACTGCAGCCAGGTCCTCCGTCGCTCTGCTCGGCATCCGTCACCCGCTCCACGTAGGGCACGCTCTCCAGCCACTGGCGCAGGCCGCGCTTGAGCTTGCCGGTGCCGATGCCGTGGATCACCCACACCGGGCCGTTCGCCCCCCGGAGGCGCTCCTCCACGGCTGCCTCGGCCTCGTGCACCCGCAGGCCCCGCACATCCACCGTGTTGCCCTCGGTGCGCACCTCCGGGCCGCGGCTGCCGGGGGAGCGCCGGCTGCGCACGTTCACCACCGGCTGGCGCGGCTCCGGCGGCGCGGGCTTCTCCCCGTGCAGCCCTTCGATCGCGGCCAGGTCGACGGTGGAGCGCAGCACGCCGCAGCGCACCGTGAGCTCGGTGCCCTCCTCGGAGATCGCCAGCACTTCGGCGGCCTTGCCCAGGGCCAGCAGCCGCACCCGATCCCCCACCCGCGGCCGCCAGCCCCCGTGCTCGCGCCGCTCGGGCTGGGGCCGGTGCTCGGCCTCCAGCCGCTTGAGTCGCTGACCGGCCCGGCGGGCGGTTTCGCCGGCACCACGCCCGTCGCCACCCGCCTGGCGCAGGCGACGGATGATCCGGCGCACCTCGCCCTGCCCCTCGCGGATCGAGTGCTCCAGCTCCTGTCGGCGCCGTTCCTGCAGCTCCGCCGACTGCTGCCGCTGCTGCTCCCAGCGCTGCAGCAGCTCCTCATGCAGCAGTTCCGTGCGGGCCAGCAGGACGGCGGCCTCCTCCGCCGCCTCCTGCTGCCGCTGACGCTGGCGCTCCAGCCCCTCGATCACCCGGTTCACATCGCCCTCGCCGCCGGGCTCCAGAGCCAGGGCCGCCGCCTCCACCACCGTCTCCTCGAGCCCCAGCCGGCGGGCGATCGCCAGGGCGTTGCTGCGCCCCGGGATGCCCCACTGCAGGCGGTAGGTGGGGGAGAGGGTGTCCACGTCGAAGGCCACCGAAGCGTTCTCGAAGCGCGGATCGGCGTATTTCAGCGCCTTGAGTTCACCGAAATGGGTGGTGGCGATTGTGAGGCGGGCCCTTTCGGCCAGATGGCGCAGCAGCGCTGTGGCCAGGGCCGCCCCCTCGGTGGGATCGGTGCCGGCGCCAACCTCGTCGAGGAGTACCAGCGAGGCGCCCGCCGGACTCTCCGCGCTCGCCTGATCCGCTGCATCCTCCCCCGGCAGAGCCGCCAGGATGCGGGCGATGCGGCGGATGTGGCCGCTGAAGGTGGAGAGGTTCTGCTGCAGCGACTGCTCGTCGCCGATATCGGCCAGCACCTGGGCGCACCAGGGCAGCCGCGGCGTGCCGCTGCAGGGCAGAAACAGCCCGGCGCGGGCCATCAACGCCGCCAGCCCGACGCTCTTGAGGGTCACCGTCTTGCCGCCGGTGTTGGGCCCGGTGATCGCCACCACCCGCAGGGCAGGCCCCACCACCACGCTCACCGGCACCACCGGCCGGCCGCCCTCGCGCCGCTCCTGCCAGAGCAGAAGCGGATGGCGCAGCTCGCGCAGCTCGAACGGCGCCCCGGCCGCCTCCGCCAGCTCCGGCCGCACCGCCCCCAACCAGGCGCCGTAGCGGGCACGGGCCAGGCCGGCATCGAGCCGGGTGAGCACCGCCTGCAGAGCCAGCAGCGCTTCGGCCTCCGCCCCCACCAGCGCGCTGAGCTCCGCCCGCACCGCTCGCTCGAGCTCGCGCTCCTGCCCCTCCAGATCCCGCAGCTGGTTGCCCAGCTCGATCACCTCCCGCGGCTCGAGAAACACGGTCTGCCCCGAGGCGGAGCTGTCGTGCACCAGGCCCGTCAGCTGTGACGCCGCACCAGCCTTCACCGCCAGCACGGGCCTGCCGTTGCGCTCGGCGATCACCGAGTCCTGCAGCATCGGCGCCCAACGGCGCAACAGCTCCTGCAGCCGCTCGCGCCGCTCGCCGCGCAGCTGACGCAGCTGGCGCCGCACCCCCTCCAGCGGCGGACTGGCCCGATCCGCCACCCGGCCCCCCTCCTCCAGACAGAAGTGCAGCCGCTGCTCGAGCTCCGGCAGGGTGCGCAGCTCCTCCACCAGGGCGCTGCACACCGGCCGCAGGCTTTCGTCGTCGATCTGACGGCGCAGGCGGCGGGCCGCCGCCAGGGTGCTGGCCAGGGCCAGCAGCTCCTCGCCGCCGGCGCAGCCGCCGCGGGCGCAGAGGGCGACGCAGGTGCTGATGTCGGCCACCCCCTGGAAGCTCAGCCCCCCCTCCAGCAGGCCGTCGAGCGCCAGCAGTTCGGTGGTTTCCGCCAGCCAGCGACCACTCTCGGCCGCCGAGCCGGCCAGGGGCAGCGGCCGGCTGTGACGCTTGCCGGCAGCGGTGGAGCAGAACTGCGCCACCTGTTCGCTCAGGCGAGGCCACTCCAGCAGCGCCAGGGCCTCCGCCTCAATAGCCGCGGCCGTCAACCCACCGTTCTGCACGCGAGACCCGTTGCTCACCCCTGCACGCCGCCGGCAGGTGCGGCGGGGATCGCCACAGCGCCGGTGTTCGAGGGAATGCCGGCGGGGGGCTCATAGAGCACCTCCAGCCAGTTGCCCTCGGGATCCTGCAGATAGAACGAGGCGGTTCCATCGCGGTGGTCATGCACCGGACCCACCCGATGGCCGTCGGCGGCCAGCTGGTCATGCACCGCATCGACAGAGGCGCGTTCGTCGAGATGGAAGGCGAAGTGGGGGCCCGCCGCCCGGTACTCCGGGCTGAGCAGGGCCACCCCGTCGCCGGTCACAGGCGACTGGAGGTAGGCCCAGTCGGGCGCATCCCAGGTGAGGCGCAGACCCAGGGCGCCATAGAACGCCTTGGCCCGCTCCATGTCGACCACGCGGAGGGCCACATGGCCGAGGCGATGAACGGCGGGTGCCATAGCGGCAGGAACTACTGCAGGCATTCTCCAGTAGCAGGGCGGGAGCTTGCTAGCGGAGGGAAGATCTTGCGCCGGCGGCGCTGGGCGCCTTGGCCCGAAATCCGACCGCACACGACCGGGCTGCTCTTGCCCAGGAGCGTCACAACCATCACGGAGACCGATCGTGAGCTACTCAGAGCGGGCTCGGATAACCCATGGTGGGGACAGCTTGCAGAGTGTCAACAGCGCCCTGCGCCAGCCGCGGAGCCGGTAAGGTGGATGAAATTGACTTTATTCCCGGTGAAAGCCAGCAAGGTTTCCACGCTTGTTTCCGCAGGAATCGCCACGGTCGCGGCAGCTTCCTTTGTCCAGGCTGCTCCGGCAAAAGCTATCTTGTATATCGACCTGATTCCAATCTCTGATACCAGAACCCGCATCCAGGTCTCTGGCTCCCTTGACCGCTCCTTGCTGCCAACTGGGGCTGATACAGCGGCAGGAGGAAACGCAACTGACAGCTCGGGAACCAATTCCTCGCGCCTGGTTGTTGGAGCCAACGACCAATTGAGATTCACCTATACTCCCACAGCTACAACGGTTGCAGACAATCCTGGTCGACGCTGGAAGATTACGGGCCCAACCAACCCTTTTACCGGTCCTAACGCTAATTTCCTATTCGTGAGCCCTCCCACTCCCACGAATGTTCCATTTTTCATCTTACGTCCAACCAATGGAGTAGTTGGACTGGGCGGTCAGGATTTTTGGCTTCCTAATACTTACGCCACCAATAGCGCATTCAGTGGATTTATGGATATCGATGCAACACTTGCTCAGATCGGCCTCGTAACTCCTAATGTTGTCTACAACATCGGAGGCGAACAAATTATTCTGCGTGAGCGTGTTCCCGGCCCACTGCCTCTCCTCGGAGCTGCTGCTGCCTTCGGTTACTCACGAAAGCTCCGCAAACGCATCAACAAACCTCAGCGTACTCAAGCTGTCTGAGTTTTAACTCTGCAACCTCCGCACAATGTGACCTACAAACTCTGCTTTGGCAGAGTTTTTTTTTACGATTTTTCTCCCATGTACGCCCGCAGCCTCAGCCGCCTTGCCTTGGTGTTTGTGGTTCTTTATCTTCTGCTGGTTATCTCATCTGCTATCCCCCTGAGGCTGCTGGATTACGAGTGGATCAACCGTGTCACGGCCACCTTGATCAATGGATCGAGCATGCCGTTGCTCGCCCTTCTTGTTCTTGCGCTAGGCAGCCAGCTTTATCCTGAGAATGAACTGCTCAACCAACGCCGCCAGCTCTTTTCTCGCCTCGCTGGCGTGGCAGTTTTCGGATTCCTGCTGCTGATTCCGCTGAATATCTTTTCGGGTCTTCTGCAACAAACGAACAGCTCGGATCAAGTTCGCGCTCTCGATGCCTCTGAACGTCAGCTCAATTCCTACCGCCAGGCTGCCAATCAGGCCACCAGCGTGCCTGATCTTCAGGCGCGCATGGCCAAGCTGAGCGCTCCCGCCATCAACCCGGAGCTTTCCAGCCGCCCCCTTCCGGAAGTGAAGGCCCAGATGGGTGCTGCATTGAATCAGGTCGCCGCGCAGATTGCCCAGCAACGTCAGGCCTTGTCTGCTCAAAGCAGCTGGACCAGCCGAGCCCCGGAAGTGTTGCGCGTCGTCATTGCCTGCCTTGTGCTGGCCTTCGGCTTCGCTGCCTTTGCCCAGACCACGCCCACCAGCGCTCTGCTGATCGACAGCCTTGAGGAGATGTTTCTACGCTTACGCTATAACTTACGTTCACGCGAAGACCTCGAATCTGATCCCTTCGATGATGACCAAAGTCAACAACCCGTATGGTGGCAGCGATGGTTTGAGAAAAGAATCACACCGCCCGGCAATAGCCGCAATCGCAAGCGCTCTTCCGACCAGGAGGATCACGACTACATCATGGAAATTCTTTCCGAGGATTCGAAAGATTCCTAGCCCTGTCGCTGCAGCGGGGCTCTGTCCCTCCCCCTTGGCAATCGCACTCACCCCTGCTTCAGCCAGGCCGCCGCGTCGCAGGCGTGATACGTGAGGATCAGATCCGCGCCCGCCCGCTTGAAGCAGAGCAGAGTTTCCAGCACCACCGCCCGCTCGTCGATCCAGCCTCGCTCGGCAGCCGCCTTCACCATCGCGAATTCGCCGCTCACGTTGTAGGCCGCGATCGGCTGCTCGCTCTCGGCGCGCAGCCGGTGGATGATGTCGAGATAGGCCAGGCCCGGTTTCACCATCAGGATGTCCGCCCCCTCGCTTTCGTCAAGCTGGGCCTCAAGGATTGCCTCTCGGCCGTTGGCCGGATCCATCTGGTAAGTGCTCTTGTCCTTGGGGATCGGCTTGCCGGCGGCGGCCCGGGGGGCTGAATCGAGGGCTTCGCGGAACGGCCCGTAGTAAGCGGAGGCGTATTTGGCCGTGTAGCTGATGATGCCCACGTGCTCGAAACCCTCCTCATCGAGCGCCTCGCGGATCGCCCCCACCCGGCCGTCCATCATGTCGCTGGGGCCGATCAGGTCGGCGCCGGCGCGGGCCTGGGCCACGGCCTGGCGACAGAGGATCGCCACCGTTTCATCGTTGAGCACCACGCCCTCGTTGCTCACGATGCCGTCGTGACCGTCGCAGGAGTAGGGATCGAGAGCCACATCCGTCATGATCGCCATCTCCGGATGCACCTCCTTGAGGCGACGGATCGCCCGGGGGATGAGGCCGTGCTCGTTGAAGCATTCGGCGCCGTCGTCGGTCTTGAGACCATCGGCCACCTTCGGGAACAGCACCACGCAGCGGATGCCCAGATCCCAGGCCCGGCCCACCTCCTGCACCAGACCCTCCAGACTCCAGCGCTGGGCGCCGGGCATGGCCCCGATGGGCTCGTTGGTGGCCCCCTCGTGCACGAACAGCGGGTAGATGAAGTCGGCGGCACTCAGGTGGTGCTCCCGCACCATCGCCCTCAGGGCAGGCGTGCGACGCAGCCGGCGGGGGCGGTAGGTGAGCTCCATGGAGACAGAAGGGCTGGCGGGATCCTACGGACGTGCCGGGACCGGCCCGCCTGGCGATTCAGAGGCGAGCGGCGCCGATCCAGTCCTGGCGGGGATCGGCGCTGCGGGCCTTGCGCAGCTCCTGCAGCAGCTCCTGCTCCCGGGCGCTGAGGCTGTCAGGCAGCCGCAGGGTGGGGGTGAGCAGCAGGTCGCCGCGGCCAGCCTTCACCGGCCAGCCCTTGCCCTTCAGGCGCAGGCTGCGGCCCGGGGTGAGGCCAGGCGGGACCTGCACCGTGGCTTCGCCGTCGGGAGTGGCTACCACCACCTCGCCGCCGAGGGCCAGTTCGTCGAGGCTGAGGGGCAGCTCGGCCCGAAGCTGGTCGCCATCCAGGCGCCAGATCGGGTGCGGCTGGAGCTGCAGGTTCAGGTAGAGATCGCCGCGGCGGCCTGTGCCCGGCTGCAGATTGCCCTTGCCTCTGAGGCGAAGGCGACTGCCGTTCTTCACCCCCGGTGGAATGCGCACCTGCACGCGCTCATCGTTCACCGAGAGGGTGCGCTCGCAGCCGCGAAAGGCATCGGCGAAAGACAGGCTGAGGGTGGCCTCGGCATCGAGATTGGGCGCCGGACTGCGGCCCGGAGATGCCGCGCCGCCGAAGCCCCCGGGGAAACCGGTGCCGAAGCCGAAGCCGCCGCTGCCGCCACCGCCGGCAAAACGGCCCAGCAGATCGTTGATGAAATCGTCGAAGTTGCCGTAGCGGCCGAAGTCGACGTCAAAGCCGGCGGCACCACCGCCGCCGGGGCCGCCCATCTGATTCCAGTACTGGCCGAACTGCTCGTAGCGGCGGCGCTTGTCGGGGTCCGAGAGCACCTCATAGGCCTCGCTGACCTCCTTGAAGCGGGCTTCGGCGTCCTTGTCGCCGGGATTCACATCAGGGTGGTGCTGGCGGGCGAGCTTGCGGAAGGCTCGCTTGATGGTGTCGGCATCGGCGCCGCGATCCACCCCCAGCACCTTGAAGTAGTCGCGGTAGCCGTTGACGCTCATCGGGAAAGAACTGCTGGGGGGCAACGGCTCGCGCCAGTCTCTCAGTCCCCGGACCCGGTAGCGGCGACCGGTGGGGGCGGAAGGCCGAACGATGCCCGACCTAGATTTTCACGGTTCTTTGCGGCCCTCGCCCTTCCGCCATGGCTGTCCGGCCCCGCCTGCGCCCACCGCTGCCCAGAACCGTGCGCGGCTTGCGGCTTGCCGGCATCGTGCCCCTGGTGGCGGTGACCATGGCGCTGGCGGCGACCGCAGCACGGGCGGAAGCGGATCCCCACGCCGGCAACGGCAGCACCACCCCCACCCTGGGCCAGGCCCTGGAGCCCTCCACAGCCGAGCAGCGGGCCCTCAGTGAGCACCTGCGTCGGGTGGGAGCCGTGTTCTATGGGGCCTGGTGGTGTCCCGCCTGCTTCAAACAGAAGAACCTGTTCGGCCAGGAGGCGGGCAACCGGCTTCCCTACGTGGAATGCGACAAGGGCGAGCCGGGTCGCGAGCGCTGCCGTGCCGCCGCCATCAAGGCCTACCCCACCTGGGTGCTCAACGGCCGGCGGCTGGAGGGGGTGCAGAGCCTCCGGGAGCTGAAGGACTGGAGCGGATTCCCCGCGGGGGAAACCTCCGGCGCGATCCGCTGAGTCCGCAGCTCCAGCTCCGGAGGCTCAGGCCACCCGCAGGTTCACCGAGGTGGTGAGCCCCAGACGTTCCAGCCTGTCGGCGTGATGCCAGGCTTCCTGGGCCGTGCCGACGTACACCGGAGCGCTGCCGCACCAGCGCACCTGCTGCTCGAGGCGGAGGGCTTCGGAATCGTCGAGGTCAGCGAGCACCTGCTGCAGGGCCTCCCGCATCGGCCGCAGGGCATCGAGCACCAGAACGGTGGCCAGAGGAGAGG
>JBKDPV010000065.1:0-33110 GCA_046342315.1 Cyanobacteriota bacterium
GGCCTGGAGCTACGTGCCAGGCTTCGACCATCAGGCCCAGGCCAATGAGGCCTGGCGCTGTTTCCGCGTCGCCCGTTCCCAGGGCGGCGAAGGCGGCGAAGGAGCCCGGCCGATCCGGCTCGGTCACAGCCTGGGCTGCAAGCTTCATCTGCTGGCCCCGGACGCGGGCCGAGGGGGGCGGGGCCTGGTGGCCCTGAGCTTCAACAACTTCTCCGCCGAGCGCTCCGTTCCCCTGCTGGCGGAGATGGGCCAGCAGTTCGGCTTCCGCAGCGAATTCAGCCCCTCCCCCGAGCAAACCCTCTCCCAGATCGCCAACGACTACCGCCAGCCCCGCAACCTGCTGGTGCGGTTCCGCCGCGACGATCTCGACCAGAGCCGCCGTCTGCTGGCGGTGCTGAACCGCCGCGAGGGCGATGCCAGCCAGTTGCTGGAGCTCCCCGGCGACCACCTCACCCCCGCCAGCGCCGGCCTGCGCCGCAACCTGCTGGGCGACTGGGCCGACGACCCGGCGCGACAGCGGCAGATCGATCGCCTGACGGAGATGATCACCGATTGGTGATCGCATCGAATCGCGATTCGTCGTGATCGCTACAGAAAGGTTGACAACATCCGGGTGGAGCCGCAGGTTAGGGCCGATCCACTGCCATGGATACCAACGATGGGCGAAAAGCTGATCGCCGCCTTCCAGAGCGCCTGGAACCGTTCGTTTGATTACACCGGCCGTTCGAACCGTGGCGACTACTGGTGGTTCGCCCTGGCGAACGTGATCATCAGCCTGGTGCTGCTGCTGCTCAGCAATCTCGCCGATTTCTTCGGTTGGCTCTACAGCATCTACACCGTGGTGCTGATCGTTCCCTGCCTGCCGCTCGCAATTCGCCGCCTCCGTGATGCCGGCAAGCACTGGGCCTGGATCTTCATCACCCTCGTTCCCCTGATCGGCGCCCTCTGGCTGATTTACCTGTTGGTGCAACCCTCGATCGGCTGACGCGGCGCCCCCCCGACGGAGCCCCCCCGCCCCTCCATGGCCGACCCGCAGAGCTGGGTGAGGGTGGGATCCTCCACCGCGACCGACACCACGACCGCCCTCAAGGAAGCCCAGGCCCTGGTGCTCCGGACGCTGGGAGGTCTTGGGTTCCGGTGAGCACCGGCTGGGGTGAGACCGACGCTGGAGGCTTCCCTAACCAGGGCTTGGTCACGCTGGTGATCGGATGACGGAACCCTGCCTGTCGTTGCACCTGCGCTCAGACATCTTCGCGACCTTCTCCACTGCCTCAGCGCATCCCGGTGGGGCTGCTCAAGATCGACCGGTCCTTCGAGGCCAACCTCGGCCGCGATCCCGAGGACGATTCGAGCGGAGGGGAGGTGATCCTGTCGTGATGACGTCGGGCCTCACACCCGCAGGGCGTCGAGAACCGAGCGATCCTCGAGGGTGCTGGTGTCGCCGCTCACCTCCTGGCCGGCGGCCAGGGAGCGCAGGATGCGCCGCATGATCTTGCCGCTGCGGGTCTTGGGCAGGGCATCGGTGAACTTGATCACATCCGGACGGGCGATCGGACCGATCTCGTGGCCCACATGCTTCTTGAGCTCGGCCATCAGGGCGTCATCGCCTTCGCGGCCGGCCTCGAGGGTCACGAACGCCACGATGCCCTCGCCCTTGAGGTCATCCGGGCGGCCCACCACCGCCGCTTCGGCCACGGCCGGATGGCTGACCAGGGCCGATTCGATCTCCATCGTGCCCAGCCGGTGGCCGGACACGTTGATCACGTCGTCGACGCGGCCCATCACCCAGAAATAGCCGTCGCCATCGCGCCTGGCGCCGTCGCCGGCGAAGTACAGGTGGCTGCCATCCGCCGGGCGGATGTGCTCCCAGTAGCTCTGGCGGAAGCGATCGGGATCACCGTGCACGGTGCGCATCATTCCCGGCCAGGGGCGCCGTACCGCCAGGTAGCCGCCCTGATCCGCCGGTACGCTGTTGCCCTCCAGGTCCACCACGTCGGCGGCGATGCCCGGCAGGGGGAGGGTGCAGGAGCCGGGCTTGGTGGGCGTGGCGCCGGGCAGGGGGCTGATCATCACGCCGCCGGTCTCGGTCTGCCACCAGGTGTCCACCACCGGGCAGCGGTTGCCGCCGATCACCTCCCGGTACCACATCCAGGCCTCAGGATTGATCGGTTCACCCACGGTGCCCAGGATCCGCAGCGTGCCCATGTCGTACTGATCCGGCACCGTCCGGCCGCTCTTCATGAAGGCCCGGATCGCCGTGGGGGCGGTGTAGAAGATCGTGACCTTGTGCTTCTGGATCACCTCCCAGAAGGCGCCGGGCTTGGAGGGCCGCGGGGCTCCTTCGTACATCACGGTGGTGGCGCCGTTGGAGAGCGGGCCGTAGACGATGTAGCTGTGGCCGGTGATCCAGCCCACGTCAGCGGTGCACCAGTGGATGTCGTCCTCGCGGATGTCGAAGATCCACTGGAAGGTGAGGTGGGCCCAGAGGTTGTAGCCGGCGGTGGTGTGCACCACCCCCTTGGGCTTGCCGGTGGAGCCGGAGGTGTAGAGCACGAACAGGCGGTCCTCGCTGGCCATCGGCTCGGCCGGGCAGTCGGCGGCCTGGGCGGGCACCAGGTCGTGCCACCACACGTCGCGACCTTCCGTGATCGCAGTGGGTTCGCCGGTGCGCTTCACCACCAGCACCTTCTGCACGCTCGGGCAGCCCTCGGCCAGGGCCTCATCCACCGCGGGCTTGAGGGCCACGGCCTTGTCCTTGCGGAAACCGCCGTCGGCGGTGATCACCAGCTTCGCCTCGCCGTCGATCAGCCGATCCCGCAGGGCCTCGGCCGAGAAGCCGCCGAACACCACCGAATGGGGCGCGCCGATCCGGGCGCAGGCCAGCATGGCGATGGCGGCCTCGGGCACCATCGGCATGTAGAGCGCCACCAGGTCGCCCTTGCCGATCCCCAGGCCCTTGAGCGCGTTGGCGGCGCGGCACACCTCGGCGTGCAGCTCCCGGTAGGTGAACATGCGCACGTCACCTGGCTCGCCCTCCCAGATCAGGGCGGTCTTCTGCGCGCGGGGACCCTCCAGGTGCCGGTCGAGGCAGTTGAAAGAAAGGTTGGTGGTACCCCCCTCAAACCAGCGGGCGAAAGGAGGGTTGCTCCAGTCGAGCACCGTGTGGAAGGGGCTGAACCAATGGAGGTGCTCGCGCGCCTGCTCGCCCCAGAAAACGTCGGGATCGGCCTCCACCCGGGCCACCAGATCGCGGTAGGCCGCCATGGAACCGAAGCGGGCCGTGGCTGCCAGCGCCGCCGGCGGCTCGAAGCAGCGCCCTTCGTTGAGCACCGATTCGATCGTGGGGGAACTGGCCTGGGTCATGGCGGACGCGTGAGGCGGGAGGACGACCGCTCGTCATTCAACCGCAGCCGGGTCGGCCCTGCCCGCAGGGCGAGACTGATGAGGGCTGCTGATCAGTCCTGCCGCCCCCTCGCCATCGCCCACCGGCATTGCCAGCTTGAGGGCAGTCCGCAGGGCATTCCCGTGGAGAGGGAACAGGAGCCGATCACTCCCCACGCCGGTCCAATCCTCAACGCTGACGGCGAGCTCACCTACATCGGCGATGACGGCCGCCGCTACGTGGTGGGACTGCCTCGCGACGTCGACGAGGACAGCGTGGAGCGGGTGATGGCCACCCTGCGCGCCGGCAGCGCTCTGTTCCACAAGATCGAGGACCTCTGCGACCAGTGGCTGCGCACCGTGAGCGGCGCCGACCTGGAGCCCCGGGCCGCCCTGGTCCTGCTGCTCACCACACTGGAATCGGCTCTGGAGGAGCGCTACCCCGAGAGCCCCAGCGATCCCTGAACCGCCTTCCGGCAGGCTGGAGGAATGGTCCGTCCTGCCGCCTGCCTTTTCGATCTTGATGGTCTGCTGCTCGACACCGAGCCGCTGCACGCCAGGGCCTGGCGCGAAGCCGCTGCCCACTTCGGTCGCGAGCTGAGCAGTGCCGAGCTGATGCAGCTGCGGGGCCGCCGCCGCCTCGACTGTGCCGAACTGGTCCGGAACTGGATCGCGGGGGCATCCGAGCCTGCCAATGCTCTGGGCACCAGTGATCCCCCGAGCATCGAGGCCCTGCTGGCCGTGCGTCAGCCGATCGCCGAAGCCCTGCTGGTGCACGCCCAGCCGATGGCAGGGGCACCCGAGCTCGTGCGGCGCTGCGCCGAGCTGGCGATCCCGATGGCCCTGGCCACCAGCAGTTCCCGAGCCGCCGTGGCCCTCAAGGCCGAGCCCCACCCCTGGCTGGAGCTGATCACGACCCGCGTTCACGGCGACGATCCGGAGCTGCGGGCGGGCAAGCCGGCACCGGATGTCTTCCTGCTGGCAGCCGCGAGGCTGGGGGTGTCACCCCGGGATTGCTGGGCCTTCGAGGATTCGCCAGCCGGTGCCCAGGCGGCCGATGCGGCCGGCTGCCTCCTGCATGTACTGCCTCCTTCAGGAGAGACCTGCGCGGTCTACCCACCAGGGGCGGTGTGCCTCCGCTCCTTACACGAGGTGGCCGACTCCCTTTGAGCGCAGCTGGTCGACAGCTGTCCGGGGGCCTCCTGCTGGGTGGGGCCCTTGCCCTGGGGATCCTTCCCCGCCAGGGTGTTCACTCCTCCGGCCGCTCGATGGAACCATCCGCCTTTCCCGTGCTGCAGAGAAGCGGAGCCCTGTTCAGCACCCACCATGATCGGCCCAGTCGCGGGTGCTCCCTGGGCTACTGGTACCTGCAGCACAGCAAGAAGGTGTGGTTCCGACTCCCCAGCAACCACCGCACCCGGGCCCTGCAGCCGGTGTTTTCCTTCAGGGGTCAGCCGATCCTGCACGTGAGTGAGCGCCATCGCTTGGACCGGGTGCCCCTCTACGCCAACCGGGCCCCTGTGCTCTGGGGCGACTACGTGGGGAGCGGATGGAAGGCGGGTCCGGAAGGCACAACCCTCTTCCTCGAGCTCTGGACCCGATGGACCTGGCTGCATCCCGAGGCCTGCGGCCACCCGGAACAGTTCGGAGTTGCTCTCTACGAGCCCCCGACCGGGACCTCCATCAGGAGCAGATTCCCACCCTCCGCCAGCGGCTGGTAGCGGATCGACCAGCCGAAGTCGCGCTGAAGCCTCCAGAGGAGGATCAGACCCCAGTGGGCCTCACGTTCGGGCAGCCCGTCGAGCCCGAGGGGCTCCTCCTTCTCGATGGCCTTCTCCTGCCACAGAGCTTCCAGATCGAAAGGAGACCCGTGGTCGCGGATCCCAAGTCGCAGACGGCCATCGACGAGAGCGAGGGTCACCCTCACCAACGGCGGTGGATCCAGGAGGGCATGGGCATGGCGGACGGCGTTGGTGAAGCCCTCCATCAGAGCCGTCTGGGCCTGGATCCAGACCATCTCATCGATGCCCCCTGGGCGCTGCTGCTCCACCCACGCCATCAAGTCCGCTGTGGCGTCGAGGTTGCTGGGGAACTCCGCCTGGGCTTGGCCCTCGCACTCCTGCATGCTTCAGGCGGCTCCCGAACGCTTGCTGAAAATGGTGGTGAAGGTGCGCATGATCAGCTGCAGGTCGTAGCCCAGGCTCCAGTTTTCCTGGTAGCGCAGGTCCATGCGGATCACATCCTCGAAATCCAGCACCTTCGAACGGCCGTTCACCTGCCATTCCCCCGAAAGACCAGGCCGCACGTCGAGCCGCTGCCAGCTGGGCACGGCATAGCGATCCACCTCATCAGGGGTGGGGGGCCGGGTGCCGATCAGACTCATATCCCCGATCAGCACGTTCCAGAACTGGGGAAGCTCATCGAGGCTGGTGCGACGCAGGAAACGGCCCACCCGGGTGATGCGCGGGTCGTTCTTGTTCTTGAAGAAGGCGCCGCTGGCCTCGTTTGGCACCGTGCCGCGCAGGGCTTCGGCATTCACCACCATCGAGCGAAGCTTCCAGAGGCGGAAGCGGCGGCCCATCCAGCCCAGCCGCACCTGGCTGAAGAGGATCGGCCCCGGACTGTCGAGCCGGATCGCCAGCGCCAGGAACGGGAACAGCACCGCCGTGACGGCCAGGCCGAGCAGGGCACCGACGATGTCGAGGAGCCGCTTCGGCACCGAGCGCACCGAGGGATGGGTGACCGCGGGGCGTTCCTTGGTGTTCACCGCCTGGGTGGGATTCACGGCTTCGGTGCCTGGCATCACCGGAATCGCCTGCTCCAGCCCCGCCAGGGACAGGGCCAGCTTCACCTGGGCACCGGCGCTCCAGGCCACCAGGGGAATGGCGTGGGAGCGGGCCAGTTTCACGTTGGGGATCAGGGAGCCCAGGCCGCTGCTGTCGATCAGTTCGGTGCGGCTGAAATCCAGCACCACCCGGCGGGTGCCGGGGTGGAGCGGCAGCTCCTGCTCGAGGCAATAGCGGAAGGGGATCGCCTCCTGCACGGTGAACCGCCGCGGGAACGAAAGCAGCAGCACGCCGCGGTGTTCACTCACCCGCACGCCATTGGGGGGAGGCGAAGGGGGCTGGGAGGTTGGTGTCTTCATGCCGGGGCCAAAGCTGGGAAACGCTGCTCGAGGCGGTTGCAGAGCACCTGGGCCGCGGCCACCGACAGATCGCTGATCGACACCTTGCGGGGTTCCGCCAGGAAACGCACGAGATCGGCGGGCCCCCAGGCGATCGGCACTCCCATCGAGGCCATCGCCTGGGCCAGCTCCACCTGGTGATCGTCCACATGCTCGCGGTAGCGCTGGCTGCGGGGCACGAGGATGAATGGCGTGTCCATGGAATCGAGCAGCAGCACGGTGCCCTCACCGCAGTGGGCCACCACCACCCGCGCCTGCTGGATCAGGGCCCGGAACTCGCTCTCGCGCATGAGGCGATACACCTTCGAGCCTGCAGGGAGCGCCGTGCAGGTGCCGTACTGCACCACCACCTCCTCCCCGAGCAGATCCGCCTCCATCAGTTCCTCGATCCAGTGCATCAGCCGGTCGAAGGGAAACTTCTCGGTGCCCACGGTGACCAGGATCATCGGGCCACCTCCCGGGCCGGGGCGAGCGCTGCTGTGGAGCCGGCGCCGATCAGCTCGGCGCGGGGGTAGCGGGCCTGAAGCTGCGGCCAGTGCACATAGAGCAGATCAATGAAGGGCAGCGCCAGGCGGGCCGAGAGGCTGAGGGTCTCGATCCGGGTGATCGACTCCACGAAAACGGTGCGGCGCCCCAGCAGCTTGCCCAGGATCAGGAAGGGCACGGCCACTCCGGCGCCGGTGGAGAGGATCACGATCGACGAATCCGCTCTCGCCCAGGCCCTGCAGCGGGGCCATGCCGCCCTCACTCGCTGATCGGAGCGGGCCCCGATCACGGGCTGCTCAGGCCGAAGCTGCCGGCGTCAGTGCGGGGATGCTGCGATTGCGGCCCTCCAGCTTCGCCCGGGTCAGGGCTTCGTTGGTGCGCTGGAACAGGTCCGAGAAGCTGCCATCGGCGGCGGAAAGTTCGGCGACGCCGACACTGACGGTGAGGGGGTGCAGTGAGCCGTCGATGCGGACCCCGGTGGCGACGATCTCCGTGCGGATGGACTCGGCCACCGTCATGGCCCCCAGTTGATCGGAAGCGGGAAGCACCGCCGCGAACTCGTCACCGGCCACCCGCGCCAGCACATCGGTACGGCGAAGCTTCGCGGCGATCATCCCGGCCACCTGCACCAGGGCCCGCTCCGCCTGCTCCCTGGTGAACCGTTCGCTGATCGAGCGGAAATGGTCAATGTCGAACAGCAGCACCGACAGGGGGCTGTCCTGTCGCCAGCTGCGGTGGAACTCCCGGTCACCGGCCTCGAAGAAGGGCCTGCGGTTGGGCAGGCCGGTGAGGGGGCAGAGGTAGGTGCGGCGCCGCATCTCGATCTGATGCATGGCCAGGGAGGCCAGTTCCCGCAGCAGGCCCGCCTCCTGTTCCGACAACTCCCGGGGTTCGGTGCCGATCACGCAGAGCGTGCCGATGTTGTGGCCCTGGGCCGAACGCAGCGGAGCACCCGCATAGAAGCGGAGGTGGGGAGGCCCCGTCACCAGAGGGTTGGAACGGAAGCGCTCGTCGTTGTGGGTGTCGGGCACCACGAACACCTCGTCCCCGCAGATGGCGTGGGCGCAGAAGGCCACATCACGCCCCGTCTGGCACACATCGATGCCCACCCTGGAGAGGAACCACTGGCGATCCTCATCGACAAGGGAGATCAGGGCGACCGGAAGGCCCAGCATCTGGCTCGCCAGCCGGGTGATCCGGTCGAAGTTCTCGTCGGACTCGCTGTCGAGGATGGAGTAACTCCTCAGAGCCTCCAGGCGCGCCGACTCATCTGCAGGAACAGGCCAGTCGGCCATCAAACCATTCCTCTGAGCGGCGGCATTTATTAGTCTGAACCAGAGGCGACCGTGACGCGCAGCCCGCGTGGACGGGGATCCGCCTCAGTAGAGACGCCCGAGCACGTATTCCGGCAAAGCCCGCAGGGCGCTGCGGGGATCGGAGGGGGTGAGCCACTCGATCGCCTCGTGGGCCTCGCGGGCGAAGCCTTCCGCCAGGGCCCGGGAGCGGGGGATGGCCTCGCAGCCCCGCACCAGGGCCAGGGCCTGCTCCAGGTCGTCGGGTTCGCAGAACTCCCGCTCGATCAGCCCGGCCAGCGCCGGCCGTTCCTCGAGGGCATACAGGGCGGGAGCCGTGAGATAGCCGGAGGCCAGATCGCTGGCGGCCGGCTTGCCCAGCTGCTGGTCGCTGCCGGTGAAGTCGAGGATGTCGTCCACCACCTGGAACGCCAGGCCAAGCTGGCGGCCGAAGCGGTAGAGGTCGTTGAGACGCTCTTCGGGAAGGCCGGAGAGCACGCCGGCGGCCCGGGCGCTGTTGGCGATCAGGGAAGCCGTTTTGCAGTAGCTCTTCTCGAGATAGGTCTCAAAGCTCTGGCCCGTGTCGTAGCGGAACAGGCCCTGCTTCACCTCGCCATCGGCCAGGTCCATGATCACTCGGCTGAGCAGCTTCACCACCTCGAGGTCGTCGAGGTTGGCCAGATGCCAGCTGGCCTGGGCAAACAGAAAATCGCCCGCCAGCACCGCCACCCGATGGTTGAAGCGGCTGTGCACCGTGGCCACGCCTCGCCGGGTGGCGGCCTCGTCGACGACGTCGTCGTGCACGAGCGAAGCCGTGTGGATCATCTCGGTGATCTCGGCCAGGCGCCGGTGGCGCGGACTGAGGCCACCATCGGGGCTGATGGCACGGGAGAGCAGCAGAACGATCCCTGGGCGCAGGCGCTTGCCACCGGCCGCAAACAGGTGTTCAGCGGCAGCCTGAAGAATGGGATGGCCTGCGCCGATCAGGCTACGCAGATCGGCCAGGAGGGCATCGAGGTCGGCCTCGACCGGCTGGAGCAACTCTGCAACCGTGGCCACGACACCTCCGCTGTGGCCTGATCCTAGAAGGCGCGTGCAGGCGAGTGCAGGCTGACAGTCCGCACGCTGGGCCTGGTGCCGAGCCAGGCGGTGGCGGCCTCGGCGAAGGCATCTGCCGAACCGGTCACACAGATATGAGAGCGCTGCAGCGGCGGGGACTCGGGTTCCAAGGGCAGCTCCGCTTCCGGCAGGTCACCGAGGCTGGCCAGCAGGGGGCCGAGCCGCTGGGCCGTGGCCACCGCCGGATCCACCAGCTGCACATCGGGCGGCACCAGCTCGGCCAGCAGCGGGCGCAGCAGGGGGTAGTGGGTGCAGCCCAGCACGATCGCCTCCACCCGGGCCTCGAGCAGCGGCGCCAGGTAGTCCTGCGCCGCCTCCCGCAGGGCCGGCGCCTCCAGATCCCCGGCCTCGATGAGAGGAACGAAGCGGGGGCAGCCCACCTCCTGCACCTTGGCCGAGGGACGACAGGCATGGATGGCTCGGCGGTAGGCGCCGCTGGCGGCGGTGGCAGGGGTGGCCAGCACGCCGATGCGATCCACCACCAGTTCGGCGGCAACGCTGTCGATCAGACCCACCACCGGCACGCCGGCCTCCGCCACGGCAACATCCAGGGCCAGGGCATTGGAGGTGTTGCAGGCCATCACCAGCACACCTACTCCCTGACGCCGCAGCCACTGCACCACTTCCGAGGCGATCGAACGGATCTCGTCGGTGGTGCGCTGGCCATAGGGAACGCGAGCCGTGTCCCCCAGGTACAGGCAGCTGGAATGGGGGTAGAGGGCATGCACCTGGCGCAGAACCGTCAGGCCGCCGAGGCCGCTGTCGAAGAGACCAACCAGAAGGGGCAAGGGGACTTACTGGAGATAGGACAGGATGCCATTGGCCACGGCCTGGGCCAAGCGCCGACGGAATTCGGGATCGGCCAGCCGCGGCGCATCGATCTCCCCGGTCACAAACCCCATCTCGGCGAGCACCGAAGGCATGACCGTGCGGCGGATCACGTAAAAGCGGCCTGGCCGTGCGCCGCGATCGGGGGTGCCGGGGGAGACCGCCATGATCTGCTCCTGGATGCTGCGGGCCAGCTCGTAGGAGCGGCCCCCGGAGAAGTAGAAGGTCTCGACACCGTTGACATCCGGCCGGTCCATGCTCAGAGCATTGGCATGGAGACTGACGAACGCATGGGCACCGCTGCTGTTCGCCAGGGACACCCGCGGCGGCAGGTCCACGTCCACCTCCGAGGTGCGGGTCATCAGCACCTGCACTCCACGGGCCTGAAGCAGGCGAGCCACCTGCAGGCCCACATCGAGCACCACGTCGGTCTCCCGGAGGCCACCGATGCCCACGGCTCCGGGGTCGGGCCCACCGTGACCGGGGTCGATCACCACCCGGTAGCGGCCGCGAGGTACCACCGGCAACCCCTGGGTGCTCAGCGGTGTGCGGGCGGTGCTGCGGCCCTGCGATGTCCAGTTGTCGGAGCCTGAGCCGTAACGGCCGCCGGCGGGCACACGGGCCGTGCGGCCCGACCAGGCGCCGGGCCGGGCCTCCATGTCGCCCTCGCCGAGCTGGGCGATGCGCCGGGCCGGGACGCCCCGCAGCTCCATGCGCCAGCGATCTCGTGCGGTGCCCACCAGCCGCAGCTGCCGGGGATCGAGGCGGGTGCCGGGCTGGAACTCGAGCACCAGGCGGGTGGTGTAAGGGTCGGGCTTACCGATCCGCACCTCCCGCAGGGCGCCCGTGGCCCGCAGGCTGCGGGTGCGCAGCGGCGCACCGGGGATGTCCACCCACACCCTCGGACCCCGTCCCGCAGACCCTTCCTCGAAATAGGCCTGCAGCCTCACCCCGGGAGAGGTGCGCAACTCAAGGGCACCATCGCGACTGATCGCCCAGGCCGAAAGTGCGCCGGCACGGGCCGCGGCCGCACTGAGCACCACGGCCACGGCCAGCAGGCAGCGCAGTCCGGTGGAACGGATCCCCATCGACCGTCAGAACAGGGCAGGACGGCGGTGCTGCAGGCTCGGCATCTGGGCCCGGACCCGCCGGCCATGGGCGGTATCCACCGGGGCCATCGCCAGACCGGGGCTGAGGCCCGCATCGGCCACCACCGTGCCCCACGGGTCGATCACCAGGGCGTGGCCATGGGTCTGGCGGCGGCCGTAGTGCAGACCGGTCTGGGCGGGGGCCACGACGTAGGCCGTGTTCTCGATGGCCCTGGCCTGCAGCAGCACCTGCCAGTGGTCCTTGCCGGTGTAGGCGGTGAAGGCGGCGGGCACCATCAGGAGTTCGGCGCCGGCGCCAGCCAGATGGCGGTAGAGCTCGGGGAAGCGCACGTCGTAGCAGATCGACAAGCCGATGCGGCACAGCCCCGGCACGTCCACCACAGGAGGGAGTTCCTGCCCCGGGGTGACCGTGGCTGACTCCCGGTAGGTGATGCCGTCGGGGATGTCGACATCGAAGAGATGGATCTTGTCGTAGCGGGCCAGGAGCTGGCCCTCGGTGCTCACCAGTTCGGCGCGGTTGAAGGTGCGGCCCTCGCCGGCAGGAGCCGGGAAGCCGCCTCCCAGCAGGGTCACCTGGTACCGCCGGGCCATCGTCACCAGAAAGCGGCTGCAGCGCTCCGCCAGCGAAGGAGCAAGGGTGAGGCGCAGCTCGTCGTCGCCCATGAAGGCGAAGTTCTCCGGCAGACCCACCAGCTCCGCCCCCCGCCGGGCAGCCAGCTCGATCTGCTCCTCGGCGGCCGCGAAGTTGGCATCCGGATCCGGGGTGCTGGTGAGTTGAACGGCGGCTGCCAGGAAACTGCTCACCGACTCCTCGGCCAGGACCGGCGAACTGTAAGGGCTGCCGCGGGCCACGCCAGGGGGAACGTCAAGATCCGGGGGGGCAGCCTCAGCTGGCCCGCAACACACCGGGCTCGGCCTGCACAGGAACGATCGTGAGGCTGTCGACGGCGGCGCAGCAGCCGAAATCTGCGTCGTGATCGCCAAGGCGGATCAGGCGCTGGCCGTGGCTGGCGGCCCGCAGACAGGTCTCGGTGTCATGGCGCCATTGCTGCCACAGCGCCAGGGCGGCCAGCATCTCGTCGTTGCCGCAGCTGACCCCCCGATGAGGCGCCACCGCCAGCTCCATGGCGGCGGAGGCCACCGCTCCGGCCGCCAGGCTGTCCTCGAGCGAATAATCGCCCTCCCAGCCGCTGCCCACGATCCACACCACCCGGGCGTCGCGCTCGATGAGCCGGCGGGCCACAGCCGTGCGATTCGGCAGGCAGGCCGTGAGCAGCAGGGACACCTCGCGCACAGCCGCGAGGGAGCGGGTGCCGTTCGTGGTGCTCATGAAAATGCGCTTGCCCCCCACCCGCTCCGGGGTGACCGCCAGAGGGGAATTGCCCAGGTCGTAGCCCTCCACCCGCTGGCCTCCCCGCTCCCCCGCCCGCAGGCGCTGGTCGGCGGGCCAGGCGGCGGCGGCCGCCTCCAGCGACGCCAGATCGGCGAAAGCCTGGATCGCCTCCGCCCCGTTCTCCAGCGACCAGGCAATGGTGGTGGTGGCTCGCAGCACGTCGATCACCACGGCGGCATCCGGGCCCCCTTCGGCGACGGGCAACACGGGGGGGACGGCCTCGGAGGTGTGGAAGTAGGAGATCTGCACGGAGCCGCCGCAACTGAGGAGCCAGTGTGTCAGCCCCTGCAGTCGCCCAAGCCAGGAAGCAGCGACAGCAGAGCGATCTCCGGCGTGATCGGCAGCACCTCCAGGCGCAGCCGGCCGCGCTCCTGCAGCAGGGCCAGCTCCCAGAGCGTGATGTCGGCGATGGCCCGCCGGCCTGGCTGGCTGGGCTGCGTCCCGACCCGAGGCCTGCGGCACAATCCACGAGCGGCTCCGTCCTCTCCGTCCCCATGGCCATCCGCAAGTCGGAGCTGTATTCGAGCCTGTGGGCCAGCTGCGACGCCCTGCGCGGCGGCATGGATGCCAGCCAGTACAAGGACTATGTGCTGGTGTTGCTGTTCCTCAAATACATCAGCGACAAGTACGCCGGCCAGCCCTATGCGCCTCTGGTGATTCCTGAAGGCAGCAGCTTTGCCGACATGGTGGCCCTCAAAGGCAAGCCGGAGATCGGCGATCGGATCAATAAGGAGATCATCGCGCCGCTGGTGGCCGCGAATCAGCAGCTGAGCCAGAGCGATTTTCCTGATTTCAACGACCAGGCCAAGCTGGGCAGCGGCAAGGAGTTGGTGGAGCGCCTCACCGATCTGATCGCGATCTTCGAGGCGCCGGCGCTCAACTTCTCGCGCAACCGGGCCGATGACGACGACATCCTCGGTGACGCCTACGAATACCTGATGCGCCACTTCGCCGTGGAGAGCGGCAAGAGCAAGGGGCAGTTCCTCACGCCGGCCGAGGTGAGCCGCGTCAAGGCCCAGGTGCTGCAGATCGATAAGGAAGACCTCCAGGCCTCCACAACCGTGTGCGATCCGTTCTGCGGCTCAGGGTCGTTGCTGCTGAAGGTGGCCGCCCAGGCGGGCCGACCGGTGACGCTCTACGGCCAGGAGAAGGATGCGGCCACCAGCGGCCTGGCGCGGATGAACATGATCCTGCACGGCAACCCCACAGCAATCATCTGGCAGGGCAACACCCTGGCCGACCCGAAACTCAAGGAGGGCGAGCAGCTCAAGCAGTTCGACTATGTGGTGGCCAATCCCCCGTTCTCCGACAAGCGCTGGAGCACAGGGCTGGATGCGGCCAAGGATCCCCACAGCCGCTTCGAGGGCTTCGGCATCCCACCGGCCAAGCAGGGCGACTATGCCTACCTGCTGCATATCGTGCGAACGCTCAAGAGCACCGGCCGAGGCAGTTGCATCCTTCCCCACGGCGTTCTGTTCCGCGGCAACGCCGAAGCCGAGATTCGCAAGAACCTGATCCAGCGGGGGCTGATCCAGGGCATCATCGGCCTGCCCGCCAACCTCTTCTATGGCACCGGCATCCCCGCCTGCATCCTGGTACTCGACAAGCGCGACGCCGGCAGCCGCGAGGGGATCTTCCTGGTGGATGCCAGCAAGGGCTTCAGCAAGGACGGCCCCAAGAACCGCCTGCGCGAGCGCGACATCCACAAGATCGTCGATGTGTTCACCCGCCAGCTGGAGCTGCCCGGCTATTCCCGCTTCGTGCGCAACGAGGAAATCGCCGGGCACGACTACAACCTCAACCTGCCCCGCTACATCGACAGCAGCGAAGCGGAAGACCTGCAGGACATCGAGGCCCACCTGCGCGGCGGCATCCCCGAGCGCGACATCGACGCCCTGGAGGCCTACTGGCAGGTTTGCCCGGAGATGCGCCAGGCCCTGTTCCGGCCGCTGCGGCCCGGATACCTGGAGCTGGCGGTGCCGCCAGCGGAGCTGAAGGCCACGATCACGGCCCATCCCCAGTTCGCCGGCTTCCTGGCGGGGATGGCCGAGCACTTTGCGGCCTGGCGCCAGCTGGCGGCGGCGCAGCTGATTGCCCTGGAGCCGGGCTGCCACCCCAAGGCGGTGATCCAAGAGCTGAGCGAGGGCCTGCTGGCCCATTACCAGGACCAGCCCCTGATCGACGCCTATGCCGTGTACCAGCTGCTGCTCGACCAGTGGGCCGAATCGATGCAGGACGACGTGTACGCGATCAGCGCCGACGGCTGGCGCGCCGAGCCCTACCGGCTGCTGGAGACAGGCAAGAACGGCAAGAGCAAGGACAAGGGCTGGGCTTGCGACCTGGTGCCCAAGGATCTGCTGGTGCGGCAGCTGTTCGCCGGTGATCTGGAGCTGATCGAGGCCCTGCGCGCCCAGCTGGAGGAGGCGAACAGCCGCCTGGCGGAACTGGAGGAGGAGCACGGCGGCGACGAGGGCGCCTTCAGCGAGCTGGACAAGATCAACAAGGCCGCCGTGAATGCCCGCATCAAGGAGATCCGGAAGGATCCCGAAGCTGCTGAGGAGCTGGCCGTATTGCGGGACTGGCTGGAGCTGAGCGACGAGGAGACCTCCACCAAGAAGGCCCTCAAGGCCGCCGAGTCCGAGCTCGACGACCAGGCCTACGGCCGCTACGCCAGCCTCACGGAAGCCGAGGTGCGCGAGCTGGTGGTGCAGGGCAAATGGCTGGCAAGCCTGGAGCAGGCCGTCGCCTCCGAAGTGGAACGGGTCAGCCAGGCCCTCACCAGCCGCCTCAAGGAGCTGGGTGAGCGCTACGGCGAGGCCCTTCCGGCGATCAGCGAACGGGTGGAAGAACTAGAGGCGCGAGTGGCCGGACACCTGGAGCGGATGGGGTTCGCATGGAACTGAAGCCGGGCTATAAGCAGACGGAGGTGGGAGTGATTCCGGAGGATTGGGATGTACGACGCCTTTCTGACCTCGCAAAAATCCGATCAGGGATCGCCAAGAATGCAAATACCAGCCTATGCAACCCCGTAACCGTTCCTTATCTACGAGTCGCGAACGTCCAAGACGGGTTTTTAGACCTTGGGGAAGTCAGCTCAATTTCGATTGGACGAGATGACTTGGAGCGCTATCTTCTCAGGTCTGGCGACGTACTAATGAATGAGGGCGGCGACCTTGACAAGCTTGGAAGGGGAGCCATCTGGAGAGGCGAGCTAAAGCAATGCATTCACCAAAATCACGTCTTCGCAATCCGGTGCACATCTGCACTGCTGCCAGAGTACCTAAATGCATGGGCTTCCGGGAAGGCCGCGCGTAGATACTTTGTCGTTGCTGGCAAGCAAACTACAAACCTTGCCTCAATCAACAAGACTGCCATAGGCGGCCTCCCAATTGCTCTACCAAGCCCTAGAGAACAGCAGCAGATTGCTGAGGCAATAGACAGCCTATCTGCCTATGAGGCCTCGATTGAGGATTTAATTTCAAAGAAGAAGCAAGTCAAGCAGGCTGCAATGCAGGAGCTGCTCACCGGCAAGCGGCGGCTGCCGGGGTTTGAGGGGGAGTGGGAGGTGAAGAGGTTGGGAGAGATAGGTTCAACATACGGTGGGCTCACTGGCAAGACAAAATCCGACTTCGGCAATGGCGACGCACATTACGTTACTTTCATGAACGTGATGATGAACGTTGAGGTTAATTGCGCTTGCTTCGAGCGTGTTCGAGTCGCTCCAAATGAGTCTCAGAACCGTGTCTTGCGCGGCGATTTGCTTTTCAACGGTTCGTCAGAGACGCCTGACGAAGTCGCCATGTGCTCTCTTCTCACATCGGACGTATCAGATCTCTATTTAAACAGTTTTTGCTTTGGGTATCGTATCCGAGCCGATGCACCAGTGTCTGGTTTGTTCTTGGCGTATCTAGTTCGAAGCAACGTGGGGCGAGAAGTTTTCAAGTCGCTCGCTCAAGGCTCGACGCGATACAACCTTGCAAAGAGTGCACTGCTTGATGCCGCGATTCAACTGCCCACTTTCGGTGAACAAACTGCCATCGCCACCGTCCTCTCCGACATGGATGCCGAGCTCGCATCCCTTGAAGCTCGCCTCGGCAAAGCCCGTGAACTGAAGCAAGGAATGATGCAACAGCTCCTCACCGGCAAGATTCGCACGACATGAAGATCACCACCCGGTCCACTGCGATCCCCTCTGCCGCGTGCATTAGCCATCAGCACCCCTGGATGCCTGCTACCCATTCACTGGCTATCCTGCCAGGGCAAGCCCTCCCCATTCACAACTACACCCTCGAAGCCAGATCATGCTGATCAAAGAGCTTCACATCCAGAACTTCCGTCGCTTCGAAGACCTGAAGGTGTCGTTCGAGGAGGATCTGACGGTGCTGGTAGCTCGTAATGGCCATGGCAAGACCAGCATCCTTGATTGCATTACTGTTCTGCTCGGGCCCTTTGTGGGTGCATTTGATCTTGGGCGCTCCACTCGCTTTTACCCACGCGATGCAAGGCGCCACTTGGATCCCAGCACTTTGGAACCCAGGGAGGACTGGCCAGTACGCGTTGAAGGCATTGTCGCATTTCCGGAAGTAGAAGATACCCTAATCAAGAACAATCTTTATGATCGAAGGATTGCTCGAGAGCTGCCTGGCCCGAAAAGCCACACCACAATACGCGAGGTAGGGGATCTCACGAAGTATGGCAAATGGCTACAAGAGAATGTTCATCGCCTACAATCAAATGTCCTGCCCGTAGTTGCCTATTACGGCACTGGCAGGCTCTGGAAAGCACACAAGAATCTCGAGCGAAAAAAACTACTGAGTGAAAACCGTTCACTTGGTTACGAAGATTGCCTTAGCCCTGCATCTAATTTCGTCCAGGTCCAGCAATGGATGGCAAAGGCAACCATGCTGAAGATTCAGGAAGCGGAGCGTCTAGAGCCACCACGCGCACTGATTATGGCGACAAGACTTAGCGCTATACAGACTGCCGTAGATTATGTTCTTCAGGAGGAAGGCTGGTCTCAGTTTGGCTATAGTTTCGACTTTGAAGAGTTGACAATGTTTCACCTAGATCATGGTCGGCTTCCCGTTAGCCAAATGAGCGATGGCGTCAGAGGCGTTGTCTCTCTTGTGGCCGACCTTGCATTTCGATGCATGCGTCTGAATAGTTTCTTTGGACATATAGCACTAGAGAAGACAAACGGCATCGTTTTGATCGACGAAGTAGATCAACACCTTCATCCTGGTTGGCAACAGCGCATCCTTCAGGCTATTCGCAGGGCCTTCCCGAAGATTCAGTTTATCGTTACGACCCATAGCCCTGAGGTTCTTTCTACTGTTCAATCTCGACAGATTCGAATCCTCAAAGATGGAAAGTGCTACGGAGCGCCTGCGGGCGCTTTGGGTGCTGAAAGTTCACGTCTTCTGCAGACTGTGCTTGGTTTAAAGAGCCTTCGGCCACCAGTAAATGAGGTCGCTGAGCTCAACGAGTACCTTGAACTGGTATATACGGGTCGTTGGAAAGACCCACGCGCCGTAGCACTTCGCGAGAAGCTAGATCAGTTGTATCAAGGACAGGAGCCTGCCCTGCTGGAGGCCGATCTACAGATCGAAAATCAGGAATGGGAAGCGGCAGCACCGCAATGAAAAAGGTTCACAAGACGACGGCCATGCCAGCCCCGCTCGTTGCCTTCCAGCATGACGCCCCCAATGCAACATGGGACAAACTCAGAGCTGAGAGTCGTGCGGTCTACGACGAACTCTGCAGGACGCTGCAAACCGATCAGGGTGGCCTCTGTGCCTACTGCGAACTTGCGGCAACCAAAGATGCGAATTCGTTACAGGTTGAACACATCGTTGCAAAGTCACACCATGACCCTGCCTGTAACTGGGCATTGCACTGGCCCAATATGCTGGCCGTCTGCACAGGAGGCTCGCGATGGGCAAGAGAGCAAGATCGCTATCTTGAACCTCTTCAAGATAATCTGAGCTGCGACCAGCACAAGAGCCATCTCGTCAATACCGGTTCGCTCCGCGAAGACAGCAGGGGTTTCGTCGTCAATCCTTTGGATCTGCCTGCATTTCCGCCCTTGGTGGCCGTTCTGCATGATGGGCGCTTGATCCCACATCCCGATGCTTGTGCACAGGTTCAGATCAGTCCAAACGCTTATTCCACAACACAGGAGCTGATTGCGAGATCGATTGAGCACCTCAACCTGAATTGCGTTCGCCTCTGCCTGGCGAGACTGGCGGCAGCCAGGAATTTAGCCGGGGAATTAAAAAAGGCCAAAGCCGAATCAATCTGCCCCAAATTCTTGAGCCTGCGTAACGGATGTCGCAGGCAGTTTTTCACTGTCTATCGTTGTCGTCTGGGCAAGGCAGCAGAGGCATACTTGGCTTCGTCAGGATTTTGTGGTTAGCCATGAAGATCTCCACCATCCTCGACCATATCGACAGCGGCCACATGGCCCTGCCCGAGTTCCAGCGGGGCTACGTCTGGAATCGCGACCAGGTGCGGGGGCTATTCGATTCGCTATACAAACGCCATCCCGTGGGTGGCCTGCTGGTCTGGGCCACGGAGTCGCATACCGCCACCCATCGCGGTGATGGCCCACCGCAGCCATCAGCCGTCAGAACACCTAAACTTAGGTAATCCGTCATAGCTGTTCCTATGGCTGTCGTTCACTGCAAGCCCTATCACCGTCCGCTGAAAGGATCGACTCCAGGCAATCTGCGTACGAATGCCGATCGCAAATCAACATGTCCTGGCTGGCTCAGCGACGAGCTACTCAGACAAAAACTTCTCGACGAAGCTCTCGACGACCCTAAGGGCGAAACAGACTTTCTGGGGAGGCCCAAGAAGAAATGGAATGCGATCAATGGCGTCTACTTGATCGGCGTCTCCACCAATGAGCCGGAAGCAAAATACAACTGCTATCCAGAGGTGCCATCGTGCCTCCTTGACGAGTTAAGCCGGCGCGCTGGCCGCAGCCTTGAAGATTTCATCAATCAACCCTGATCGCCATGTCTTCTTTCCGGCTTGATTGGGATTGGTTGCCAGCAGGCGAAGAGCAGGGGTTGTGCGGGCCCGAGATTCCCACATTTGCCACGCTTGAGATCTGGATTGATGACATCTGCTTGACTGGTTGCCGCGAGAACACGAAGCACTCTGAACAGCGTCAACATGTTATCGGTCCATTATCTGGACTGGCGGATTGGCTCGTTGATCACTGGATGGAGATCTTCTGGCAATCGCATACGCCATTCCCCAAGTCCACGCCTGGGAGAGACCGCATTCCAGACTTCAAGGAAATACTTAATAGTGAAGATCAGCACACTGATCTTGGCGCCTATGGGCGATGGTATGCCTGCCATTGCTTAGGGCACGCCGCTTCGGATCTCGCATTGCCCACAATTCTCTTCATTCCAGAGGATACGCAAGTAGGCATTGCCCTGCGACCAGCACCTTCGCTTGGGCCTTCGTGCACCTTTTCTCTCGTCAGGGAGTTCGGTATTGCCTGGATCAACAAAAATGATCTGGACATCGAACTGCAAAGGTTCGTATCAGCCATTCTTGAAAAAGCCAGCCAGGATCCTCTGACTGTGCAATGGGCGGATTGGCTCAACGACCGTTGGCGCGAAGTTCTTGGTAGGACTCGTGATGTGGTTGAGAGAAGAAAACAGCTGTTTGGTGATCTCGTTGCCAATCATTGGCAAGGCATTGAGGACGAACTAGGTGCGAATTCGAAGATCCTGGATGGCATTCTGATTGATTCCCATCAAGTTCAATCGGCCGATGAACTCGACTCCTTGGTCACCCAAGTCAAGCGGCTTGCTTCCGAAACAGTCGCTCGACCGTTTTGGTCTACCATCCAAGCTCCTTCCGGCGAACGAATGCTTCCAGCCTTTGAACGTGGCTATCGAAGAGCTGAGCATGTCCGGCAAATTTTGAATCTCGGCGATGATCCTATTGATTTTCCCGAAGTCCTGGAGACTTTGCAGATCGGGCTTCGGAAAATCTCGGGGCCGACAATCGCTCGATCTGCCTTCATGGTGGCCGCCTCTGGAGCATCAGACCTCGCCCTTTTCACCTCCCACCCGAGGTTCAAAGACTTCTTACCACAACGCTTTTCCTTGGCATCTGCGCTCGGCGGCCTATTTGCCAGTCGATTTTTATCGACGCCTTTCGGAGGGGCCAGCAGTGATCAATCTCGCTGGGTAAGATCTCAGGAATCAAATGCTTTTGCGGCGATGTTCCTGTTGCCTGCCTCATCTCTGGAAACCACGCAGAGCCTCGAGAAACTTGTTGAAGACTATGGAATCTCCCATACAGCAGCAAAATGGCATATGGACAATCTTCGCCAGAGAAAACTCCGTCAGGAGGCTGGTGTGATGTGAGCCGCTTGTATCCATGACCCGCCACGCGCTCTTCCTCAGCAGCGTGCAGAAGGAGTTCGCGGCCGAACGCCTGGCCCTGCGCGACTTCCTGCAGGGAGATCCACTCCTGCGGCGCTTCTTCGAGCCAGTGCTGTTCGAAGACCTGCCCGCCAGTGACCGCCGCGCCGACGACCTCTACCTGCATCTGGTGGATCAGTGCGAGCTGTATGTGGGCCTGTTCGGCAGTGAGGTCGGCAGCGTCGATGCCCAGGGGGTCTTCCCCACCGAGCGGGAATTTCAACGCGCCGGTGAGCGGGGTAAGACGCGCCTGATCTTTCTCAAGGCTGCCGACGACACCAGCCGTGATCCGCGCATGCTCGCCCTGATCCGCCAGGCCGAGGCCTCCCTGGTGCGGCGACGCTTCGCCACCAGCGCCGAACTGATCGCCGGCCTCTATGCCACCCTGGTGCAGTGGCTCGACGATCACCAGCTGATCCGCAGCGGCCCCTTCGACGCCTCCCCCTGCCCCCAGGCCACGCTGGCTGATCTCGATCCCGAGCGCATGGCCTGGTTCATCGACCGGGCCCGCCAGGTGCGCGGCTTCCCCCTGCCGCCCAATGCCTCCCCATCCGAGCTGCTCACTCACCTCAACCTGCTCGCCAACGGCCAGCCCGTGCACGCCGCCGTGCTGCTGTTCGGCCGCCAGCCCCAGCGCTTCCTGCTCAGCAGTGAAGTGAAGGCCGCCCACTTCCACGGAACCGCCGTAGCCAAACCGATTCCCTCCTATCAGGTGTTCAAGGGGACGGTGTTCGAGCTTGTGGATCAGGCCGTCGACTTCGTGCTCGCTCGCCTCAGCTTTGCCGTCGGCACCCGCGCCACCTCCACCCAGGCTCCCGCTGCCTACGAGATTCCGCCGGAAGTGATCCGCGAGGCGATCGTCAACGCCGTCGCCCACCGCGACTACACCAGCAACGGCTCGGTACAGGTGATGGTGTTCGCCGATCGGGTGGAGATCTGGAACCCCGGCAGCCTGCCGCCGTCCCTCAGCCTCGCCCAGCTGCGCCAGCCCCACGGCTCGATCCCCGCCAATCCCCTGCTCGCTGAACCCCTCTACCTCACCCAATACATCGAACGCCTCGGCACCGGCACCGGCGACATGATCCGCCGCTGCCGTGAGGCGGCCCTGCGCGAACCGGTGTTCACGCTGGAGGATGGCTTCCGGATCAGCCTGGGGAGGCCCCCAACCTCAGCCCTTACCCAAGAAACCACCCAAGAAACTACAGAAGAAGCTACCCAAGAAAGGACTGCTGCTCCCTTGCTGGCCGGCAAGACCCGCGAACGGATCCTGGCCTTGATGCGGCAACAGCCCACGATCACCACCAGAGAACTGGCCGAAACCCTGCAACTCAGCGTGGATGGGATCAGCTATCACCTCAAGAAACTACGTGCCGAGGGCCTGATCCAGCACCGCGGCCCTACGAAAACTGGCTGGTGGGAGGTGATTTCATGACACTCGCTGGGGAGCGACAACGATTTGCAGGCGCCTGCGCCGCTGCACTCCTCATATCCTCTACTTTGCAGATGGCACCCTGGGGGAAGATGACCTGATGAGCTCAGCCCTTCCCCCTGGTGATCAGCAGATTCTGGAGACCCTCCAGCAGGCGGTGACTGCCGAGTTGGAACGCAAGCGGCGTCTTGGGCACTACACCGTCACATGGGAAGACGGCCGGGCTGTTTTTGAAGGCCCCGGTGCTCCCCAGCCCGAACCATGAGCGGCCTCGGCTTCGAACGGGCCACCCAGGATCGGGTGCTGAAGCTGTTCCAGGAGCAGCTGGGCTACCGCTACCTCGACAACTGGAAGGATCGCCCGGGCAACAGCAACATCGAGGAAGGGATCCTCACCGCTCACCTGCAGAGGCGTGGCTACAGCCCAGCAGAAATCAGCGGCGCCCTGTACACCCTGCGTGCCGCGGCGGATGTGAGCCAGCTCGGCCTCTACGAGGCCAACCGCCGCGTCTATTCCCTGCTGCGCTATGGCGTGCAGGTGAAGGCCGCCGCCGATCAGCCCACCAACACCGTGCGGCTGATCGACTGGGATCAACCGGAAGCCAACGACTTCGCCATCGCCGAAGAGGTGACACTCAAGGGCCCCCGCGAGCGGCGGCCGGATCTGGTGCTCTACGTGAACGGCGTCGCCATCGGCGTGCTCGAACTCAAGCGCAGCCGCGTGAGCATCGGCGACGGCATCCGCCAGAACCTCTCCAATCAGCAGAGCGAGTTCAACGCCTGGTTCTTTGCCACCAACCAGCTGGTGCTGGCTGGCAATGATTCCGAAGGCCTGCGCTACGGCGCCATCCACACGCCTGAGAAGTATTTCCTCAGCTGGAAGGAGGACGAAGCCGACAACAGCAGGCTGAAACTCGACAAATACCTGCTCAAGATCTGCCGCAAGGACCGGCTGATCGAATTGCTACGCGACTTCGTGCTCTTCGATGGTGGCATCAAGAAACTGCCGCGAGTTCACCAGTACTTCGGTATCAAGGCTGCCCAGACGTTTGTGCAGCAGCGCCGCGGCGGCATCATCTGGCACACCCAGGGCAGTGGCAAGAGCATCGTGATGGTGCTGCTGGCCCGCTGGATCCTGGCCAACAACCCCAACGCCCGCGTGGTGATCATCACCGACCGCGACGAGCTTGACAAGCAGATCGAGAGCGTATTCGGTGCCGCGGGCGAAACCATTCAGCGCAGCAGCAGTGGCAGGGATCTGATGCAGGCCCTGGCCCAGCCCACACCCCGGCTGCTCTGCTCCCTGGTGCACAAGTTCGGTGTGCGCGGGGTGGACGACTTCGAGGCCTATCTCGAACAGCTCCAGGCCCAACCCAGTCCTGCGGTGGGCGAACTGTTCATCTTCGTGGATGAGTGCCACCGCACCCAGAGCGGTAAGCTGCACCGTGTGATGAAGGCGTTGCTGCCCGATGCCGTCTTCATCGGCTTCACCGGTACCCCTCTTCTCAAGAAGGACAAGGCCACCAGCCTGGAGGTGTTCGGCGGCTACATCCACACCTACAAGTTCAGCGAAGGCGTGGAAGATAAGGTCGTGCTGGATCTGGTCTATGAGGCCCGCGACATCGATCAACGGCTCAGCTCCCAGGAGCGAGTGGATCAATGGTTTGAGGCCAAAACGGCCACCCTCAATGCCTGGCAGCAACGAGAGCTCAAGCGCCAGTGGGGCACCCTGCAGAACGTGCTCAGTTCCCGCTCGCGGATGGAACGCATCGTGTTCGACATCATCCACGATTTCGCCGTCAACATCCCCCGCCTGGCCAGTGAACGTGGCAACGCCATCCTGGTGGCTTCCAGCATTTATGAGGCCTGCCGCTACTTCGCCCTGTTCCAGCAGACCGAGCTCAAGGACAAGTGCGCCGTGATCACCTCCTACGACCCCAAGGTGGCTGATGTGAGCAAGGAGGAGGTGGGCGCCAACACCGAAACCGACAAGCAGTTCATCTTCAACACCTACACCCGCCTGCTTGAGGGCATCGTCGCCCAGCCCGGCCTGAGCCGCACCGAAACCTACGAGGAAGAGGCCAAGCAGCGGTTCATCAACCTGCCGGCGCAGATGAAGCTGCTGATCGTCGTCGACAAGCTGCTCACCGGCTTTGATGCCCCCTCCTGCAGCGTGCTCTACATCGACAAGGCGATGCAGGATCACGGCCTGTTTCAGGCCATCTGCCGCACCAACCGCCTCGACGGTGACGACAAGCCCTACGGCCTGATCGTGGATTACAAGAATCTATTCAGCAAAGTTCAGGATTCGATCGCTGTGTACTCCAGCGCTGCCCTCGATCGCTCCGCCGGTGGTTCTGACCCCGATGTGCTCCTGCAGGATCGCCTCAGCAAGGCGAAGCAGAGGCTCGATCAGGCTCTGGAGCAGGAGGCCCGGTTGGCCGAATCCGTGGCACCGCCGCAGGATGAGCTGGCCATCCTGCGCCACTTCTGCGGCGACAGCGAAAACCCTGCCGATCTGCAGGAGCGAGAACCTCTGCGCCAGGCCTACTACTAGGCCGTGGCCGATCTCACCCGCGCCGTTGCCGCCCTGGCCCATGAACTCCAGGAGGCCGGCTACTCCGCCGTAGACATTCACCGGATCACCGCGCAACGCAACAAGGCCCTCGATTGGCGGCAGGTGATTCGTCTGGCGGCCGGCGAAAACCTCGATCTCAAGGCCTATGAGGCCGACATGCGCTACCTGATCGATTCCTATATCGAGGCCGATCTCCCACGCAAAATCTCTGCGTTCGACGACATCGGCCTGCTGGAGCTGATCGTCAAATCGGGAGTGGCCGATGCCATCGGCCAGCAGTTCGGCCAAGCCAGCGCCAACCGCAAGGCGGTGCAGGCAACGATTGAAGGCAACGCCCGCGCCACAATCAGCCAGAAGCGCGCCGGCGACCCGGCGTTTTATGACCGGATGTCGCAGATCCTCGATGAGATCATCCGTTTCCGCAAGCAGAACGCCGATGCCTATGCCGAGTATCTGCGGCGCATCGCTGATCTGGCACGGCAGCTCCACCAGCAGACCAGCGACAGCACTCCCGCTCAGCTGGATACCCCAGGCAAGCGGGCCATGTGGAACAACCTCAATGGAGATCTCGAGCTGGCACTCCGGGTGGATCACACCGTGCGCCAGGTGAGGCCAGACGGCTGGCGTGGTGTGCAGGCCAAGGAGCAGATGGTCAAGGCAGCGCTTTTCGGAGTTTTGCAGGATGCGGCCGAGGTGGAACGGCTGTTTGCGGTGATTACGGCACATCCTGAATACTGATGACCCAGGCCTATCCCAGTCATCAATGGCTGATCGGGAGCGTGCCTGTGCAGGTTACGCACAAGCCCATCAAGCACCTGCATCTGTCGGTGGTGCCGCCCGATGGAGCCGTGCGGATCTCCGCCCCGCTCGGGATGAGTCCCGAGCACGTGCGCGCCTACGCCATCGGCAAGCTGGCCTGGATCCGCCGGCAGCAGGCCCGTCTGGCCGCGCAGCCGCGCCAGAGCCCCAGGCTGGTGGTGGAGCGTGAGTCCCATGCCCTCTGGGGCCAGAGGCTGCTGCTGCAGATCGAGGAGGTGAAGGCCGCGCCCAGGGTGGAGGTTCACCCCAGACATCTCGTTCTGTTCCTGAGGCCTGGAACCACTCTGGAGAAGCGTCAGAGCCTGCTGGCTGCCTGGTACCGCAACGAGCTGCGCCAGGAAGCCGCAGGGTTGATCGATCACTGGCAGCAGCGGCTGGGTGTGCAGATGAATCGCCTCTTCATTCAGGCCATGAGCCGCCAATGGGGCAGCTGCAATCCAGCCACCCGCAACATCCGCCTCAATACGCAGCTGGCCCAGAAGCCCCGGGCCTGTCTCGACTACGTCGTGCTGCATGAGCTGGCCCATCTGCGGGTGCCGACCCACGGCGAAGCCTTCCGCAGACTCCTCGATCACCACCTCCCGGATTGGCCCGAACGGCGGCGCATACTCAATGACCTGCCGCTGGCCGGCAGGGGCTGAGAGCCAGCCCACCAGGCCTCTCCGCCTGCGCCAGAGTGCGCCGAGCTGCCCGATCACTCTTGCCTGCCATCAAGTCCCGCCGCGATCTACGGGGCTTCCTTCAGCTGCTGGAACAGCGCGGGCAGCTCCGGAGGATCTCGGCGCCGGTGGATCCGGATCTGGAACTGGCGGCGATCGCCGACCGGGTGCTGGCCCTCGGCGGCCCGGCGCTGCTGTTCGAGAACGTGATCGGCTCGCCCATGCCCGTGGCGGTGAACCTGCTGGGCACGGTGGAGCGGGTGCTGTGGAGTATGGGCATGGAGCGCCCCGAGGAGCTGGAGGCCCTGGGCGAGCGGCTGGCCCTGCTGCAGCAGCCCCGCCCGCCCAAGGGGATGGGGGAGCTGAAGCGCTACGGCCGCGTGTTCTGGGATCTGGTGAAAGCCCGGCCCGACCGCGACCTCACGCCCCCCTGCCACCAGCGGGTGCTGCAGGGCGATCAGGTGAACCTCAACGATCTGCCGCTGCTGCGCCCCTGGCCCGGCGATGCCGGCGGCGTGATCACCCTCGGGCTGGTGATCACCAAGGATCCGGAAACCGGCGTGCCCAACGTGGGGGTGTACCGGCTGCAGCGCCAGTCGGTCAACACGATGACGGTGCACTGGCTGAGCGTGCGCGGCGGCGCCCGCCACCTGCGCAAGGCGGCGGCACTGGGTCGAAAGCTGGAGGTGGCGGTGGCGATCGGGGTTCACCCGCTGCTGGTGATGGCGGCTGCCACCCCGATCCCGGTGCAGCTGAGCGAATGGCTGTTCGCCGGCCTCTACGGCGGCGAGGGGGTGCGGCTGGTGAAGTGCCGCACCCTCGACCTCGATGTGCCCTCCCACGCCGAGGTGGTGCTGGAGGGAACGATCACCCCGGGCGAGCAGCTGCCCGATGGACCCTGCGGCGACCACATGGGCTTCTACGGCAACGTCGAGGAGTCGCCGCTGGTGCGCTTCCACTGCGTGACCCACCGGCGCGATCCGATCTTCCTCACCACCTTCAGCGGACGGCCTCCGACGGAGGAGGCGATGCTTGCGCTCGCCCTCAACCGCATCTACACCCCGATCCTGCGCCAGCAGATCCCGGAGATCGTGGATTTCTTCCTGCCGATGGAGGGGCTGAGCTACAAGCTGGCGGTGATCGCCATCGACAAGGCCTACCCCGGCCAGGCGAAGCGGGCGGCGATGGCCTTCTGGAGCGCCCTGCCCCAGTTCACCTACACCAAGTTCGTGGTGGTGGTGGACCGGGAGATCGCCATCCGCGATCCCCGGCAGGTGATCTGGGCGATCGCGGCCAAGGTGGATCCGCAGCGCGATCTCTTCGTGCTGGAAGACACCCCCTTCGACTCGCTCGATTTCGCCAGCGAGCGGCTGGGGCTGGGGGGGCGGCTGGCGATCGACGCCACCACCAAGATCGGCCCGGAGAAGCGGCACGACTGGGGCGAGCCCCTGCGGCGGGATGGAGAGCTGGAGGCGCGGGTGGACCGCCGCTGGGCGGAGCTGGGGCTGGCGGATCTGGGCGGGGCCGAGCCCGATCCTGCCCTGTTCGGCTACACCCTCGAGCACGTGCTCGAGCGTCTGGCCAGCCGCTGATGCTGCGGCGCCGGGGGCTGCAGGCGATCAAGGCCCTGCTGGAACTGGCCCTCGCCCCCGACGCCTGGCATTCGGTCAACGATCTCGCCAAGGCCCAGAAGCTGCCGGCCCCGATGCTCGAACAGCTGATGCTGCGGCTGCGACGGTCCGATCTCGTGGAAGCCCGGCGCGGCCGCCACGGGGGTTATCGCCTGCAGCGGCCGGCGGCGGCGATCCCCCTGGCCGAGATCCTGCAGGCCGTGGAGGCAGCCCCCACCGCAACAGCCTCAGAGCCGGAACCGGATGCAGACGATCCACGGCAGGAGGCCGCCGCCGACCGGGTCACCGCCGCGCTGGAGCGCCGCCTGCATCGGGCCCTGGAGCGCGAGCTGGCGCACATCAGCCTGGAGGATCTCCTCTACGACCTCCACAGCGCCCGCGCCCTCCTCAGCGAGGATGGCGGCCTGCTGCTGGGCTGAAAACAGCTCGGATGAAGCAGGGGACGGCACCGGCGGTTCCCCGCCCGTGGCCGATGCGGTGGGGATCCCTAAGGTTTCCCCATGGACTTCGGCCTCCCGCCCATCCCCGATGACGCCAGCGAGCTGCTCGATCGGGTGCTGGCGCCGTTGCTCCAGGATTACGAGGAGTCGTTCGCCCGCGGCCTGGTGCTGGTGCAGCATTGCCCCGATCGGGTGATGGACTCCCCCAGCCGGGAACGGTTCCGGCAGCGGCTGGAGGAGGCGACCGCCCAGCTGGCGGCGGCCCGTGCCCTGCGGGCAGCGGCGCCGACGCCGATGGCCCTGGACATGGACCTGATCCGTCCCTGGCACGAGCTTGTGGTGGAGGTGTGGGGTCTGTCGGCGGCGCTGCGAGCCGCCGGCATCCGTCCCTGAACCACAGCCGGGGCCAGCCGGCGGAGGGCTCCATAGGATCGGCACCCGCCGCGCCGCTCCCGTGAGTTCCGCCCTCTCCTCCGCCCCCGCAGGCCCAGCGGCAGCCCTGACGGTGCCGGGGGGCGGCAGCCTGCGGGGCAGGGTGCGGGTGCCGGGCGACAAGTCGATCTCCCACCGGGCCCTGCTGTTCGGGGCGATCGCCGAGGGGGAGACGCTGATCGAGGGTCTGCTGCCGGCGGAGGATCCCCTCAGCACCGCCGCCTGCCTGCGGGCCATGGGGGTGACGGTCTCCCCGATCGCGGCCGGTGAGGTGGTGCGGGTGAGCGGTGTGGGCCTCGACGGTCTGCAGGAACCCGAATCCATCCTCGACTGCGGCAACTCCGGCACCACCATGCGGCTGATGCTGGGCCTGCTGGCGGGGCGGGCCGGGCGCCACTTCGTGCTCACCGGCGACGGCTCCCTTCGGCGGCGGCCGATGCGGCGCGTGGCCGGCCCGCTGAGCGAAATGGGCGCCGAGATCCGCGGGCGGCAGGACGGCAACCTGGCGCCGCTGGCGGTTCAGGGGCGCCGGCTTCATGGCGCCACGATCCGCACCCCTGTGGCCTCCGCCCAGGTGAAGAGCGCCCTGCTGCTGGCGGCGCTCACGGCCGAGGGGCCCACCACGGTGATCGAGCCGGCCCACTCCCGCGACCACAGCGAGCGCATGCTGCAGGCCTTCGGCGCCGACCTGAGCGTGGCGGGACCAGCCGGCACCGAAGTGACGGTGCGTCCGGAGGCAGTACTGCGCGGACAGCCGGTGACGGTGCCGGGCGACATCAGCTCGGCGGCCTTCTGGCTGGTGGCCGGTGCCATCACCCCCGGCGCCGACCTCACAGTGGAGAACGTGGGCCTCAATCCCAGTCGTACCGGCATCCTGGAGGTGCTGGAGGCGATGGGGGCCCGGATCGAGGTGCTGGAGCGTCGCGACGTGGCCGGCGAGCCGGTAGGCGATCTGCGGGTGAGCCACGGTCCCCTGCGCCCCTTCCAGATCGGCGGCCACCTCATCCCCCGACTGGTGGATGAGATTCCCGTGCTGGCGGTTGCCGCCTGCTGCGCCGAGGGCACCAGCCGGATCGTGGATGCCGAGGAACTGCGGGTGAAGGAGACCGACAGGCTGGCGGTGATGGCCCGGCAGCTCGGGGCCATGGGCGCCCGGATCGAGGAACACGCCGATGGCCTCACGATCGAAGGCGCCACGGCCCTGCGCGGCACGGAGGTGGACAGCGAGACCGACCATCGCGTGGCGATGAGCCTGGCGGTGGCCGCCCTGGTGGCCAGCGGCGAAACCCGGCTGCATCAGCCGGAGGCGGCAGCGGTCTCGTATCCCGGCTTCTGGGACGACCTGGCCCGTCTGCGTGCCTGAGGGCGAACTACAGCAGAGACGCACGGCCGACGGCAGCTTCAGCCTGTTCTCGAGTGCCGTCGGCGAGGGCTTCCATAGTGCCGATGGAGCCCTGGCCGAAGCGCGGGCCAAGTTCGTGCTCCCTGCAAAGCTCGAACGTTTCGCCGCCGGAGGGACCTTGCAGGTGGTGGAGGTGGCGGTGGGCACCGGAACCAACACCGCCGCCCTTGTGGAGGCAACGCATCAGCGCGGGTTGGAGCTGAGTTGGTGGGGGCTGGAACGGGACCCCGAACCCCTGCGGCTCGCCCTGGCCAACAGCGTCTTCCGCAGCCAGTGGCACCCGAAGGTACTCACTGACGCCGAGGCGCTGTGGGCGAGCGAGCGGCTGCTCTGGGGCGACGCCCGCAAGCGGCTGCCGGAGCTGCCCGCTGCGCTCACGGGAGCCTGCGATCTGGTGCTGCTCGACGCCTTTTCCCCCCGCCGCTCACCGGAGCTCTGGACCCTGGAGTTCCTCACCGGACTGGCCAGGCTGCTGGCGCCCCAGGGGCGGCTGCTCACCTACTGCTCGGCCGCCGCGGTGCGGCGGGCCCTGGCCGAGGCGGGCCTGGAGCTGGCGGCGATCCGCGTCATCGCGCCCCAGGAGGAGGGGACATGGAGCGGCGGCACGGTCGCCTCCCCCTCCCCCCTGGCGAGCGACGGGGTGCTGCGCGGCCTCAGCCCGATGGAGCGGGAGCACATGGCCTCCCGGGCCGGGGAGCCTTACCGGGACCCGGACGGACAAGCCGGCGCCGTCGTGATCCTGGCGGCCAGGGAGCGGGCCCAGGCCGTCAGTAGCGCCGAGAGCGGTTCCGCCTGGCAGCACCGCTGGAACGGCCGTCGCCACCATCGACGTCAACGCGGAGAGGGGATAGGAGGCCCGGAGCAGGACCGGTAGATTCCGGCCCAGCCGCCGCCCCCGCCGATGCTCGCCGTTGCCGTTCTGGCTGCCGGGAAGGGCACCCGCATGAAGAGCGACCTCCCCAAGGTGCTGCAGCCCCTGGCGGGGGCGACCCTGGTGGAGCGGGTGCTGGCGAGTTGCGAGCGGCTCGATCCCCAGCGCAGGCTGCTGATCGTGGGCCACCAGGCCCAGCGGGTGGAGCAGTCGCTCGCCCACCACCAGGGACTGGAGTTCGTGCTGCAGCAGCCCCAGAACGGCACCGGCCACGCCGTGCAGCAACTGCTCGGCCCCCTGGCCGGCTTCGAGGGCGAGCTTCTGGTGCTGAACGGCGACGTGCCGCTGCTGCGCAGCGAGACGCTCGAGCACCTGCTGGAGCGCCACCGCAGCGGCGGGGCCGCGGTGACCCTGCTCACCGCCCGCCTGGCCGATCCCACCGGCTATGGCCGCGTCTTCGCCGACGAGGCCGGCGCCGTGAGCGCGATCGTCGAACACCGCGACTGCAGCGAGGAGCAGCGCGCCAATCCGCTGATCAACGCCGGCATCTACGTCTTCGACTGGAAGCGGCTGGCCGAGGTGCTGCCAAAGCTCAACAGCGACAACGACCAGGGCGAGCTCTATCTCACCGACACCGTGGCCCTGCTCCAACCCGCCATGAACTTGGAGGTGGAGGATGCCGACGAGATCAACGGCATCAACGACCGCCTGCAGCTGGCCCAGTGCGAGGGCGTGCTGCAGGAGCGCCTGCGGCGGCACTGGATGCGTGAGGGGGTGACCTTCGTGGATCCCGCCAGCTGCACCCTCAGCGATGGCACCCGCTTCGGCCGCGATGTGCTCGTGGAGCCGCAGTGCCATTTCCGCGGCCAGGCCCAGGTGGGTGAGGGCTGCCGCATCGGGCCGGGCTGTCTGATCGAGAACAGCACGATCGGCCGGGGCGTGGAGATTCTGTACTCCGTGCTGCGCGACGTGACGGTGGACGACGGCGCTGCCGTAGGGCCCTTCGCCCAGTTGCGGGCCGGCGCCCACATCGGCGCCGACGCCCGCATCGGCAACTTCGTGGAGGTGAAGAACAGCCAGGTCGGCGCCGGCGTCAAGGCCAACCACCTCAGCTATCTCGGCGATGCCGATCTCGGCCCCAACGTCAACGTGGGCGCCGGCACGATCACCGCCAACTACGACGGGGTGCGCAAGCACCGCACCGTGATCGGAGCCGGCAGCAAGACCGGGGCCAACAGCGTTCTCGTGGCGCCGATCACGCTCGGCGAACGAGTCACCGTGGCGGCCGGTTCCGCCCTCACCGAGGACGTCCCCAGCGGGGCCTTGGCGCTGGGCCGGGCTCGCCAGGTGAACAAGCTCGACTGGAGCGGAGCAGACGCCGCCAAAGCCGCGGCGGACCGCTGATCAGTCCGAGCCGCGGCGCTGGCGCAGCCGCAGGGCCACGAAGGTGGCCGCCCCACCCGCCAACACCAGCAGCGGCACCAGCCAGGCGGCCGGCCCGAGGGAAGTGGTGGCCGGTGCCGGAGGGTTCGGCACCTGCTGAAGCGGCGGAGGCGGCCCGGGGGGTAGGGGGCCCCCGGCCGCCAGCGGCGGCCGGGACTGTCGCAT
>JBKDPV010000066.1:0-15908 GCA_046342315.1 Cyanobacteriota bacterium
GGCCTGGAGCGGGTTGCGGCCCGGCTCCACAGCGAAGTGAGCTGCCGCGGCGAACTGCGCCGCCAACAGCCCCAGGGGATTCTGCTGGCCATGGGGCTCAACGATTGCGCCCGCGTCGGCCGCGCCGATGGTCGCCCGCAACTGGATGCCGATGGCTTTCTGTTTGGCCTGCAGCAGTTGCTGATTCAGGCCAAAACGCTGGCACCGGTGCTGGTGCTGGGGCTAACGCCCGTGGATGAGGCGGTGATGCCCTACGCCGATGTGCTCTGGTATCAGCTCGAGCAGGTGCGCCGCTACGAAACCCTGCTGGAGGAGGCCTGCCTGGAGGCGGACGTGCCGTTCCTCCCCATGCTCGATCCGCTGCTACAGGAACCGTTGTGGAGCCGCTGGCTCTGTCCGGACGGCATCCATCTCAACGGCGAGGGCCACGCCTGGGTGTACCAGCGCGTGCGGCGCTGGCCGGCTCTGCTGCGCTGGGCGGGTCTGGAGACGGCTGAGCTGCTCACCCCTGCCCATTGAGCGCAGCCGCCGGAGTCCCCCGGTCGGGGGATTCACGATCGCTCACGGGGGTGACAGGGCACGCTCGCAACGCTGGGCACCGTGAAACCACCGATCCCGATTGCGTGGTGGCGCCATGGCCGTTCCCCCTCCCCCTCCCCTGCGACCGGTCCAGAGCCGGCCCGCGCCGGCGGTCGTCGCGGAGCAACGGCTCCAGCGCAACCGGCAGTGGCTCGACGCCCGGGCCGACAGCAGCGATCCGCGCCAGCGGCTGGCCTGGCGCAATGCGCTGGTGGCGGAGAATCTCGACCTGGTGCGCAGCATTGCGGGACGGGAGGCGCGCGGGGCGGATCTGCCGTTCGAGGATCTGGTGCAGGTGGGCTGCATCGGTCTGATCCGGGCGCTGGAGGCCTTCGATCCATCCCGTGGCAGCCGTCTGAGCACGTTTGCGGTGCCCTACATCCGGGGTGCGATCCAGCACGAACACAGGGATCGCCAGACCCTCGTGCGGATCCCCCGGCCGCTGTGGGAGCTGCGTCAGCAGGCCAGCCGGCTGCAGGAGGAGCGTCGGCGCCTCGGCGCTCCCGAATTGCATGGGCCGGCTCTGGCCAGGGCCCTCGGGTGCGGCGACGGCCCCCTGGCCGAGGCCCTGCAACTGGGCCGGCTGGCGGAGATGCGCAGTCTCGATGCTCCCCGTCCGACAGGACGGGACAACGGTGAAGAGAGCGGACCCTTGCTGGATCAGGTGGCGGATCCCGCGAGCGTGGCCGCGCCGCAGGAGGCGGTCGTCGCGGCGCCCACGGAAGAGCACCTCTGGATCCGCCAGCGCCTGCAGGCGCTTCTCCCGCTGGAGCGTGCGCTGGTGCTGGGCCGCATCGACCAGAACCGCACCTGGGTAGAACTGGGACGGGAACTCGGGCTGGCTCCCCGGCAGGCCCAGAGGCGCTGTCTGGCGGTGCTCACCCGCCTGCGCCAGGAGGCCGACGCCTGGCGTCAGACCCACGGGACAACGGCCAGCGCCAGCACGGCGGCAAGCAGCGTCTGAAGGCCGTTCACCAGCTCATTGCTGAGCCAGGGCAGCCGCTGCTGAAGGGTGGCGCCGATCACGCTCTCCGCCAGGGTGGCCAGCAGCGCCACCGCCGTGACCAGCAGCCAGGCGGGGACGCCGGCGATCAGGCCCAGCGCCAGCATCACCAGGGCCATCAGGGCACCCCCCGCCAGGCTGGCGGCGGTGCCCTCCAGGCTGATGGCGCCCTCGGTGCCCGGGGGGACCGGCCGCAGGCTGGTGAGCAGCCCGGGGTGGCGCCCCCAGCGCTTGCCGATCTCGCTGCCGCAGGTGTCCGCCAGCTTGGCGGCGAAGCTGGCGGCGAAGGCCACCAGGAGCGCGGGCTGCCAGGCCAGCGGCGCACGGCAGGCGATCAGCGCCAGCACGGCACCCACCAGGGCCGAGCCCCACACGTTCTCGGGCCCCCGCCGGCCCCCCCGCGCCTCCGCCAGCCCCGCCGCCTGCTTGCGGCGGAAGCCCAGGCGCGTGACCAGAGATCCCAGGGCCAGATAGGCCACCACCGCCAGCCAGCCGCGCCAACCGAGGGAGCCCCAGAGCACGGTGCCGAGGATGCCGGCATGCACCCAGCCGGCGGGGGTGAGCAGGGGGGCCCGCTGTGCCAGGGCGATCAGCACGGTGTTGATCCCGAGGGCCATCCCCCAGGAGACGAGGTCCTGGGGCGGCAGCGGCGGCATGGCTCGACGGCTGTTGTGTTGCACAGATCTAAGCGCCGGGGCGGCAGCGCTCAGCTGCGGCGGATAATCACTGCACTTCCAGGCAATGCGGCGCCATGATCTTCAAGCGCAGGTTCTTCCTCGACCTGGGTGGCGGCGATGCGCAGCAACCTCCGGCCGAGGTGGCCCCCGTGAAGGCGCCGGCCGAGGCGAAGCCTGCTGCCAAGGCCAAGGCCGCCCCGGCAGCAGCTTCCACCACCCAACCCAGCGCACCAGTCGCAGCCGCTCCGGCCCCTGCGGCGGAAGCGCCCCCCAGCGGTGCGCTCACCACCGCCGAGGCGATCGCCGCCGAACTGGCAGCCGCCCAGGCCAACCGCCCGGCCCCCAGCCTGGCCACCTTCGCGCCCGACTGTCTCACCCCCGGTGGGGCCCTGAATCGCCAGCGGCGCCGCGGCGGCGCCAATCTGGCCGGCTTCAAGGAGATGGCGAAGGGGATGATGGGCAGCTGAGGCGAAGGCTTCGCCAGGCCACCAGTTCCGCCAGCCCCGCCACCGCGGCGGTGGACGTGCGCAGGATCGTGTCCCCCAGGCTCACCGGTGTCCAGCCGGCGGCCTCGGCGACCTCCTCCTCCTCGGGGCTCCAGCCGCCTTCCGGCCCGATCGCCAGGCTCGCGCCCGCCGCCGCAGGCTGGGGCTGGTCCATCAGCACCTGACGCAGAAGGGGGAGCGCCTGCCGGCGGGTGGTGGCCAGCAGCCGCAGCCCGGCACTGGCACCCCCTGAATCCTCTGTCAGCACCGATGACAGCCAGCCTGTGGCCGGCATCGGGTCGCCGAGCTGGGGCAGCCACAACCGCTCGCACTGCTCTGCCGCCTCGCGCAGGATCGCCTGCCAGCGCTCGAGGGGGAACCCCGCGCTGACCACGCTGCGCCCGGCTACCAGGGGCTGCAGGCGATCGGCGCCCAGCTCGGTGGCCATCCGCCACACCAGATCGGGATCGCGCCGAGGCACCGCCAGGGCGAGAGTGAGGGGTGGATCGGGGCGGGGGCAACGCTCCAGGGGGGCGGAGGGCGGCTGCTCCAGCTGCAGGCCGTCGTGCTCCAACCTCGCGCTCCACAGGCCACCCACCCCGTCGATCACCGCCACCCTCTCCCCCGGACGAGCCCGCAGCACCCGTCGCAGGTAGTGGGCCTCCGCCGGCTGCAGGGGCAGGATCCGGTCCGCGGCAGCGGCGATCCGCTCCGGAGTGATCAGCAGCCGCCTGGCTTCCCGTGCCATCGGCACACCCTCACATGTCGCCGGCGAAGGGAGCTTCGGGATCGTCTTCCACCGGCCAGTCGTCGTTGACGCCACCGATCACCAGTTCGGCGATCTCCACCACGTCGCGATCGAGCTGGCCCAGGGCATTGATCAGCAGATCGAGGCCCAGGGCGTCGCTGGTGCCCAGATCCACCCAGCAGCGACCCCAGTCGCCCTGGTACTCAAAGGCGGCCATGTCGTGCATCAACGCCGGCATCGCCCGCTCCGCCTCATCCGGGTCGTAGGGCAGCCAGCTCAGATCCGCCCCGGCGTCATGGGCCTGCAGGTTCTCGGCGTTGAAGGCGCCCAGCTTGCCGAGCACGAACCAGCTGTCGAACACCCCTTCCACGTAGTCCCGCTCTCCCTGGCCGGGGGGATGGGCGAAGCGAAGCCAGATCCAGCAGCTGAAGGGATCGACGTCGCGGAAACGGACCTCCATGGCGGCAGCGGCGCAGCACGAACCTGGCCCCATCCAACACCGTCGCGGCTGTCCGTGACGGCCCCGGCGCCCTGCATGCTGGGGGGATGCTCGACATCCAGGGCCTCCGCTATCACCCCGCCACGGCGCCGCGTCCGGTGCTCGACGGCCTCGATCTCCGCCTGCAGACCGGTGCACCGGTGCTGGTGGCGGGTCGCAGCGGCAGTGGCAAGACCACCCTGCTGGAGCTGATCTGCGGCCTGGCCACCCCGGACGCGGGCCGGATCCTCTGGAACGGGGAGGTGCTGGAACAGCGGGCCCGACGCTGGCTCTGCGGGCTGGTGTTCCAGTTTCCGGAGCGCCATTTCCTCGGGCTCACCGTGGGGCAGGAGCTCCGGCTCGGCCAGCGCCGCCTGGAGACCGAGCGCGTTCAGGCGGTGCTGGAGCGGGTGGGGCTGGGGTCAGTGGGGCTGCAGCAGGCCCCCGAACAGCTGAGCGGCGGCCAGCAGCGACGCCTCTCGCTGGCGGTGCAGCTGCTGCGCGATCCCCGGGTGCTGCTGCTGGACGAACCCACCGCCGGCCTCGACTGGACGGTGCGGGGCGAGGTGCTGCAGTTGCTCGACGATCTCGCCCGGGACCGGGCGGTGCTGGTGGTGAGCCACGAACCGGAACTGTTCCAGGGCCGGATCGCCCAGGCCTGGCGTCTGCACGAGGGTCAGCTGCAGCCCATGATCGCCGGCGCACCGACCGCTCCGTAGGGGATCCGTACGATGCCCTCAGATGTGACGGGGTGATGGCGGATCGGCTGCTGCGGGCCACAGCTGCGGGCGGGGGAATCCGGCTGGTGGCGGTCACGACCACCGTGTCCAGCCGCTACGCCCGGCGGCGCCACGGCCTCTCGTTCCTCACCACCGCCCTGCTGGGACGGGCGATGACGGCGGGCCTGCTGCTCGCCAGCTCGATGAAGGTGGCCCACGGCCGGGTGAACCTGCGCATCCAGTCCGACGGCCCCCTGCGCGGCCTGATGGTGGATGCAGGGCGCGACGGCACGGTGCGGGGCTATGTGGGCGATCCGTCCCTGGAACTCGACCTGGTGACCGGGCCGGACGGCCACCATCAGTTCGACTTCCGCCGGGCCACCGGCACCGGCTACCTGCACGTGGTGCGGGACCTCGGCGAGGGGGAACCGTTCAGCAGCACCGTGGAACTGGTGAGCGGCGGCGTGGGGGACGACGTGGCCTCCTATCTGCTGCATTCCGAGCAGACGCCGTCGGCGGTGTTCGTGGGCGAGAAGATCGACAGCAGCGGCGTGCGCTGCTCCGGCGGTGTGCTGGTGCAGGTGCTGCCGCGGGCGGCGCGGGAGCCGGCCCTGGTGGCGCTGCTGGAGGAGCGCTGCCGCGAGATCCAGGGGTTCAGCGAACAGCTCGAGATCCATGCCGACCACCTCAAGGGTCTGCTGGAGGCGATCTTCCCCGACCTCGATCCGGTGCCGCTGGAGGCCGCCGAAGCCAGCCAGGACGTGCAGTTCCACTGCCCCTGCAGCCGCCGCCGCAGCGTGAATGCCCTGAAGCTGCTGGGCCGGGACGAGCTCAGCAGCATGCTCGTGGAAGACGGCCAGGCCGAGCTCACCTGTCACTTCTGCAGCGAGGTGTACCGGGTGGAGGCGCCGGAACTGCAGGAACTGATCGACGAACTGGCCGTGGCCTGAGATTCCGATCGCCCCGGGGGGCGATGGGGATCAGGCGATCACCAGGGCTCCGAGCAGGAGCAGCAGCAGGGCCGGCAGGCTCTGGAGCTGAAGCGTGCTGAGGGGCAGAGCGGAGGGAAGGGCAGGCACCAGAAGGGCGCCGAGGATCAGGCCGAGGGTGAGCAGGGCGAAACTCCAGCCCACGGCCTGCAGGAAGCGGCCATGGCGGCGCTGGAGGTTGAGCACGGTGACGCCGGTGGCCAGGGCGAGGATCAGCTCCGGTGGTGCCGTGGGCAGAGCCAGCATCAGCACCGCCAGCACCCCATCGGCAGCCAGCGGCAACCACAGCTCGGTACCGGAGGCCAGGCTCAGACGGGGAAGCGAGCGGGCGCTCACCGGCAACCGGGCCCCCGGCAGCTGGGGGAGCTGCGGGCGTGCCGGCAATGCCGGGCGGAGGGAGGGAGGCGGTACCTGCTCGCGCTGGGAAGCCGTACGGGCGGCGCTGCTGACGCGTCCCTGCTGGCGCTCCTTGAGGCGGTCCATCAGCACGGCGTCGTAGGCCGCCTCGATGCGCGAACGGGCCATGACATCGTCGCCCACTTCATCGAGTCGGGCCTGGCGGGCGGCCTGCACCTCATCGAAGGCCGCGTCGGGGGCCACGCCGAGGCGGACATAGGGGTCGACCGATCCAGCGTCCTGGGGGGTGGGGTCCACGGGCTGGTCCGAAGCCTTGTTCATGCACAAGAGCGTAGGCAAGCTCGCTCAGAAAAGAGGTTCACTGCGTCGATATCCCGCCTCCTGCTGCAGCCGGCGGCGGCAGGCCTCCGCCTCTTCAGGCCCGAGGCGGCGGCGGCGCTTGAGCAGGGGCATCTGGGGGGGGAGGTGGCTGCCTTCGCGCATCTCGACCAGCCTGGTGCCGGCGGTTCCGGGAGCCGGCAGAAAGCTGACGTAGTCGCTGCCCCCGTCACTGCGGGGGCGCACCAGCCAGAAGGGGGAAGGCATCGCGGCGACCGTCGAGGACGACGTGACGAATTATTGCTTCCATTCTGGCCGCCGCGCTCTGCCGCCGTGGCGGAACTCAGAGCGCGATCGGCTCCACTCCGCTCACCACCGGCGCCACAGCGCTCAGTTCCAGCTCGGGATGGTCCTCCCGCAGCTGGTTGAGGTTCCAGTCGTTGCGGAACAGCAGCACGGGGCGATCCCAGGGATCGCGCACCGTGCGGCAGTTGAAGATCCGCCCCACCCGCTCCAGCGCCGGCCAGCCGCCGCTCACCCAGCGGGCCACGCTGAACTCCATCGGCTCGATGCGGGTCTTCACCCCGTACTCGTTCTCCAGGCGGTACTGCACCACTTCGAGCTGAAGCTGGCCCACCGCCGCCAGGATCGGATCACGCTTGCTGGGATCGGTGTCGTAGAGCACCTGAACCGCACCCTCCTCCCGCAGCTCGTTCACACCCTTGCGGAAGCTCTTGAACGCGGAGGGGTTGGGATTGCGCAACCAGGCGAAGATCTCGGGACTGAAACAGGGGATGCCCTCGTATTCCACCTTCGGACCCACGTAGAGGGTGTCGCCGATGGCGAACATGCCGGGGTTGTTGAGGCCGATCACATCACCCGGATAGGCATCCTCCACCACCTCCCGGTCCTGGCCGAACAGCTTCTGGGGGCGGGAGAGGCGGATGCTGCGGCCGCTGCGGGCGTGCTGCACGGTCATGTCCTTCTCGAACTTGCCGCTGCACACGCGCACGAAGGCCACCCGGTCGCGGTGGCGGGGGTCCATGTTGGCCTGCAGCTTGAACACGAAGCCGCTGAAGCCGGGGCGCAGGGGATCCACCGGCCCCTCGCTGGAGCTGCGGGCGGTGGGGCGCTGGGCCAGCTCAAGGAAGGCATCGAGGAAGGGCCTCACGCCGAAGTTGGTCATCGCCGAACCGAAGAACACCGGGCTCAGTTCGCCGGCATGCACCTGCTCGAGGTCGAGGTCGGCACCGGCCCCCTCCAGCAGCTCCAGCTCCTCCAGGGCGGTCTCCAGCAGCTCGGGCTCCACCAGACCACTCGCCGCTGCGTGCTCCGTCGAGAGGATCTGCTCCTGCGACTGCCGTCCCCGCTCCGCCCGCTGGAACAGCACCACCTCACGGGTGCGCCGGTCGATCACGCCACGGAAGCGGTCGCCGCTGCCGATCGGCCAGTTCACCGGCCAGCAGGCCAGTCCCAGCTCCTGCTCGATCTCATCGAGCAGTTCCAGCGGCTCCCGACCGGGCCGGTCCATCTTGTTGATGAAGGTGAAGATCGGGATGCGCCGCATGCGGCACACCTCAAACAGCTTGCGGGTCTGGGGTTCGAGACCCTTGGCCGCGTCTTCGAGCATCACCGCGTTGTCGGCGGCGGCCAGGGTTCGATAGGTGTCTTCGGAGAAGTCCTGGTGGCCGGGGGTGTCGAGCAGGTTGATCGTGCTGCCGGCGTAGTCGAACTGCAGCACGGTGGAGGTGATCGAGATGCCGCGCTGTTTCTCCAGCTCCATCCAGTCGGAGGTGACCTTGCGCTGCTCCCCCTTGGCCTTCACGGCCCCGGCCTGCTGGATCGCACCCCCGTAGAGCAGCAGCTTCTCGGTGAGGGTGGTCTTGCCGGCGTCGGGGTGGGAGATGATCGCGAAGTTGCGGCGGCGGGCCACGGCCTCGGCCAGGGCTGGGATCTCCACCGCGGCGTCGGTGGAGCGGGAGGGAGCGGTGGTCATCCGGCCAGCCTGCCAGGCTGAGCGCCACGGCCTTGGCAATGGCGATCGAGCAGGGACAGGCCGAGTCTGAGGTCGGCCTGGTGGGCGAAGGCCTCGGCCTCCAGCGCCTGCACGGCTGAGGAGCGATCGCGATAGACGGGTTGGGCGAGCAGCTTGAGTTCGGCGGCCGCCGGTCGACCACCGAGGCCCAGCGGACGCGGCAGCTGGTTCAGTCCGCCCGCGGCGCAGCTCTGGGCCACATGGATCGCCTCGTGATTGAGCACCAGGGCAAACAGGCGGCTGCCCTTATCCGGAAGATCGGGACGCAGGCTGAGGCGCCGTCGCTGCGGATTCCACTGACCGGTGGCCTCGGGAGTGACCAGGGTTTCGAAGGTCACCGTGACACCCAGCCGGCGCAGCCGATCCAGCAGGGAGCGGATCGCCGCACGCTCCTGCTCCCAGCGGGGCGGATTGCGGAGCATTGCCTCCGCGGCCGCCAGGGTGAGGGGAGGATCGCCGGGAAGGCGCCGGGCCGTGACCTGAACCCGGCCATCCGGCAGACGGCGCGTGCGGGGCAAGCCTTCGCGATCGCTTTCCTCCAGGCGACGGAGGAGCAGATCCACCTCGCTGGGCTGGACCGGACCCCGGACGCCGGGCGACCACTGCACCCAGGCCGGGGGGCGCAGCACCTCGGCGGTCGGCACCGTGGAGGGCGATGGTGCCGGCGCGGCGTTGGCGGAACCCGTGAGGGCAAGGCCCAGGGCTGCGACGGCCCACGGCAGCAGACGGGGGAACCGAACGTGGCCGAACAACGGTTCGCTAGCGCACACCTCATCCATCCTGGCGAGAACGGGACAAGCCAGTGCCGGCCCACCAGGATGGTGGGCAACGGCCCGTGCAGTCCCGATGGCCCCGTCCCGCCCCCGCCGCGCGACACGCCGCCGCTCCCGCCCGCTGGCGCGGTGGGTGGCGGCCCGGCGCCCCTCGGCCCGGGCGGCCACCTTCCTAGCCCCCGGCACACCGGTGTTCGTGGGAGAACGCAAGCGGGAGACAGCCAGCCTGCACCTGATCGACTTCGACACCGACAGCCTGCACGAAGTCGAGGACGCCAGCCTGTCGCAATGCCTGCATCATCTGCCCTCCCCCACCGTCACGTGGGTGAACGTGAGCGGGGTGCACGACGTGCAGCTGATCGAAGCTCTCGGGGAAGCGTTCGGCCTGCACCCGATGACGCGCGAGGACATCGCCAACACTTCGCAGCGACCGAAATGGGATGAGTTCCCCGCCTACGGATTCACGGCGATGAAGATGCTGGAGGTGGATGAAACAGCCCAGCAGGTGAAGATCGAGCATGTGAGCCTGATCCTCGGCGAAAGCTGGGTGCTGTCTTTTCTGGAGGACGAAGGTGACGTGTTCGAGAGCGTGCGGGGGCGGATCCGCTCCGCCAGCGGCCGGGTGCGGGGCCACGGGGCCGACTTTCTGGCGTTCTGCCTGATCGATGCCGTGGTGGATCACTATTTCCTGGCGGTGGAGCGGATCGGCGATCGGATCGAACTGTTCGACGACCACGTGCTCAACGACACCGACCAGGTGGAGATCCAGGAGATCCACCGCTTCAAGCGCGGGCTGCTGGCCCTGCGCCGGGCCGTGTGGCCGATGCGGGAGGTGGTGGGAGCGATCGCCAAGAGCGAATCGGATCTGATCCGTGCGGACAGCCGCGTGTTCTGGCGCGATCTCTACGACCACACCGTGCAGGTGATCGACATGGTGGAGACGTCGCGCGACACCCTGGCCAGCCTGCACGACACCTACCTGTCGAGCCTGAGCAACCGGATGAACGAGGTGATGAAGACCCTCACGATCATCTCCACCATCTTCATCCCGCTCACCTTCATTGCCGGGGTGTACGGCATGAACTTCCAGTACATGCCGGAACTCACCTGGCGAATGGGCTACTTCACGGTCCTGGCCGTGATGCTGGTCATCGCCCTGCTGCTGGTGGTGTGGTTCCGTCGGCGGGGCTGGCTGTGAGCCGGCCCCACACCTCGAGATAACGATCTGCGAGCGGTACCACCTGCCAGCCCATGAGCCCGGCGCGGCGGAGCTGCTGCTCCACCTCCTGGGGCCGGAAGGCTGCCTGCAGCGACGCCCGGTAGTCGCGGCGCAGGATTGCGGGGGCCCCGAGCGTCTCCCGGGCCACGATCGCCTCGAAATCTGCGGCTGTTGCGGGCCGGCGCAGATCCCGCACGAACACCATGGCGCCGGGCGCCCCCAGGCGGCATACCGCCTGCCAGAACACAGCGGGATCGTGCAGATGGTGCAGGACGCTGTTGCTGACCACGGCGCTGAAACCGCCGGCCAGGGGCGACCGGGCCAGAGCGTCATCGGCCAGATCCAGCTGGAGAAAGCGCACGCGCGCCGCTGCCGCGCCGGCCTCCCGCTGCCGACGGCCGGCGATCGCGAGCATGGCGGCGGCCCCGTCGATCCCCACCACCTCCGCGTCGGGGAGCCGCTCAGCGATGGGGAAGGTGAGGTTTCCGGGCCCACAGCCGAGATCGACGATCCGGGATCCCGGCTCGGGAACCAGCTGCAGGAAGCGCTCGACGCAGGCCTGATCGGTGCGGGCGAAATCGGCCTCGGCATAGGCCAGCGCCTGGGGGACCTCGTCCATCAGCTCGGGCTCGGGGATGCGGTCCATTGCGGAGGGGGACGAGCCGGAATCGCGCCGGGAAGCTGAGGCAGGGACTCAACCGTAGAGCGGCAGGCCGGGCGGCCGCACAACCATCCCTGGTGGCCGCCTGGAAGCGTTGCCACCAGGGATGGTGGCAACGGCGATCGGCCACGGTTACCGTTGGCCCCCAGAAGCGCGATGGCCGTGACCCTGACCCCGACCCGACCCAGCCTTGGCGACGACCGTCAGGACGAGCGCGGCCAGGCTGCCGGGGCCTTGATCACGCCCGAGGATTTCCCTGCCACCGCCCCGGCGGCCAACCCGGTGTTTTACCGCACCTACTCGCGCAAGATCGAGGGCGGGCGCGAGAGCTGGCAGCAGGTGAGCGAGCGCAACCTCGGCGGCCTGCAGCGGCTGGGGCACCTCAGCGACGACGAGGTGGAGCTGCTGCGCCGGATGCAGCGGCACCAGAAGGCTCTGCCCTCGGGCCGCTGGCTGTGGATCGGCGGCACGGAGTGGATCGAGAAGCAGGAGAACTTCTCGGGGGCCTACAACTGCACCTCCACCAACTTGGTGGACTGGGAAGCCTTCGCCCTGATGATGGATCTGGCGATGATGGGCTGCGGCACCGGCGCGATCATCGAGCCGCGGCTGATCGAGCGCCTGCCCGCCGTTCGCAACGAGCTGGTTGTGGATGTGGTGAGCGACATCGGCCGCACCCCCGCCGGAGCCCGCCAGCAGGGCACCACCAACGCGGTGGAAGGCCAGCAGGTAACGATCAAAGTGGGCGACACCCGCCGCGGCTGGGTGGACAGCTACCGGCTGCTGCTGGAACTCGCCAGCGACGAACGCTTCGACGGCCCGGTGCACATCGCGGTGGATCTGGCCGACGTGCGCCCGGTGGGCGAGACGCTGAAGGGTTTCGGCGGCATGGCCAACCCGGTGAAGCTGAGGGATCTGTACGGCCGGGTGGCCCAGATCCTGAACAAGGCCCGGGGCCGTCAGCTGACGTCGGTGGAGTGCTGCCTGCTGATCGATGAGGCGGCGGTCACGATCGTGGCGGGCAACATCCGCCGCAGCGCTGGCATGCGCCAGTTCGCCGCCGAAGACACGGCTGCCGCCGGTGCCAAGGACAACCTGTGGCAGCAGGACGAGCAGGGCAACTGGCGGATCGATCCGGAGCGCGATGCGCTGCGGATGGCCAACCACACGCGCGTGTTCCACACCTTGCCCTCGCGCGAAACGGTGCTGGAGGCGGTGAAGAAGCAGTTCCAGAGCGGCGAGGGCGCGATCCAGTTCGCCCCCGAGGCGATCGCCCGCTCCAACGCCGACCTGCTGCCCACGCCGGAGTTGCGAGAGGAGTTCGTGGGCATCTACTGCGACCAGGGGCGAGAGGAGGCGGGGCGCTGGCTGCAGCTGCACCACCCCGGCATCGAGGCCGACGAGCTGGAGCACCGCTTAGGCCGCTACGGCCTCAATCCCTGCGGCGAGATCCTGGGCGCCGACTTCCACTGCAACCTGGCGGAGATCCACCTGAACCGGATCGATCCGCACGACTACCAGGCCCAGGAGGATGCCTTCAAGGCCGGCGGCATCGCCGTGGCCTGCCTGCTGAACCATGAGTTCGAAGTGGAGCGCTACCGCCAGAGCCGCGCCTGGGATCCGATCGTGGGGGTGAGCTTCACCGGCCTGTTCGACTTCTTCGTGCACGCCTTCGGCACGCCGTGGCTGCAGTGGTGGGAGGCCGGCCGTCCCGACAGCGAGGAGGGCCGGGCGTTCCGGGCCGAGGAGGCGCGTTATCTGAGCCGCTGGAAGGAGATCGTGAACCGCTCGGTGTGGGAGTACTGCGACCGCCACGGCATCCGGCGTCCGAACCGCTGCACCACGGTGCAGCCGGCCGGCACCAAGAGCCTGCTCACCGGCGCCAGCCCGGGCTGGCATCCGCCGAAGGCCCAGCGCTTCATCCGCCGGATTACGTTCCGCAAGAACGATCCAGTGGCGCTGGCCTGCATGGACTACGGCTACACGATCGTGCCCAGCCAGAGCGACAAAGACGAGCAGGGAAGGCTGCTGGATGATCCGTTCGATCCGCGCTGCACCGAATGGCTGGTGGAGATCCCCACCGAGGTGAGCTGGGCGAATCTGCCGGGTGCCGACAAGGTGGAGATCAACGAGTTCTCGGCCCTGGCCCAGTTCGACTTCTACATGCAGGTGCAGAAGCACTACACGGCGCATAACACCTCCGCCACGGTGGAGTTCCGTGAGCACGAGATCGAGGGCCTGGCGGATGCGATCCACCGCGCGATCGACAACGGCGAGGGCTACATCTCGGCGGCGCTGCTGGCGCGCTTCGATGCCAACGCCACCTTCCCGCGCCTGCCGTTCGAGCCGATCGACCACGCCACCTACCAGCGCCTCTCGGCCGAGGTGGTGGCCCGCCGCCGCACCGCCGACTTCTTCGAAGCCCTGCGCCGCTACGACGGCGGCGAGCTGGTGGAGGCCGGTCCTGCTGGCTGCGACAGCGACAAGTGCCTGCTGCCTCTGGCGAAGCCGGAGGGGTGAGTGGGGTGGGGAGCAGCCTCGGGGGTGGGCTCTCAGTGACGGTTCACGGGTCCGATAACGCAATGTTCGTGATGGACCCCTTGTTGGTTGAGATGAGCTTGGGCTTGGGTTCTCGGGCACAGAGTGGGTCCGATGCTGATGCGTTATGCGGAAGGGGGCCTTGGGATCCAAGTGGTTCTCGGAAACCATCCAATAAGCGTTGGAACGACCAAGGGGAAGTTGCCTAGGTGGGCGCGGCCTTCATATGCTGTGGAAGCATTAACCATGCCAGAAACCATGGCAATAGCCGATAGTGATCAGCTTAATGCCCTGAAGGATGCACTTCACGAGTGGCTGATTCGCAATGGGCTGGATGGTGATATTCTGTTCTATTCTACTGCTGAATGGATCAAGCGAGGTGAAGAATACCTCAACGACGCCGACCTCATTCTGGTCTTCGAAGGGAACCTTTATTCGCTTCTGAACTTTGGTGGCGATACTGACGAGTTTGACGACTATATTGAGTCATTCGGCTTTTATTACGAGCTTGGCAATGCATGGAACATGGGCTTCTACCAAATTCCAGACCATGATTTTACGAAGCCGAGTGGTTCCTATGCTCAGAAGCTGAGAGATGATAGATGGAGGAACAAAGCTGCTTTAGTCAGGAAGAGGGCGGGAGAGCGCTGTCAGGATTGCGGCAGCAGTGATAGGCTCGAAGTTCATCATTGTTACTATACAAGCTTAAGGGAGGGACACGAGCCGTGGCAGTATCCTTTAAGTGCTCTTCGCTGTTTATGCAGATCCTGTCATATCAGCCGAGCCAGGTCAGAAATGAGAATGAGAGCATATCTTGCAAGGCTCACAACCGACGAGCTTGATCAGCTTAGGCTCGGCCTTGACAATGCAATCTATTGGTGTGGCATTGAGCCTGTCATACGATTCTTGGGTATTCTTGGCAAGAAGGAGAATGAGATCCAGAGAGTAGTCTCGGAGCTGCTAGATCGAGCAAACGATGTCGAGTAGAATGAAAGTCTGCACAGGACTGCGGCGGCATTCCAACCAGCCCCTCGAGTGGACAGGCACCCACCAACTCTTTGCTGACACCTCCTTACACTCCTTGCCTGCCACTCAGGGGCAGCGTTAGGCATCTCATGCCCTTCGTGTATTCGTATGGTACGATCACCTTTTAAGCCTTACGGAGGACTAGATCGTGAGCGATGAAGTCGCGCCAGTCGATTCAGGTATCGCGAAGGCGACTCACCCACTCGTATTTATCAGTCATGACACCCGCGATGCTGATCTTGCAGAGGCATTTAGCAACCTGCTCAAGAGCGTAAGCGCCGGCGTCTTGAAGTCATTCCGGACCTCAGACCGCCGGGGTAATCAGGGCATCGAATATGGGATCGAGTGGTATCCGGAGATTATTAGAAACATTCAGGGCGCGTCAGATGTCGTATGCCTGCTCACCGAGCGAAGCGTGAATCGACCTTGGATCTTGTTCGAAGCAGGAATGGCTAAAGGAAAACTCGATACGCCGATCCTTGGAGTCGCACTCGGGATCGAGCTCAAGAATGCTTCAACTGGCCCGTTCGCCCAGTTCCAGAACTGCGGCGATGACGAAGACTCCCTGACCAAGCTTGTTTTTCAGTTAGTCGACCGTATACCAGGCTCTGAGCCGGATCAAGACACCATCCGGTTTCAGGTTGGCAAGTTCAAGAGCAGCATCGAAGAAATTCTCAAGTCACTTGCGGTTTCTTCAACTACAGCAAGCTCCGCGAAGCGTCAAAAGCAGGACGAAATCGAGAACTCCTCTGTCAGGCTGTTTGAGGAGATCAAGATCATGTTCCAGGACCTTCCGTCTCGGATTGAACGCAGCGACGTTCCCAGAAGCGTGACCAGACGCAGGAGGTTTCATCCGGGCATGGTGGAGGAGCTGATGTTCAGCACCAAAAACCAAGCTCTCGGGGCACGAGTTGGCCTCAGTTTGCTCCGCGATATGCTGCCTTGGATTTACGACGAAGGGTGCTTATTGCTCGGAAAGCTACAAGAAGCCGAGACACCCGCTTCTAGAACAAAGCTTCTTGCCGAGTTCGAAGATCTACTAATGATGAGCACACGGAACCTGTACGTTGAAAAGTATATCGTTGTGGACAAAGAAGACTACATGCTCTGTCGAGAGGTGCCGAGAATGATTATGAACTGTCTAGCAAGGGTCCCCGACGATGCCTAACGAACAAGGATAGATCGCGCGTAAGCCGCGATCTTATCCAGTTGTTGGACTAGCCCTTTATCGCGATTGACCAGCGGCTTACGGTAGATAGATCGGCCCGGATCCAAGCTTTCGTTCAGGATTCAGCCTGGATCA
>JBKDPV010000067.1:0-19111 GCA_046342315.1 Cyanobacteriota bacterium
CTGGCCAGAGCAGCCAGGGCTGATTCAGCCCTACGACGACGGGCATGCTCACCAGAAGAAAAAAGCCGCAGCAGTTCAGCTCAGGGGTGGAGTTCGCCGTGTCAGCCGGGCTGCTGCTCTATCGGCAACAAACTCCTAGGCAGCGGTTTCGCCGCCAGGGGGGCCTCAGCCGGGGGGGGTTCAGCTGCGGAACAAGCGGGAATACAGCGCCCCCTGGCCGAGCTGGGCCAGAGCGGCACCCACGCCACCCTGCCAGAGGTCCCGCGGATCAGCAGCCAGCACGTCCCCGGCAAGCCGCACGATCTGCGGCCCCAACTGCAGTTGCAAACACTGGGCCGCCGTGGGACCCAGCGGCACGAGGCGCACGGCGGCGCTGAGCTGGTTGGCGGTCCAGCCATAGAGGTAAGCCTCAACCACATCCTGGGGCGCCAACTCCAGGAAGCGGCCGGCGGCGGCGAAGGCGGCCGGCCAGGCCAGCCGAGGGCAGGCAGCGGGCAGGGGCCAGCCCATATCCGTGAGCAACTGGAGCAGCGAGCGACCCATCTGCCGCTGCTGGGCCCGCAGTTCCGGTGCTTCGCGCTGCGCCATCAGCCAGCCGTCAAGATCGGCCACCTCCCCCCAGTCACCGGCTTCAAGCAGGGCCATCAGCCGGGGCAGAGCCGCCGCCTCGATGGCCAGCACACCCCGCTCCAGCTCGGCCTCCAGCCAGGCGCGCACGGCGGCAACATCCCGTAGGCGGCCGGCCTGCACCAGCACCTCCAGACCCTCGGCATAGCTGAACGCCCCCACTGGCAGCGCGGGGCTCACCAGCTGGTGGAGGCGCAGGCAGGCAAGGCTCACGCGTGGGCGCTCCCGTGGTGTTGGCCATGGCCCGAGGCGTACGCCCCCGCCTCGGGCAGAAACGGCTCGCAGCACCGGTCCACCACCAGCCCCCGGCTCTCCAGCAGGGCAGCCAGCACCGGATCCTCCAGAAGCCGCAGCTCCCCTTCCCGCACCTCCAAAGCCACGTGGCGGTTGCCGAGGTGATACGCAGCCCTCAACAGCTCCAGTGCATCTGACGCCCGCACCACGAACAGGGGTTCCGGTGCAGCCTCCACCAGCACCCGGGCCTCGCCCTCATCGTCACTCAGAAGCTCCCCTGGAGCCAGGGCCTCGCCCCGGGGCAGCTGGAGCAGCAGGGATCGGCCGCACGAGCTATGGCGCAGGCCCCGCAGCCGAGTGCGCTCGTCGGCCCCGAGAGGAAGACGGAGGGGCGCGACAGAAGATCCAGGGGGAAGGCGGCGGGTGAGCAGCAGGGGCTCGGTCATGGCGGCAGCATCCCGGGCGTCCCGCCCCCAGAGTGGGCCGGACCTGATCGTTCGCACCGTACCCCGATGTCGCGTGCCGCCGCCGCAACCCTCACCAACGCCTGGCACGGCACCGCCCACATGCAGTTCGACGCGGGAGCCACCGGAACGGTGCTGCAGGGGGGAGCCACGGCGCCGCTGAAGCTGCAGCGCACCTTCTCCCGAGCCGACGGGCGCTGCGAGCTGCCGTTGCTGCACACCGCCGGCGGGCTGGTGGGTGGCGACCGCCTGAGCCTGGACGTCCGGCTCGCGCCCGCGAGCCGCGCCCTGATCACCAGCGTGGCGGCCCAGAAGGTGTACGGCTCGATCGGACGGTCACGGCGCGCCCCCGCCGGCAGCTGGGCCAGCCAGGAGCTGAACGTGCAGCTGGCGGCGGGGGCGGATCTGGAGTGGCTGCCGCAGGAGCTGGTGCTCTACGCCGATGGCCTGTATCAGCAGACGGTGCGGGTGGATCTGGAGCCCGGCGCCAGCTGGCTGGGGGCCGAGGTGGTGCGGCTCGGCCGCACCGCTGCCGGGGAGGACCTGGGGCAGGGCCGCTGGCGATCAGCCCTGGAGCTGCGGCGCCACGGAGCGGACGGACCCCGCTGGGAGCTCGTGGACCGACTGGAACTGGGGGGCGACGCCCTGCGGGGCGAGCACGGCATGGCGGGTGCAGCGGTGTTCGGATCGCTCACGTGGGCGGCGCCGGAGCCGCTTGAGGCAGGGCGCCTGGAGGCCCTGCTGGCGGAGCTGAGGGCCGACCGCGGAGACCTGGAGGGCGACATGGCCTGCGGCGCCCTGGAGCAGGGACTGGTGGCCCGCTACCGGGGCCCTTCCACCACCGCGGCCCGCAGCTGGTTCACGCGCATCTGGGCCCGGCTGCGCCGGGAGCGGGGCCTGGCCGCCCCCGAGAGGCCCCGGGTGTGGCCGTTCCAGGAGGATCCGCTGGCCGGGCTGACGGTGTGAACCCCCAGCCTCAGAGTGTCGTACGCGGTCAGAACTGCAGCCGCTGATCGATGCAGAGCACGTACTGGCTGCCGCTGACATGGGGAATGGACATGGCGACGGTGCGGCAGGGCTGTCCCGTCGCCAGGCTGATGTAGCTGTCGGTGATGAACTGATCGAGGCCCGTATCCAGCAAGCTGTAGAAGTACTCCTTGTAGGCATGGTCGGCGCCCTTCGTGGCCGGCAGGAACATGCGATTGCCGGAGGGGCGGATGCCCTGACCAAGATGGGTGCGACTGATCTGCAGCCCATCGTTGTCGAGCACATAGGCCGCCTCGATCACGGGGCAGTCGACCACCCAGGCTGACAGGCAGTCATCGAACGCCTCTACACTAACGTTCCGCAACCTTTCACAGCCCGAGCTGGCGAGCTCGATGAGCTCCAGCGCCTCCAGACGCCGGGTCCGGATCGAGTCCGCCGCCAAGGCTCGCTGGCGGCGGGCGGCATCAGCCAGCAGCGGCTCCAGCGTGTCCAGGAGCAGCTGGGCAGGCGGCATGGGACGGGCGAAATGAAACCCCTGGAACAACTCCGCCCCAAGGGCTGCGCAGATGTCCAGCTCTGCCTGGGTTTCCACCCCTTCGGCCAGCACCAGGCTGCCAATGGTCTTCCCCAGCAGCACCAGCGATTTCATCGTCTCCTGCTTGAAGAAGTTGTGATCGACGCCGTGGACAAGACTGCGGTCCAGCTTGATGATGTGGGGCCGCAGTTCGGAGATGCGTGGCAGGTTGCTGTGGCCCGATCCCATGTCGTCGAGGGCAATCAGAAACCCCAACTGCCTGTGACGCTCAACGAAGCGCTTGAGCATCTCCAGGTCATAGGCCTTGGTTTCGTTCAGCTCAATCACGATGTCACAGGGCTCAAGGCCGGCAGCCCATGTGGCGTCGAGCAGAGCGCCCGAACCTTCCACCTCCTCGTCAATCAGGGAGGTTTCGAAGTTGAGGAACAGCAAGGGGCGCTGGAGACGAGGAGGGAAAGGGATGTTCTGGAATGCCTCCATCGCCTGGGCGCGACAGCGGCGATCCAGCTCCAGCAGACGGCCGGCCTGTCGCGCCTCGGCAAACATCTTCGTCACGCCGATGGCATGGGGACGCGCTAAAGCCTCGAAACCCATCACCGCCTTCTGCTTGAGGGAGACGATGGGCTGGAAGTGAATGTCGAGATCGGGTGCCCTCGCGCTGAGGGGCATGCTGGCCCCTAGGCCGGAGTCTTCTTCATCCATTGTGTAGCCGTTGAAGCGGTTTCAGCAGAAGCTCCATGGGTGGATGTTTCCAGCCTGACCCCCCTGAGGCACGAGATTCGCCCCCACGGACCCAGGGAAGCTCTGGGCAGCAAGCCCGCACCGAGAGCCCGGAGCATCCATGTGCTTGGCATGAACAGTTTCAGCATGAACTGAGGTGCGGTTGGGATGACTGGGCTGCTCTTTTGGTGACATCTCATCCATCTTGGGAGGGAAACGCCCGAAAGGGCACACGTCTCACTCACTTACATCTCGCATAGCAATACACGATGCGCCATGAAGCGGTCCCGACCAGATCATCGGGTCGTCCTTCCAGAGTGTCGGGGAATACACGCCGCTTCCCGGGGCGCATCGCAACTCGGAATCCGATGGCCTTGCTTTTCATCTCTTCCCGCTTCTCGATCCCCCGGCAGCCGGAATCTGCGTAGAACACAGTCTTCCTAGGAATGTCGCAGAACTTTAGCGGTGGTATCTGCTTCCGTGGATCCTGATGCAAGGAGCCGCCGGGCAGGAACATTGCGCCCAGTTCCATCCATGGGCCACGGGCGTTTTCATGGGCGTTCCCCCTGAACCGTGCAAGCCGGCGGTCCGCTGCCAGAGTGCGGGTACCCCAGGCCCTTGCCGCACCCGCCCAGGCGCCATGCACCTGACCCCCCAGGAGAAGGACAAGCTCCTGATCGTCACCGCGGCCCTGCTGGCCGAGCGCCGGCTGAACCGCGGCCTGAAGCTCAACCACCCGGAGGCCGTGGCCTGGCTCAGCTTCCTCGTGCTTGAGGGAGCCCGCGATGGCCGCAGCGTGGCCGAACTGATGCAGGAAGGCACCACCTGGCTGGGGCGCGACCAGGTGATGGAGGGGGTGCCCGAACTGATTCCCGAGGTTCAGATCGAAGCCGTCTTCCCCGACGGCACCAAGCTCGTCACCCTTCACGATCCGATCCGCTGAGCCCATGCCCCCCCTGATCCCCGGCGAACTGCTGCCGGAACCCGGAACGCTCGAACTCAACGCCGGCCGGCCCGTCACCACGCTCACGGTGGCCAACACCGGCGACCGGCCTGTGCAGGTGGGCTCCCACTTTCACTTCCACGAAGCCAACGGCGCCCTGCAGTTCGACCGGGACGCCGCCCTGGGCCTGCGGCTCGACATCCCCGCCGGCACGGCCATCCGCTTCGAGCCCGGTGACAGCCGCCAGGTGCAGCTGGTGCCCTACGTGGGCGACCGCCGTGTGTACGGCTTCAACGGGCTGGTGAACGGCCCCCTCGACTGAGACCCCGCCGCACGCGCGACCCTTCGCCCGCTCCCCGCCATGCCATACCGGATCGACCGCCGCGCCTACGCCGAGACCTACGGCCCCACCACGGGCGACCGCCTGCGGTTGGCCGACACCGCCCTGATCCTGGAGGTGGAAAAAGACTTCACCACCTACGGCGACGAGGTGAAGTTCGGCGGCGGCAAGGTGATCCGCGACGGCATGGGCCAGGCCCAGACCACCCGAGCCGACGGGGCGGTGGACACGGTGATCACCAACGCCCTGATCCTCGACTGGTGGGGGATCGTCAAGGCCGACATCGGCCTGCGGGACGGCCGCATCGTGGCGATCGGCAAGGCGGGCAACCCCGACATCACCGACGGCGTCGACATCGTGGTCGGGCCGGGCACCGAGGCGATCGCCGGCGAAGGCCACATCGTGACGGCCGGCGCGATCGACACCCACATCCACTTCATCTGCCCCCAGCAGGTGGAAACGGCCCTCTCCTCCGGGGTCACCACCATGCTGGGAGGGGGCACCGGACCCGCCACCGGCTCCAACGCCACCACCTGCACCCCGGGCGCCTTCCACCTGGCCCGCATGCTGCAGGCCGCCGAAGGCCTGCCCATCAATCTGGGCTTCTACGGCAAGGGCAACGCCAGCACTCCGGCGGCCCTCGAGGAGCAGATCCGCGCCGGAGCCTGCGGCCTCAAGCTCCACGAGGACTGGGGCACCACCCCGGCGGCGATCGACTGCTGTCTCACGGTGGCCGATCGCCTCGACGTGCAGGTGTGCATTCACACCGACACCCTCAATGAAGCCGGATTCGTGGAGGACACGATCCGCGCCATCGGCGACCGCACCATCCACACGTTCCACACCGAGGGGGCCGGCGGCGGCCACGCCCCCGACATCATCCGCATCTGCGGCGAAACCAACGTGCTGCCCAGCAGCACCAACCCCACCCGCCCCTACACGCGCAACACGCTGGAGGAGCACCTCGACATGCTGATGGTGTGCCACCACCTCGATTCGCGGATCCCCGAGGACGTGGCCTTCGCCGAGTCGCGCATCCGCCGCGAAACGATCGCCGCCGAGGACATCCTCCACGACCTGGGCGCCTTCAGCATCATCGCCAGCGACTCCCAGGCCATGGGCCGGGTCGGGGAGGTGATCACCCGCACCTTCCAGACGGCCCACAAGATGAAGGAGCAGCGCGGCCCCCTGCCCGAGGACAGCGAGCGCAACGACAACCGCCGCCTCAAGCGCTACATCGCCAAGGTCACGATCAATCCGGCGATCGCCCACGGCCTCGACAGCCAGGTGGGCTCGGTGGAGGTGGGCAAGCTGGCGGATCTGGTGCTGTGGAAGCCCGGGTTCTTCGGCGTCAAACCGGAACTGGTGCTCAAGGGCGGCTCGATCGTCTGGGCGCAGATGGGGGATGCCAACGCCTCGATCCCCACCCCCGGGCCGGTGCACGGCCGGCCGATGTTCGCCGCCTTCGGCGGTGCCCTGGCCCCCAGCTGCCTCACCTTCGTGAGCCAGGCGGCCCTCGACGCCGACCTTCCCCGCAGCCTGGGCCTGCGCCGGCCCTGCGTGCCGGTGGTGAACACCCGCGGCATCGGCAAGGCGGCGATGCGCAACAACAGCGCCCTGCCGAAGATGGAGGTGGACCCGCAGACCTACGAGGTATTCGCCGACGGCGAACTGCTCACCTGCGAACCGGCCGAGGTGCTGCCGATGGCCCAGCGTTACTTCCTGCTCTGAGCCCTGCGGGCCAGGTTCCGTAGCAACGGCCACCCGGAGTAGGCCTGGCAGCGCTGCAGGATCACTCCACGTGATCGGTTCGGCATGTTCACCGAATACAGACCCAACGGGGGCTACGACGAATACTTCAGCGGCACCGACCAGCCCCGTCCGGCGCTGATGCCGCTGCTGTCCTCCCTGGGCCGCATGGGGCTGGATCAGCTCAACCACAACCACGCCGCCGCCGGGGCCCTGCTCAAGCGCCTGGGGGCCACTTTCCGCCTCAACGATTCCGGCAGCCAGGGGGTGGAGCGCATCCTTCCCTTCGATCCCCTGCCCCGGCTGATCGGCACGAGCGAATGGAAGCGCCTGGAGCGGGGCCTGATCCAGCGGCTGGAGGCGATCGACCACTTCCTCGCCGACGTGTACGGCGAGGGCCGGATCATGGCCGACGGCGTCGTGCCCCGGGAGGATGTGGAGAGCTCCCAGGGCTGGCGCCCGCAGATGCAGGGGATCCACCCGCCGCTGGGGCGCTTCTGCCACATCTCCGGGCTCGACCTGGTGCGCGACGGCAACGGAACCTGGCGGGTGCTGGAGGACAACCTGCGCTGTCCCTCCGGCGTGGCCTACTTCCTGGAGAACCGCCGGGTGATGAAGCGGATCTTCCCCAACCTGTTCGCCGGCCGCACCGTGCAGCCGATCGACAACTACGCCTCCCAACTGCTGCAGACCCTGCGCGAGCTCGCCCCCTGGACCGACACCCCCAAGGTGGTGCTGCTCACCCCGGGCGTGTTCAACAGCGCCTACTTCGAGCACAGCTACCTCGCCCAGCAGATGGGCATCCAGCTGGTGGAGGGCCGCGATCTGGTCTGCGAGGGCGACCGGGTGTGGATGCGCAGCACCTCCGGACTCGAACCGGTCGATGTGATCTACCGCCGCATCGACGACGACTTCCTCGATCCCGCCGTGTTCCGGGCCGATTCGATGCTGGGCGTGCGCGGCCTGATGGCGGCCTATCAGGCGGGTCGGGTGGCGATCGCCAACGCCCCGGGCACAGGCGTGGCCGACGACAAGCTGATCTACGCCTACGTGCCGGAGATGATCCGCTACTACCTGGGCGAGGAGCCGATCATCGAAAACGTTCCCACCTACCTCTGCTCGCGGGCGGAGGATCGGGCCTACGTACTGGCGCACCTCAACGAACTGGTGGTGAAGGCCGTGGCGGAGGCCGGTGGCTACGGCATGCTGATCGGCCCCCATGCCAGCCGGGAGGAGATCGCGATCTTCGCGTCGAAGATCGAGGCGAACCCTCGCAATTACATCGCCCAGCCCACCCTCGAGCTCTCCACCGTCCCCTCCCTCAGCGAGGGCGAGCTCTACCCCTGCCACGTCGACCTTCGCCCCTACGTGCTGCGGGGCAAGGGCGGCTGGGTGACCCCCGGGGGACTCACCCGCGTCGCCCTGCGCCGGGGCTCCCTGGTGGTGAACTCCTCCCAGGGCGGCGGCTGCAAGGACACCTGGATCGTCGACGAGGTCGGCGTGGAGGGGAACGGCCCATGCTGAGCCGCGTCGCCGACTCCCTCTACTGGATCAACCGCTACGTGGAGCGGGCCGAGAACATCTCCCGCTTCGTCGAGGTGAGCGAAGCCATGGCCCTCGACTGCCCCCCCGGCAGCGCCGAGCCCTGGCTGCCGCTGATCGACGCCAGCGGCGACCGGGAGGAGTTCGATCGCCTCTGTCCGGCCGGCCGGCCGGACGACGTGGTGAACTTCCTGGTGCGCGAGACCGACAACCCGAGCAGCGTGGTGAACTGCATCGCCTTCGCCCGCGAGAACGCCCGGCAGATCCGCGAGATCATCACCACCGAGATGTGGGAGCAGATCAACTCGATCTACTGGTCGATGCAGGAGGCGGATTTCTGGGAACAGCCCCCTCAGGAGCAGCTCAGGGAGATCCGGCGGGCCTGCCAGCTCTTCTACGGCATCACCGACGCCACCCTCAGCCGCGACCTCTCCTGGCAGTTCAGTCGACTCGGCCGTCTGCTCGAGCGGGCCGACAAGACCACCCGCATCCTCGACGTCAAGTACTTCCTGCTGCTGCCTTCCACGGAGGACGTGGGCGGGGTGCTCGACGAACTGCAGTGGATCGCCCTGCTGCGCACCGCCGGGGCGTATCAGATGTTCCGCCAGTCGCAGCAGCGGGCGATCGCACCCAAGGCGGTGGCCTCCTTCCTGCTGCTGGATCCGATCTTCCCCCGCTCCGTGCGCTACTGCCTCGAGCGCATCAACGAAACCCTGCGGATCATCCGCGGCAGTTCCGTCCCCGGCCCCCCGGACGAACTGGAATGCCTGGCGGGGCTCACCCTGGCCCGCTGGAGCTTCACCCATATCCAGGAGCTGATCGAGGGGGGCCTGCACGAAGCCATCGACGCCCTCCAGCAGGACTTCAACCGCCTGCACGACCTGATCGAACAGCGCTACTTCATCGCTCCCGTCGCCTCCACCCCCAGCCCCGAGCCGGCATGCGCGCCCGCCTGATCCACAGCCTCGACTACCGCTACACCGAGCCGGTGCTGCTGGGGCCCCACCGCTTCTGCCTGAAGCCGAGGGGCCACGGCTTCCAGCGCCTGCTCGACTTCCGCCTCGACATCGCACCGGAACCCTCCACCTTCTATCCCCTGGTGGCCGCCAGCGGCGACGAGATCCTGCGGGCCCGCTTCAGCGGCGCCACCGAACGATTCGTGGTGCGGGCGTTGAGCGTGGTGGAAACCCAGATGGCCCCGCGGCTGCAGGCCTGCCTGGAGGGCGCGGAACCGGAACTGCCCTATCCGGTGGGCCATCTCAACGGCGATCTCGCCGGGGCCCTGGGGGGGTGGCTGCCGAACGGGCAGCACGATCCCGCGGCGGTGGACCTGGCCCAGGAGGCGCTGATGGGCAGCGACCAGCGGGCCCTGCTATTCCTCTCCCAGCTGATCGAGATCATCCAGGATCGGGTGAAGTACACCCAGCGACATGTGGGTCCCGCCTGGCCCGCCGGCCGTACCCTCAAGGAGCGGGTTGGTTCCTGCCGTGACCTGGCCATGCTGATGATCGAGTCGTGCCGCTGCGTGGGACTGCCGGCACGCTTCGTAAGCGGTTACCACCTGCTGGAGCCGAAACCCAGGCGCTACGACCTGCACGCCTGGGCCGAGGTGTACCTGCCTGGGGCCGGGTGGCGGGGCTTCGATCCCAGCGGCAAGGGGGCGATCGACGACCGCTACGTGGTGCTGGCCACCTCCTCCAGGCCGCCGCTCACCGCCGCCGTCACCGGCAGCTTCTCCGGTCCGGACGAGGTGAGCAGCACGATGGAATGGAGCATCGAGGCCGAACTGCTGGAGGAGAGCCACATCTCGGCCGAGGCCCCGGAAGCGCTGCGCCACTGAACCGGAGGTGGCCGGAGGGTCTGGAGAAACCCTGAATCGGTAGCGACGAAAGCAGCGTCCACGCCGGGGCTGATTCAGGAAGGTTGTCGATCCGGCACTCGCTTCATGGCGCCCGTTCCAGTCACCGCCCAGACGGGACACACCCTCGCCCAGGCGATGCGTCGCCATCTGTTCTCCAGCCAGGCCAAGTCGCCGTCGCTGGCGACGCGCCACGACCACTACCTGTGCCTGGCCCTGGCGGTGCGCGACCTGCTGCTGCAGAACTGGGTCGACACCGCCGACACCTACACCCGCCGCAGCGTGCGTACGGCCGTGTACCTCTCGGCCGAATACCTGTTGGGCCCCCACCTGGAGAACAACCTGGTGAACCTCGACCTGCGCGAGGAGGCCGAGGCCGCCTGCGCCGAGCTGGGCCTCTCGCTGGAGGAGCTGATCGCCGAGGAGCCGGAACCGGGCCTGGGCAACGGGGGCCTGGGCCGCCTGGCCGCCTGCTTCCAGGAGTCGATGGCCACGCTGGAGCTGCCGGCCATCGGCTACGGCATCCGCTACGAGTTCGGCATCTTCCGCCAGCAGATCGGCCCCCAGGGGCAGATGGAGAGCACCGATCCCTGGCTTGCCCGCGGCAATCCCTGGGAGGTGATCCGGCCGGAGTGGAGCTACCCGGTGGTGATCGGCGGCCACACCGTGATCGGCGTGGCCTACGACACACCGATCCTCGGCTGCGGGGTGCGCACCGCCAACACCCTGCGGCTGTGGTCGGCCCAGGCTCCGGATGCCTTCGATTTCGCCTCCTTCAACGCCGGCGACTACACGCGGGCGGTGCTGCACAAGGTGAACTCGGAAACCCTCTCCAAGGTGCTCTATCCCAACGACGAGCTGGAGCAGGGCAAGCGGCTGCGTCTCAGCCAGCAGATCTTCTTCGTGTCCTGCTCCCTGCAGGACATGTTCCGCATCCTCCAGGGCCAGGGCCTGGCGGTGACCGACTTCCACCGCAAATACGCCCTGCAACTCAACGACACCCATCCGGCGATCGCCGTGGCCGAACTGATGCGGCTGCTGATCGACGTCCACGGCGTCGACTGGGACACCGCCTGGAGCATCACCACCCAGACGATCAGCTATACCAACCACACCCTGCTCCCCGAAGCCCTTGAGACCTGGAGCCTGGAGCTCTTCCAGCAGCTGCTGCCGCGCCAGCTGGAGATCATCTTTGAGATCAATGCCCGCTTCCTGCGCACCGTGCGGCTGCGCTACCCGGGCCAGCCTGAGATGCTCGAGCGGCTCTCGCTGATCCAGGAGGGCTCGCAGAGGAAGGTGCGCATGGCCCACCTGGCGGTGGTGGGAAGCCATCAGGTGAACGGGGTAGCCGAACTGCACAGCAGGCTGCTGCGCGAGCACCTGTTCGCCGACTTCGCCCGCCTCTGGCCCGAGCGCTTCGGCAACATCACCAACGGCGTCACCCCGAGGCGCTGGCTGGCGGTGGCCAATCCACCCCTGGCCGCCCTGCTCGACGACAGCATCGGTGAGGGCTGGCGCCGTGATCTCGATCAGCTCGGCGGACTGGAGAGCCGGGCTGGCGACCCGGCCTTCCTCGAGCGCTGGATGGCGGTGCGCGCGCAGGCGAAGGAGCGACTGGCCGCCACCATCCGCCACGACACCGGTGTGCTGGTCGATCCCGCCTCCCTGTTCGACGTGCAGGTGAAGCGGATCCATGAGTACAAGCGCCAGCACCTCGCCGCCCTGCAGGTGGTTGAGCGCTACCTGCGCCTGCGGGCCGGCGAGGACCTGCCTCCCCGCACCGTGATCTTCGGGGGCAAAGCGGCGCCGGGCTACGCCATGGCCAAGCTGATCATCCGCCTGATCGTCGGCATCGCCGACATCGTGAACATCGATCCGGCCATGGACGGACGCCTGCGGGTGGTGTTCCTGCCCAACTTCAGCGTCAAGCTGGCCCACCGCATCTACCCGGCGGTCGACCTCTCCGAGCAGATCTCCACCGCCGGCATGGAGGCCTCCGGCACCGGCAACATGAAGATGTCGCTCAACGGTGCCCTCACCATCGGCACCCTCGACGGCGCCAACATCGAGATCCGCGAGCGGGTGGGGTCGGACAACTTCTTCCTCTTCGGCCACACGGCCGACGAACTGGCGGTGCTCAACCGCCAGGGCTACCACCCGATGCCCTGGCTGGAGAACGACCCCACCACCCGCGAGGCCATCGACCTGATCGGCTCCGGCCACTTCAGCGAAGGCGACCGCGATCTGTTCCATCCCCTGCTGGCCAATCTCTGCGGCCACGATCCCTTCCGGGTGATGGCCGACATCGGCGATTACCGGCGGGCTCAGAACGAGGTGGATGCCGTGTGGCGGGATCCCTCTCGATGGGGCACGATGGCAGTGCTCAATACGGCCCGCTGCGGCTTCTTCAGCAGCGACCGCTCGATCCGCGAGTACGCCGAGCGGATCTGGAAGGTGGAACCGGTTTCGGTGCCGGCCGGCTGAGCGATCGATCCGATCCCGCCACCGGCCACCCTTTTCGAAACCCCGCATGACCTGGATGGAGCCGGTGGCCCGCGAGGCCGAGGAGCGCCTGGCCGCCGCCGGCATCCGCCTCACCCTCGGTGGCGAACCCACCTACGTGCCCTTCGAACCCGAGGGCCTGGAGTGGAGCATCACCGCCGACGGGCCCACCAAGCTCGGCTACGCCCGTGCCCTGGCGCGCGAACTGCAGCGTGAGGTCTGGCCCGACAGCACCCTGCTCTACTGCCCCGGCAAGCGCTACGAGGGGGAGGTGAACCCCCGCTGGGCCCTGCGGCTCATCCGCGGGGAGCGGGGCGTCGCCACTCCGGTGCGCTGGCCGGGGGCTGGCCAGCACGACGGCGAGGGACCAGCCCTGACCCCGGAGGAGGGAACTGCCTGGCTGGAGCAGCTGGGAGAGCGGCTCGGCGTGGACCTCCAGCCGGTGGAACTGCGCGATCCCCTCGATTCCCACCGGCGCGTATGGGCCTCTCCTCTCGATGCCGTCGATGGGGAGCCGGACACCGACCCCGAGGCGCCACCCCTCTGGGAGGCCGCGGCCTGGCCTCTCGCGCCGGAGCAGCGGACACTCGGTCCGGCGGCGGGCCCGGCGGGCCTGCGGCTGCCGCTGCAGCACCTACCCGTCGGCGTGCCGGCTCGTGTGCTCACCCTGGAGGTAAACCCCGACGGCTGGGAGCTGTTCCTGCCACCGCTGCTGCGCCACCCTCTGGAGGTGCTGCTCCAGGCAGTGGCCGACAGCCTGGCGGGACTGAAGCCGCCCGGGCTGAGCGGCATGCTGCCGGCCGATGCCGACGGGCACTGGCAGGTGCTGGGGTTGACGGCCGACCCGGGCGTGCTGGAGGTGAACCTGCCGGTCTGCCACAGCTGGAGCGAGTACCGCGACTGGCTGCAGCACCTCGAGCGCTGCGGCGAGCGGGTGGGCCTGCGCAACTGGAAACCTGGACCCGACGGCCAGCCGGCCGGTACCGGCGGCGGCAACCATCTGCTCTGGGGCGGTCCCAGCCTGGCGGAGCATCCTTTCTTCCCGCGGCCGGCCTGGCTGGCCGGGATCCTGCGCTACTGGCAGCACCATCCGGCCCTGGCCTATCTGTTCAGCAGCGACGGCGTCGGCCCCGCCTCCCAGGCGCCCCGGCCCGACGAGGCCGCCGGCGAGATCTTCGATCTGGAGCTGGCCTACGACGCCCTGGAGCGGGCCGAGGCCCGCTCGGAACCCGGCAGCGACCACCGCTGGCTGATCGGCGAAACCCTGCGCCACCTTCACGCCGACCGCAGCGGCAACAACCACCGCAGCGAGATCAGCGTCGACAAGTTCTGGAATCCCGGCACGCCCGCCGGCTGCCTGGGACTGGTGGAGTTCCGGGCGCTCGAGAGTCTTCCCCGGGTGGAATGGAGCGCCGCCGTGGCCCTGCTCTGGAGCGCCCTGGCGGCCCACCTGCTCGATCCGGCCCACCGCCCCCCGGCCTTGCGGGACTGGGGCCCCGACCTGCACGACCGGATGCTGTTGCCCAGCCAGCTCTGGGCGGATCTGGAGGCGATCCTCGCGGACCTGGCGGGCGACGGGCTGACCCTCGATCCCGCCCCCTACCGAGAGATCTGGGCGTGGCGCTTCCCCCCGTTGCTCGCCTGGCAGAGGGGAGAAGCTCGGTTGGAGCTCCGGACCGCGCTGGAGCCCTGGCCCCTGATCTGCGATTTCCCCAGGGAGGGAGGCTTCACCAGCCGGTTCGTGGACGGCTCCCTGCGCCGCTTCGAGATCAGCGCCAGCCCCGCCTTCCGCCGGGACTGGCGGCTCCACCTCGGCGGCCGCCCCCTGCCGCTCCCCACGGCCGGGGCGGACATTTCACCGCTGGCGGTGCGCTATCGGCTGCAGCGGCTGCATCCCTGCCTGCATCCGGCGATCGATCCCCACCCGGCCCTGCCCCTCGTACTGGAGGGACCCGGAGAGCGGCTGGGCTTCCACCTGCGTGACGACGGGCTGGCCTTCCTGCCGGACCCGGAGGCCGTGGCCGCCCTCAACCCCGGCGCCCGGCCCTGGCAAGGCCGCCGACGGCCCAGGGATGTCACCGTCGATCTACGGATCGACGGCTCCGGAAGGACCGACTGAGGACAGGCCTCAGGCCACCCGCACCTGCCAGTCCGAATCGGGGGGCAGGCCCTCCAGGTCCACCACCTGGTTACGGCCCCGGTCCTTGGCCACGTAAAGGGCTGCATCGGCCGCCTCCAGCAGGGGCTGGAGCTGCCAGCTGCCGATCCCGCTGGTGGAAGCCAGCCCCACCGACAGGCGGATCCGGACCACGTGATCGTGATCGAGCCTGAGGGGCGCGGCCTCCAGGGCCTGGCGGGTGCGCTCCATCAGCGCATGGGCGCGGGATCGGTCGGTGGCCAGCAACAAGGCAAACTCATCCCCCCCGAACCGACCCACCAGATCGCTGCGGCGCAGGGCCTTGAGCAGAAACTCCGACACGTAGCGGATCACCTCGTCGCCGGCGGCGTGGCCATAGCCGTCGTTGACCGCCTTGAAGTGATCGATGTCCAGCAGGGCCAGCACCATGTCGTGGTGCTGGGGGAACGCCCGATCGAGCAGCTCGGCCGCCTTCTCCCGGAACGCCCGGCGGTTGTAGATCCCCGAGAGCTCATCGGTGTGGGCCTGGGCGATCAGCTCCGGCATCACCTGGCGCCGCACCAGCCAGAGCAGGGCCGCACTGGAGAGGAGCAGGGGCAGCAGCCCGGCCAGGATGAGAGTGATGGTGAGCTGGAGGGCCGCGGTGCGGTACTCCTGCAGGTCTTTCACGGTGAGCAGGGTGGCCTTGGGTCCGAGGCTGCGGCTGCCCTCCAGGGCCAGGGGGAACGAGCGCATGGCGGCCACCTGGGCACCGCCCACCAGAGGGATCGGCCCCACGAACCGCAGCAGCGGCTGCCCCAGGCAATCGGGGGGGGCACCGGGCTGCAGGCAGAGTTGCAGCAGCCGGCGCAGGGGCTCAGCCTCCGGCCGGCGCAGCACCCCCGGCAGCGATTCCCCCACCAGGGCGCTGTCGCTGGCCGCGAGCACTCGGCGGCTGCCGTCGAGCACCAGCACCAGATCGGCCTCACCGGCGGAGGTGGTGAGCTGCACGCGACGGCGCAGCTCATGGAGCGGCAGGTAGCTGGTGAGCGCGACACTCAGCTGGCGCTGGAGGGTGGTGGTGGCGCGCGCCGCATCCCGGCCGCTGAGCCGCAGCACCAACAGCACCGCCAGCAGGCTCATCAGGCTGGAGGCCAGCAGGGCCACCCCCAGGGTGATCAGCACCAGGCGGCGATCCAGTCGGTGCTCGAGCGTCCGGCCGCACGGGCGATCAGCCGATCTCCCGTGCCCGCCAAGGGCTCTACCGATGACGCGCAACCTGACCATTACCCATCGCCCTCCAGAGCCGCCGTCAACGGTCGGGGGCGGGGGGTTGCAGGGGTGATGCGGCCGGCGAGGACCATCAGGTTCGCGATGCGCTGCAGACTGGCGGAGACCGGGCCGTCCACGGCCAGAAGGCGCCGCTGATCCGCCGGGCCTCGGTAGGTGAGCCCAGCCTCACTGGCCGTGAAAGCGGAGGGATCAAGGCCCTCCCGTTCCGCCATCAGGGCCACCGCCTGACCCGGGTGCCGGTCGGCCCAGCGCCGGGCCTCCCACCAGGTGGCCACCAGGTCCCGCAACCGCTGCGGCTGGCGCCGGAGCACGATCGGGTCGGCGGCCAGCACATCCACATCGCCGCGCACGTAGGCCAGCCGCTGGTCCTGCAGCGAGCCGAACTGCCGCACCTTGAGCTTCAGTCCATGGCGAAGCCCGAGCTGCCGTTGCTCGGCCAGATAGAAGTACTCGTAGGCCGGCCAACCGATGATCGCCACCTCGAGGGTGGGGGTGGATGCCCAGCAGCCCGCGAGCGCAAGAAGCGGGATGACCAGGACCAACCGCACCAGCACAGGCAGCGACGCCTTCATCGGTTGAGGGCCTGACGCACGGGCTCGTCCGTCACCTCGGGCAGGACACCACGGGCCGGCAGCAGCCCCAGCTGCCGCTGCACCCGCTGCACCGCTGCCAGGTTGCGGGCGATCGGGCCGCCATCGGCCAGCAGGGGCACCTGCTTCTCCAGCGTGTAGAAGCGCAGGCCGGCCAGGGTGGAGCGGAACTCCACCAGGGGCAGTTGCTCCCGTTGGGCCATCACGGCATCGGACTCGTCGGGATGGGAGGCGGCATGGGCATGGGCGAGAGCCCAGGCGCGCACCAGGGCGGCGGCTTCGGCGGGATGCTCACGCAACCAGTCCGGCTCGACCACAAGCACATCAAAGATCTCCCCAGGGATCTCCCGGCTGTCGAACAATCGCCGAAGGTCCTGCTCCCGCTGAGCCCGGGCACTGAAGGGAGGGAAGAAGACGGCCGCGTCCACCTCCCCACGGGCCAGCGCGGCGCCCATCGCTCCCAGGGCCATACCCCGCAGGGGCACCGCGGAGAGGGCGACACCGCTGCGCTCCAGCGCCCGGGCCAGCACGTAGGGCCCCAGGGTGGAGAAAGCCACGGCCACCCGGCGCCCGCGCAGGTCGGCTACGGAGCTGATCGGCGGGCGGGCAAGCACCACGTCGCCTCCGGTGGATTCATCGAGCACCAGCACCACCGCCGGGCACCGCTCCGGCACCCGCGCACAGATGTCCACAACCTCCACGGTGGTGAGCTGGGCAATCCGCACGTCTCCGCGGAGATAAGCATGCACGATGTCCTGAGGATCGGGGTATTCCACCGGCCGGATCCGGATCCCCGCCTCCCGGTCCAGGCCCTCGCGATGGGCCAGCACAAAAAACTCATAGCCGGGCCAGTGGGAGACGGGCACCACCACTGCCGGCCGCCGGGGAGCGCAGGCAGCGGCGAACAGGCCGAGACAGGCAGCCGCAAGCGGGGCCAGCACCGCAGCGGCCGGGGAGGAAGCCGCGGAGCTCGACCGACCCATTCCCCTCCCCGTCGACGCCCGCAACGTAGCTGTCGACCCTGTTGGCGGCAGCGATGGCAACGCGAGGAAACCTTTCTACCGTTGGAGCTTGCAGGCTCGCGCAGGCAGCGTGAAGGACCACTGGTTCGAGCCCCCTGACGGCTCTGAAGACCCGGCGAAGCCCACCGGGTCGAACGACTGGGCCGAGCAGGAGCGCACCCCGCTGAACCTGGCTTCGATCGAGGAGGGGCTGCGCGTGGCTCTCGATCTCAGCGGCGCCGACCTGGTGCTCTGCGACCCGCAGACCTGGCGGTTCCTCGACTGCAACCAGTCGGCGCATGCACGGCTGGGCTACAGCCGCGAAGAGTTCCTGGCCCTCGAACCGGCCCTCCTGCAGGCCGATGCTCAGCACGACGAGCGATGGGTGCAGGAGCGCATGGAGCAGATGCGGCGCCAGCCGCGCGGGTCATTCACCACCCGCCATCGGGGCCGCGACGGCCACCTGCGCGACGTGGATCTTCACTACCAGATGGTGGATTTTCTGGGCCGCTCTCTGGTGGTGATCGCCCTGCGGGACAGCACCGAAAAGGAGCGGGCCCGCAGAGAGTCCGAGCGGCTCGGCATCATGCTCAACGCGGCCGAGCGCATCAGCCATGTGGGGAGCTGGGAGCTGATCCACGCCACCGGCGAGTTGCTGTGGTCTGAGGAGACGTACCGGATCTTCGCCACCACGCCCGAGGCGACGCGCCCGAGCTACGACAACTTCCTGTCCCTGGTCCATCCCGAAGACCGCGATGCCCTGCAGGCCACCTTCCGCCAGTCCGTGCTCAACGGCAGCGACTACCGGATGAAGCATCGGCTGCTTCTGCCGGACGGGCAGGTGAGGATCGTGCTGGAGCGGGGGGAAACCCGTTACGACAGCAAGGGCGAAGCGATCACCACCTTCGGCACGGTGCACGACATCACCGATCAGCACGTGATCGAGCGTCGCCTGGAGGAGGCGGCCTACCTGGATCCGCTCACCGGGCTGCCGAACAAGGCGGCCACGATCCGGCGCCTGCATGGCCTGATGCAGACCGGCGCCTACAACTCCAGCATCGCGGTGATCGGCATCGATCTCGACGATTTCCAGTTGATCAACGACAGCTTCGGGCCCGAGGTAGGCAACCAGGTGCTCACTGCCGTCGGCCAACTGCTGCGCGACCATCTCCAGACCAGCGACTGGGTGGCGCGGCTGGGGAGCGATGAGTTCGTGGTGGTGCGGCACTGCCCCAGCGGCACGATCGGCGAAGCGATCAACCTGGCCCGCCAGGTGCACGGCGCCCTCGACGACCTGCCCCTGATCGGCACCGGCGTGGCGATGCGGCCGACGAGCTGCGTCGGGGTGGCCACCTTCCCCGAACACGGCACGGACCCCGAAAGCCTGCTGCAGTGCGCCAACACAGCCCTCATGGAGGCCAAGCACAGCGGTAAGCACCAGCTGCGCGCCTACTCCACGGCGATGAGCACCCAGCTGCGCGAACGGCTGGAGCTGGAGGCGCAGCTGGCCCATGCGGTGGATCGGGAGCAGTTGCGGCTGATGTACCAACCGCAGGTAGACCGGCGCGCGAAGCCGATAGGCGCCGAGGCGCTGCTGCGCTGGCGGTCGC
>JBKDPV010000068.1:0-7575 GCA_046342315.1 Cyanobacteriota bacterium
GCCGACAAGGTGAGCCTCAACTCCTCCGCCGTGCGCGATCCCGAGCTGGTGGCCCGCGGTGCCGAGCGCTTCGGCTGCCAGTGCATCGTGGTGGCGATCGATGCCCGCCGCCGCAGCGGCACCAGCGGCTGGGACGTGTACGTGAAGGGGGGGCGGGAGAACACCGGCCTCGACGCGGTGGATTGGGCGCGGCGCGTGGTGGGCCTCGGCGCCGGCGAGATCCTGCTCACCTCGATGGACGGCGACGGCACCCAGGCCGGCTACGACCTGGCCCTCACCCGGGCGGTGGCCGAGGCCGTGGAGGTGCCGGTGATCGCCTCGGGCGGTGCCGGCTGCATCGACCACATCGCCGAGGCCCTCACCAAGGGCCGGGCCTCGGCGGCCCTGCTGGCTTCCCTGCTCCACGACGGCGTGCTCACGGTGGAGGCGATCAAGAGCGATCTGCTCGCCCGCGGCCTGCCGCTGCGGCCGCTGGAGCCGGCGCTGGCCGCTGCCGGGCACGGGGGCATGTCATAGGTCGTTACATTGACCGTCACCGCTGACTCGAGCAAACGGCGTTGAATGCCCTCCTGGCCCTTCCTGCGCCCCTGTTCACCGGCATCGCTCTGCTGATGGTGGTGGCGGTAGTTGGTCTTGTGGCCTGGGCCCTGCAGCTGATGCAGGCCGCCAGCGATCGGCGCGAGTTCTCGCTGATGCTCGCCGGCTGCATGGTCTGCTGCGCCGCCGTGGGCCTCGCCACCGTGATGGTGCTCACCCTCACAAGCCCTGGCCGCCTCGAGGCCCGCGGCCTGGTTTCGCCCGCCTACGAGAGCGAGAGCGGCATCCGCCTCGATGCGATCGTGCTCCCCTGGGACGAGGCCGAGGCCCCGCTCCCTCCCCTCCCCCGACCCTGAACCACGGCGTGAAACCGGGCGATCCGGAGGCGGTGCGCGATCTCTTCGATGCCATCGCCCCCCGCTACGACCAGCTCAACGACCTGCTGAGCCTCGGCCTGCATCGCCTCTGGAAGCGTCAGGCGGTGCTCTGGCTGCAGGCGCGCCCCGGCCATACCCTGCTCGATCTCTGCTGCGGCACCGGTGATCTCGCCCTGCTGCTCGCCGAGCGGGTGCGGCCCGCCGGCCATGTGGTGGCGATCGATGCCGCCGCCGCCCCGCTGCAGCAGGCCCGCCGGCGGGCGGCCCGCACCCCCTGGCTGTCGATCGACTGGCGCCTGGGCGATGCCCTGGCCACCGGCCTGCCCGCTGCCGCCGCCGATGGCGCGGTGATGGCCTATGGCCTGCGCAACCTCGCCGATCCCGCCGCCGGGCTTCTGGAACTGCGGCGGGTGCTGCGGCCCGGCGCCCGGGCGGCCGTGCTCGACTTCAATCGCCCCACCGGCCCCATCGCCGATCTGCAGAAGGCCTACCTGAGGCGCCTGGTGGTGCCCACGGCCCGCCGCTTCGGCTTCAGCGAGCATTACGCCTATCTGGAGGCCAGCCTCGAGCGCTTCGCCACCGCTGAGCAGCAGGAAGCGCTCGCCCGCCGCGCCGGCTTCGCGCACGCGCGCCATCGCCCCCTCGCCGCCGGGCTGATGGGCCTGCTGCAACTGGTGGCCTGAAGCCCCTCTTCTGGCGATTCTCTTAACCCTGCCCCACGGAGCCCGCACCAGAGTGGAAGCGCACCCCTGCAGCAACCATGGGCGTTCCCCTGTTCGATTTCGCCGCCAACATCGGCAAGAAGGTGTTCCGGCGCGGCGAGGATCCGGCCAAGGCCGGCGCTGATCTGAAGCAGCACATCGAGAAAAACAACCCCGGCGTCTCAGGCCTCAAGGTGACGGTCGACAACGAGGTGGCCACCCTCAGCGGCACCGCCAGCGATTCGGCGGCGTTCGAGAAGGCGGTGCTGATCGCCGGCAACGTGGAGGGCGTGGGCAAGGTGGTGGCCGGGGAGCTGACCGGTGCCGCCGGCAACTCCGAGTTCGTGCTGGTGGAGGAGGGCGACACCCTCTGGGGCATCTCCGAGCGCGCTTACGGCAACGGCGCCCGCTACACCGAGATCTTCGAGGCCAACCGCGAGGTGATCGAAGACCCCGACCTGATCTTCCCCGGCCAGAAGCTGCGCATTCCTAAGGGATGATGGCGGGCCGCCGTTGCCGCCGCTGCCTGTGATCAAGCTCAATCTCGGTTGCGGCAGCCGGCAGCTCGAGGGCTACGTCAACGTCGACGGCTTCGCCGGCTGCCATCCCGATCAGGTGGTGGATCTGGAGCGCACCCCCTGGCCCTTCCCCGACAACTCGGCCGAGGAGATCGTGCTCCACCACGTGCTGGAGCACCTCGGTCAGCAGCCGAAGGTGTTCCTGGCGGTGATGCAGGAGCTCTACCGCGTGGCGGCAGCCGATGCCCTGATTCACATCGATGTGCCGCACCCCCTGCACGACGACTTCCGCACCGATCCCACCCACGTGCGCTCGATCACGCCGCGCACCCTCTCGATGTTCAGCCGGCGCAACTGCGAGGAATGGCAGCGGCTGGGGTACGCCAACACCCCCCTGGCGCTGATGACCGGCGTCGATTTCGAGATCGAGAGCGTGAGGTACGACCTCGACCCCGACACCCGCGCCCGGCTCGCGAGCGCCGGGGTTCAGCTCCCCGACGACGACCTCGTCGCCTACAGCGATCTCCTGCCCAATCTGTTCAAGGCCATCGCCATCACCCTGCGGGTCTGCAAGCCAGCGGCCCCCTGAAGCCCGGCTGAAGCCTGCGTGGCACGATGTGGGCCGCCGGAGCTGGCCGATGCATTTCCAGGACATCATCAGCACCCTGCATCGCTTCTGGGCCGAGCAGGGCTGCCTGATCCTTCAGCCCTACGACACCGAGAAGGGCGCCGGCACGATGAGTCCCCACACCGTGCTGCGGGCGCTGGGGCCTGAGCCCTGGGCGGTGGCCTATGCCGAACCCTGCCGCCGCCCCACCGACGGCCGTTACGGCGACAACCCCAACCGCGCCCAGCACTACTTCCAGTACCAGGTGCTGATCAAGCCGTCGCCCAACGGCATCCAGGAAACCTATCTGGCCTCGCTCGAGGCTCTCGGCATCCGTCAGGCCGACCACGACATCCGCTTCGTGGAGGACAACTGGGAATCCCCCACCCTCGGCGCCTGGGGCGTGGGCTGGGAGGTGTGGCTCGACGGCATGGAGGTGACCCAGTTCACCTATTTCCAGCAGTGCGGCGGCATCGACTGCCGGCCGGTGTCGATCGAGATCACCTACGGCCTCGAGCGCCTGGCGATGTACCTGCAGGATGTGGAGAGCATCTGGGATCTCAGCTGGAACGGCGAGCGCTCCTACGGCGACATCTGGCTGCCGTTCGAGAAGGGCCAGTGCACCTTCAACTTCCAGGCCTCCAACCCCGAGCGGCTCAAGCAGCTGTTCAGCCTCTACGAGGCCGAGGCCACCGATCTGGTGGCGGCAGGCTTGCCCGCGCCGGCCCTCGACTTCGTGCTCAAGTGCAGCCACACCTTCAACCTGCTGGAGGCCCGCGGCGTGATCTCGGTGACCGAGCGCACCGCCACCATCGCCCGCATCCGCCATCTGGCGCGCCAGGTGGCCGAGGCCTGGCTGGCGGAGCGCCGGGCCCTGGGCTTCCCGCTGATGAGTGAGGAGAAGCGCGCCGCCTGGTACGCCGCCCATCCCGAGGATGCCCCGGCCCTGGCCGAGCCGGCCCCGGCGGCGGCTGTCTGAGCCCGGCGGCCATGGCCCGGGCCCTGCTGGTGCTGGCACTGGTGGCCGGGAGCTTCCAGCTCGGCCGCCTCACCGAGCGGGCCCAGTGGCCCTGCCGCTTCCATGCCATGGCCGGCGTGCTGGCTCCGCTGCTCGGGCAGCCGCTGCCCGGCCGCGCCCTCTGCGACTGGCTGCTGCGCATCCCCTCGCTCTGAGCCGCGCGTCGATCGCCGCTCGGGCGGCCCCTGGGAACCCTGGCCCAGCAGCGCTCCTTGCCCGTGGCCCGCGCCCTCGCCCTGCTGGCCCTGCTGCTGCTCCTGCTCACCGGCTGCGCCCCGCAACCCGGCCCCGCCGATCCGCTCCAGCGGCTGCAGGGGAGCGAAGGGCCCATGCCGGTGCGCCTGGAGGGGACCCTGCTGGAGGATCCAGTGGCGCTGGCGCCAGAGGCCGCTGATGCCGGGCCCTGCCGGGCGCTGCTGCAGGCCGCCGGAGGGCGCACCGATCTGCACTTTCCCCGCTGTCCTGCCCTGCGCCAGGGTTGGCGGCTGCGGCTGGAGGGCGAGCTGCGTCGCCCCCGGCCCGCCCCGCACCCCCTGCTGGCCGGGCCCGCGGAACGGCTGGCGCGCCAGGGCAGCTGGACTCGCCTCGAGGTGCGCCACGTGGAGGTGCTGTCCCGCCCGCCCACGCCGATCGCCGATCTGCGGCGCCGCTTGGCGGGCCGGCTGATCGCCGCCGCCGGGCCCGAGCGGGGCGGGCTGCTGGCCGCCCTGGTGCTCGGCAGCGCCGTGGTGCCCCTGCCGGCGGAGCTGCGCGAGGCGTTCCGGGCCTCTGGTCTGTCCCATGCCCTGGCGGCCAGTGGCTTCCATCTCACGGTGCTGCTCGGGGCGGTGATGGTGCTGGCCCGGCCCCTGGGCAGCCATGGCCGGCTGCTGGTGGCCGGGGCGGCGAAGATCCAGGAGGTGCTGCTGGCCGGGCCCCAGCCCTCGGTGGTGCGGGCCGTGCTCACCAGCTCCTTTGCCCTGGCGGCCCTGGAGACCGGCCGGCGGGGCCGCCCGCTCGGCCTGCTCGCTCTGGCGGTGGCGCTGATGCTCGCCTTCCGCCCCGACTGGTTGTTCGATGTGGGTTTCCAGCTCTCGGTGGCCTCCACCGCCGGCCTGATCGTGAGCGCCGCGCCGCTGGAGCGGGCCCTGCTCGCCCGCCTGCCCGCCCGCCTGGCGCCGCGCCGCTGGGCGCCGGAGCTGGCGGTGGTGCTGGCGGCCACCCTCTGGACTCTGCCGCTGCAGCTGCTGCACTTCGGCGCGGTGCCCGCCTACGCCATTCCGGCCAACCTGCTGGCGGCCCCCCTGCTGGCCCCCCTCACCCTGGGGGCCATGGTGCTGGCGGTGGTGGCCCTGGCCCTGCCGGCCCTGCTGCCGCTGCTGCTGCCGCCCGTGGCGTTGATGGCGGGCCTGCTTCTGGCCCTGGCCCGCGCCGCCGCCGCCCTGCCGATGGCCCAGTGGCAGACCGGCCGGCCCCAGCCCTGGCTGGTGCTGCTGCTCGCCCTGGCGCTGCTGCTGATCGTGCTGCCTGATCCCAGGCCGCGGCGGTGGTGGCTGGCCCTGTCCCTGGTGGCGCTGGCCACCACTGTGCACCTGGGTCAGCTCCGCGCCGATCAGCTGCTGCTGGTGCACCAGGCCGGCGGTGGCGGCCGCACCCTGCTGATCGCCCGCCATCAGGGCCGGGCCGCCCTGATCGGCACCGCCGCCGAGGGGGGCGTGTGCCGCCAGGCGCGGCGCCTGGCCACCGGCCTCGGCATCGGCCGCTTCGACTGGCTGCTGCTGCTCGACCCGGTGGCCTCCGATGCCCCCGCCTGCTGGAACGACCTGGCGGGCCGGGTGCTGGCCTACGGCCAGGCCACGGCCCCGCTGGCAGCCGGCCAGCGGCTGGTGAGCCCCGGGCTGGCGGTGGAGGCCCTCAGCATGGACAGCCACGCCCTCGCCCTCAGCTTCGGCCAGCGGCGCTGGCTGCTGCTGCCGGATCGGCCCGCCTGGTGGGCCGCCCGCCGTTCCCTGGAAACCACCGGAGCGGGCCGTGGCTTCGGTGGGCGTGGATTCGGTGGCCGCGCCGCCGATGGCCTCTGGCTCGGCTTTCCCCCCAGCCGCCGCGATCGGACCCTGGTGCAGCGGCAGGCGCCGCCGCGGGTGTGGCTGAGCGGCGAGGCCCCGGCGCCGTCCCTGCCCAGGGGGTGGCAGGCCAGCGGCGCCAGCGGTTTCCTGATGGCCCGGGGCGGCTGAGCGTAAAGTGGGCAAGATTCTTTGGGATCCGTGGCGACTGCAGCGGCTGTGCCGCTGTCTCGACGCGTGGAGAGGTGGCTGAGTGGTCGAAAGCGAACGACTCGAAATCGTTTGAAGGGAAACCTTCCGTGGGTTCGAATCCCACCCTCTCCGTTATGACAGGATCCGAAGGGATCCTCAGAAATCCCAAAACCCCTGCGGGGCATGCGTTCTGAGCCTTGAGGTCGTTCGTGCAGATCCGGGGGAAATCGGCTAAAGCCGCCGCGGATGACGATCTTTCTGACGGTATAGGCAGCCGGCTTCGGGTCCATACCGTCACCCGCCGCGTGATTGTGCATGCTGTTGACCGTGAACTGCACGGAGCAGACGCCTTCGCGCAAGTCGCTCTGGCAGGAGGGCTGCCCCTTGCCCTGGATCACACCATTCCGGGGTGGAATGCCCGCGAACCCGGTTCTGGAGGCTCTGTTCTGCAAGCGCACTGCTGACTGCGTGCTGCTGTTTCTGCCGTGTTGGGGCGAACCGCATGACCCGCGCGCGATCCGCCGCTAATCTGAACAGATATCCTGTACAGCTGCCATGGCGATCGAGACCACCTACACCGCAGCCCGCGACCAGCTCAAGGCCCTGATGGATCGGGTGGTTGCCGACCGCGAGGTGGTGATGGTGCGCCGCCGGCAGGGAGGGGACGTAGCTCTGGTGGCGGCCGACGAGCTGGAGGGGCTGCTGGAAACGGCGCACCTGCTGCGTTCCCCCCGTAATGCCGCACGCCTGCTCTCGGCCCTGGAGCGTGCCCGCTCTGAGGAGCTGCCCGTCCTTCGCCTTGATGATTTGGAAGCCCGGCTGGAGGCATGAGTGCTCAACGAGAGGCGGTGTGTCATCCGGAGTTTCTGGACGACCTGCAGCACTGGATCGATACCGATCGCCGCACGGCCAAACGACTGCTTGATGTGATGCGTGCGGTTTTGCGTGATCCCTTTCTGGGCATCGGCAAGCCGGAACCCTTGAACTATCTCGGCCCAGGGGTAAGGTCCCGCCGGATCACCCAGGAGCACCGCTGTGTGTACCTCGTAAAGGCGGATCGGGTGGAGTTTCTGCAGGGGCGCTACCACTACTGAGCCCTACCGACTGCGGCAGGGGGCAGCAGGCCTCAAGGGTGGAACTGGTGAACCAGGGCTGCTTGCGGCGCCGACAGGCACTGTTGCTGGGGATGCAGGGTTCAATCTGCCGCAACCGGATGGGCCTCCAGGCCAACAGGCGGTAGCAGGCATTGCTCGTGCACTGTTGCAGCCAGCTCAGGCCGACCCGCAGAAAGCTCATCCCCCGCTGCCCGTGGGGATCCACCTGCCAGCGCCGCAATGGCGAGCACCAGATTGGCGCGGCGGCAGCACCGTGGTATCGAGTGCCAGATGCAAGGACTGGCCGGTAGTGTGCCAATGCTGGATCGCCGATAATCTCGGCACAGCGAACTAGGAGTTTGTTGCCGATAGAGCAGCAGCCCGGCTGACACGGCGAACTCCACCCCTGAGCTGAACTGCTGCGGCTTTTTTCTTCTGGTGAGCATGCCCGTCGTCGTAGGGCTGAATCAGCCCTGGCTGCTCTGGCCA
>JBKDPV010000069.1:0-105042 GCA_046342315.1 Cyanobacteriota bacterium
GTGCAGGAGGGGCATCCGGTGGGAGTGTGCCTTTCCGGCGGAATCCTCAGGGCCACCGTTCGCCCCCGGGAGGTGGGAGAGCAGCGCGAAGCACGGATCCGCCACTACCTGGAGCAGTGGTATCGCGGCCGTGCCCTCGAACGCCTGCAGGACAAAGCCGATCGCTACGCCAGACAGATCGGCGTGTCACACGCTGGGGTGAGTGTCCGTGCCTTTCGCTCGCGCTGGGGCTCCTGTGACCAGCGCGGCCGAGTGGTGTTCAACTGGCACATCATCAAGGCCCCACACCCCATCGTGGATTATGTGGTGATCCATGAGTTATGCCATCTGGTGCATGCCGATCATTCCAAACACTTCTGGCAGCTTGTCGAACGCCACTGCCCCGATTTCGCCAGCAGTAGATCCTGGCTGAAAGACAAGGCCCTGATCCTCCTGGGACAGTGCGCGGCAGGTCGCCGAGCTCAAGGCTGAGGTGAAACGGCTCAGGCAGGAGCTGGATCCCCTGGCCTTCGCTCAACACCCCCGGGTGAAGCTGCTCGCGGCGGTGATGGAGGGGATCAGGGAGCGGATCGCCGGCTGATCCCTGCGCCAGCCGTTTTGCCCACTCGGGCCCCCTGCGGCGCTGTGGCCGCCTCCAATGACGGCTCCGCCGTGTTCTCGCGCCTGGTGCATCGCGCGCTCCCCAGCGGGCGCTAGGAAGGAGGAGCCACCTTCCCCGCCATGTTCGACACCATCCTGTTTCCCATCGACCAGAGCCGCCAGACGATGGACACGGCGGCGGTGGCCCTGCGTCTGGCCCAGCAGCACGGCAGCCGGCTGGTGGTGCTGTCGGTGGTGGAGGCCGGTGAGGGGGCGATGCACGACCCCGCCGCCGTGAGCCAGCTGCTGGATCAGGCCCGCGCCAGCTTCGAGCAGGCTGGCGTGGCCTGCGAGGTGATTGAGCGGGACGGTGTGCCTGCCTTTGTGATTGGTGATGTGGCCGACGAGATCAATGCCGACGTGATCGTGATGGGCACCCGCGGCATCACCCTCGAGGACGACCAGCAGAGCACCGCCGCCCGGGTGATCCAACTGGCTCCCTGCCCCGTGCTGGTGGTGCCCTGATGGCGGCCGGCCACGAGGGTGCCGAGCTGGTGAGCCTCAGCGCGGCCGCTCCGGCGATCCAGTGGTATCCGGGCCACATCGCCAAGGCGGAGAAGGCCCTGGCGGCCAGCCTGGAGAAGGTGGATCTGGTGATTGAGGTGCGCGACGCCCGCATTCCCCTCGCCACAAGCCATCCCCGCCTGCAGCGCTGGATCCGGGGCAAGCAGCACCTGCTCGTGCTCAACCGGCGCGACATGATCACAGCCCCGGCCCAGAAGCAATGGGACCGCTGGTTTCGCGACCATGGCCATACCCCCTGGTGGTGCGACGCCAAGGCCGGCACCGGCGTCAAGCAGCTGCAGCAGGCCGCCATCCGCTCCGGCGAGGCCCTCAATGCCCGCCGGGCAGACCGTGGCATGCGCCCGCGGCCGGTGCGGGCCCTCATGCTCGGCTTCCCCAACGTGGGCAAGTCAGCCCTGATCAACCGCCTGGTGCGCCAGAAGGTGGTGGAGAGCGCCCGCAAGGCCGGCGTCACCCGCAGTCTGCGCTGGGTGCGGCTCGGTCAGGATCTCGACCTCCTCGATGCCCCGGGGGTGCTGCCGCCTCGCCTCGATGACCAGCAGGCGGCGCTGCGGCTGGCCCTCTGCGACGACATCGGCCAGGCCGCCTACGACACCGAGGCGGTGGCGCTGGCCTTCGTGCGGCTGCTGGTGGCCCTGGAGCCATGGCCCACCTCCGGTGTGGCGGCAGGGTTGCTGGAAAGGCGCTACGGCGTGCCCCTGGGTGTGGCGGTGACCTCCGGCGAGGCCCCGGTCACGGATGCTTTTCCCGGAGCCGGCCATCCCAGCCACGCCCCCGATGCCGATGCCTGGCTGCAGGCCGCCGCCAGCCGCCACACCAGTGGCGATCAACTGCGCATGGCCCAGAGGCTGCTCGATGATTTCCGTCGCTCCCTGCTGGGGCCGATCAGTCTGGAACTGCCGCAGGGAGATGTCTCAAGCGAACGGAACAACAGCTGAAGGATGGCATCTAGGGCCATTGGCGCTAGCTTCCAGTTGCATCCTGGCGTCCAGCACCCTCAGTTATGTCGACAATCGCGGACGCTATTCTTGACATCCTGAAAGATGCCTCGGTGCAGAGAATCTATGGAATTCCAGGAGATTCTCTCAATGGCTTTACGGATGCCTTGCGCCGCGATGGCACGATCGCCTGGCGGCACGTGCGTCACGAGGAGGCGGGGGCTCTCGCGGCGGCCGCGGAGGCTGCCCTGACAGGAGAACTGGCGGTCTGTGTCGGCAGTTGTGGGCCGGGAAGCATCCATCTGATCAATGGCCTCTACGACGCCAACCGCAGCCGGGTGCCGGTGCTGGCGATCGCGGCCCAGATCCCCGGAGCCGAGGTGGGGGGCACCTACTTTCAGGAAACCCATCCGCAGGAGGTGTTCCGGGAAGCCTCCGTGTATTGCGAACTGGTCAGCGTTCCCGAGCAGCTGCCTCGCGTTCTGGAGATCGCCATGCGCACGGCGATCGAGCGACGCGGTGTTGCTGTGGTGGTGATTCCCGGCGAGATCTTTCTGAAGCAGAGCAAGCCGCACCGCAAAGGTGCCCCGATTCGCTACGCGCCGCGTGTGATCCGCCCCAGCGATGAAGAACTCGCTGAGGCTGCCGGTCTTCTGAATCCGGCCAGGAAGATCACGATCTTTGCAGGAGCCGGCGTCGAAGGCGCCCACAACGAACTGCTGGCGATTGCCGAGAAGCTGAAGGCACCCGTGGTCCATGCCCTGCGCGGCAAGCCCTTCATTGAGTACGACAATCCCTACGACGTCGGCATGACCGGCCTGCTCGGTTTCACGTCCGGCTACAGGGCGATCGAGAGCTGCGAAGTGCTGCTGCTGCTTGGCACCGATTTCCCCTACCGCCAGTTCTATCCCTCCAAGGCCAAGATCATCCAGGTGGACATTCGCGGCGAAAACCTCGGCCGTCGCACCGCCATCGATCTCGGCCTGGTGGGCAGCGTCAGGGACACGGTGCAGGCCCTCCTGCCCCTGCTGGAGGGCAATGCCGACGTACACCATCTTGATTCCTCGCGCCAGCACTATGTCGAGGCCAGAAAAGCCCTCGATGATCTGGCCATCGATGACCACAACAGAACACCCATCCACCCGCAATTCCTGGCGCGCACAGTCAGCGACCTGGCTTCTGAGGATGCGGTGTTCATTCCGGATGTGGGATCACCAACCGGCTGGGCGGCCCGCTATCTGCGCATGAATGGTCAGCGACGCCTGATCGGCTCCTTCGCCCACGGCACGATGGCCAATGCCCTGCCCCATGCGATCGGCGCCCAGTCCGCCTATCCCGGTCGTCAGGTGGTGGCGCTTGCGGGAGATGGCGGCCTGTCAATGCTTCTCGGCGAACTGTTGACGCTGCGCCAGAACAAACTGCCAGTGAAGATTGTCGTCTTTAATAATTCATCGCTCAATTTCGTTGAGCTGGAAATGAAGGCCAATGGTTTTGTCAACTTCGGCACTGATCTCGATAATCCCGATTTTGCTGCGGTCGCCAATGCCATTGGCCTGTTCGGTCAACGCGTTGAAAAGCCGCACGATCTCGAAGCTGCTCTCAAGGCAGCCTTTGCCTATAAGGGCCCTGCACTGGTGGATGTGGTGACCGCGCGAGAAGAGCTGATCATCCCGCCCACGATCACGGTGGAGCAGGCCAAGGGCTTTTCGCTGTTCGCCCTGCGAACGATTCTCTCCGGCCGCGGCGAAGAACTGATCGACCTGGCGGACACCAACGTCTTCCGCAGGCTGTTCAGCTGACAGCTGTATCGCCCCGGGCGATCGACGGCGAAGTCATCTTGATGGGATCGACGATACGATCAAAATCAGCCTCGCTCACCACGCCGAGTTCCAGGGCCGCCTGCTTGAGGGTGAGGTTGTTGTCCAGCGCATGGTGAGTGATCTGAGCGGTTTTGTCGTAGCCGATCACCGGCGAGAGGGCAGTTGCCAGCATCAGGGAACTCTCAACATAAGCCGCGATTCTTTCACGATTCGGCTCGGCACCCTCAACCAGGAAGGTACGGAAGTTGGTGCAGCCATCGGTGAGCAAGGTGATCGCGCTGCAAAGGTTGTGGATGATCAGCGGTTTGTAGACATTCATCTCCAGATAGCCGCTGGCGCCGCCGAAGCCGATTGCCACATCATTGGCCATCACCTGCACGGCCAGCATCGTCAGCGCTTCGCATTGGGTTGGGTTGACCTTGCCCGGCATGATCGAGGATCCGGGTTCATTGGCCGGAATCTGCAGCTCAGCAAAACCGGCACGCGGTCCGCAGGACATCAGACGAATGTCGTTGGCGATCTTATAGAGCGAGACAGCCAGTGTGCGGAAGGTGCCGGACAGTTGCACCAGGGCATCATGAGCGCCCTGAACGGTGAACTTGTTTTCCGCGGACACGAAGGGCAGCCCGGTCAGCCCGGCAAGCTCAGCCGCTGTCTCTTCGGCAAAACCTTCTGCCGCATTCAGGCCCGTGCCGACCGCCGTCCCACCGATGGCCAGCGCATAGACGCCCTTGAGCGAATCACGCAGACGATCGAGACCATCAGCGAGCATGCCGCTGTAACCCGACCATTCCTGCCCAAGCGTCAAGGGGGTGGCGTCCTGCATGTGCGTACGCCCGATCTTGACGATGTCACGCCACAGAGAGGCCTTGGTGGCAATCGCATCGTGCAGCGCCTGCACCGCCGGAATCAGACGTGTGCTGGTCTCCACTGCCGCCGCCAGGTGCATGGCGGTGGGAAAGGTGTCATTCGACGACTGCGACATATTGACATGATCATTCGGGTGCACCGGCGTCTTCGAGCCCAGGGGCGTGCCAGCGAGCTGGCAACTGCGGTTGGAGATTACCTCGTTCATATTCATGTTGAACTGCGTGCCGGAACCGGTCATCCACACATGCAGCGGGAACATGTCCCGATGCTCGCCCGCGAGGATTTCTTCACAGCTCTGTACGATCAGCCGATAGATGTTGCCCTCAAGCCGGCCATGGCTATGGTTCACTTCAGCGGCTGCCTTCTTGAGCAGGGCGTAGGCGCTGATCATCTCGGTTGGAATCAGGTCCTTGCCGATACTGAAGTGTTGGAGTGATCGTTGCGTCTGGGCACCCCACAGCCGGTCCGCCGGCACAGCAACCACGCCGAGGCTGTCGGATTCGTTGCGCATGTCCGTCATGAAGGGGCACCTCGGCGGTCCGGGCCTGTTCTAAACCTTCGTGAGCAGCCCTGCAAAGTCCGGTCGGCTCATTAGACTTGTGTGACATAGGAGTCCGACCGGAAGAGCCATGTTCAGGTGTATCCGTTTGTGGACCGGCGCGGATGGCGAATCCCATTTCGAGAGCGGTGTCGTGGATCTGCAGGCCGGGCCACGGGGGGATCTTCTGAGCGCCAAGATGAACGCCGTCAGCATTTCCTTACAGGAAACGGATTCCGGTGGTTCCTTCGATTGGCATACCGCTCCGGCGCGCCAGTTCGTGATCACCCTCAGCGGTCGCCTTGATTTCGTCACCCGCGAACAGAAGCACTTCAGCCTCGACCCCTCGATTCTGTTGCTGGCGGAAGACACCGCCGGCGGGGGGCATTCCTGGAGGTTGCTGGATCAGCAGCCCTGGCGTCGCATCTATGTGGTGCTGGCCGACGGAGCCCGGGTCAACTTCGCGGCTGAGGTGCAGGCATGAGCAACACATCTGTAGACGTGCTGCTGGTCGGGGCCGGCATCATGAGCAGTACCCTTGGGGTCTTCCTCAAGCAGCTCAAGCCCGATCTCGCCATCGAGATGGTGGAGTGCCTGCCGCAGGAGGCCCAGGAGAGTTCCGGCGCCTGGAACAATGCCGGCACAGGCCATGCCGGCAACTGTGAGCTCAATTTCACACCGCTGCGTAAGGACGGCACGGTGGATATCGCCAAGGCCCTCGAAGTCAATGTTGAATTTGATCTGTCCCGCCAGTTCTGGTCCTACCTCATTCGGCAGGGGCTGATCGCCTCATCTGACAGCTTCATTCATCCCGTCCCCCACATGAGCTTTGTGATGGGGGCTGATAACCAGGCTTTTCTCAGGAACCGCCATGCCTTGATGAGTGCCCATCACTGCTACCACGGGATGCAGTACTCGGAAGATCATGCCCAGATTGCCGAATGGGCTCCCCTGGTCATGGAGGGGCGTGATCCTGCCCAGGCGGTGGCCGCCACCCACATCACCAATGGAGCTGACGTCAATTACGGGGCCCTCACCACAAACCTGCTCGGTGTGCTCCGCAAGCATGGCGATTTCCAGGTCCACTTCAATGAGGCCGTCGTCGATCTGAAGCGTCGCCCTGAAGGTGGATGGAGCGTCGTCGTGAGGCATGAGCAGAACGGCAGCGAGCGCACGATTGATGCGCGCTTTGTGTTTCTTGGTGCTGGTGGTGCCGCCCTTACCCTGCTGCAGAAATCCGGCATTCCCGAATCAAAGGGCTATGCGGGATTCCCGGTCAGCGGTATCTGGCTGCGCTGCGATAAGCCCGGAGTGGTTGATCGTCATCGTGCCAAGGTTTACGGCAAGGCTGCCACGGGCTCTCCACCGATGTCCGTCCCCCATCTCGATACCCGCATCATCGAGGGCAAGCGCTGGTTGCTGTTTGGTCCTTATGCAGGCTTCTCCACCAAGTTCCTGAAGCACGGCTCCTACTGCGATCTGCCGCGATCGCTGCGCCTGGCCAACCTGCTGCCGATGCTCTCCGTGGCCAAGGACAACTTTCCACTGGAGGAGTACCTGCTGGGACAGGTGCTCCAGAGCATGACCCACCGCTTCAAGATCCTGCGTGCGTACTATCCCAATGTCCGTGAAGAGGATTGGGAGCTGGCGGTTGCCGGCCAGAGGGTGCAGATCATCAAGAAGGAGAAGCACTTCGCCGGTCAGCTTGAATTCGGCACCGAGATCGTTGCTTCTGCCGATGGCAGCCTGGTGGCACTGCTCGGTGCTTCTCCTGGGGCTTCGACGGCCACCTACATCATGGTGACCATGATCGAGACGGTCCTGCGTGAGGAACTCATCGGCGACTGGCGCTCAACCATCCAGTCGATCATCCCGTCCTACGGGCATGACCTCAAGCAGGATGCCGCGATGCTGAAGCAGGTGCGCGCGGACACCGCCGCCGTTCTCGGCCTGCAGAACGTCTGAGGTTGGGCCGCTGGTCTCTGGCGCCGCCAGCAGGGGGAGACTCCGTTCCGATCGCCCTGATTCAATGGCAGGGATGACAGCACAGCGGCAGACGACGGGCGAGGAGGCAGCGACCGGAGACCCCTCCGGCGGCGGCTTCGCTCAGGGCGAAGGCGATCTGGTCACCCTCCTCTATCCAAAACCCCTGCCGATGCGGCTCGACCGCTGGCTGGTGAGTCAGCGCCCCGAGCAGAGTCGCGCCCGCATCCAGAAGTTCATCGACGCGGGTTATGTGCGCGTGAACGGAATCACCGGCCGCGCCAAGACGCCCCTGCGCCCCGGTGACACGGTGGAACTGTGGATGCCGCCACCTGAGCCCCTGCCCTATCTGGTGCCTCAGGAGATTCCCCTGGATGTGCTGTTCGAGGACGCGCATCTGATCGTGCTCAACAAGCCCGCGGGCCTCACCGTGCACCCGGCGCCCGGCAACAAGGACGGCACCCTGGTGAACGGGCTGCTGCACCATTGCCCCGATCTGCCGGGCATCGGCGGCGAGATGCGTCCCGGCATCGTGCATCGCCTCGACAAGGACACCACCGGCTGCATCGTGGTGGCCAAGAGCCAGGAAGCGCTGGTGAAGCTGCAGGTGCAGATCCAGAAGCGGATCGCCTCCCGCGAGTATCTGGCTGTGGTGCATGGCCAGCCCGCAGGGGATGCGGGCACGTTTGTGGGGGCGATCGGTCGCCACCCCAGCGATCGCAAGAAGTACGCGGTGGTGGCCGACGGCAGCGGCCGCCACGCCTGCACCCACTGGACGGTGGTGGAACGTCTGGGCGACCACGCCCTGCTCCGCTTCCGCCTGGATACCGGTCGCACCCACCAGATCCGGGTGCACTGTGCCCACATGAATCACCCGATCGTGGGAGATCCGGCCTACAGCCGCTGCCGGCGGCTGCCGATCGCCCTGCCGGGTCAGGCGCTGCACGCCGTGGCCCTGGGGCTCGACCATCCGATCACCGGCGAGCGGATGCGCTTCGAGGCGCCCTTGCCCGATGTGTTCAGCCGGTTGCTCACGGTGCTGCGCCGGCGCGGTTGATCACCAGCCCCGGTGATGGGACGCCGATCCCCTGCAGACGTCGGGTCTGGTTGCGGCACACTTACGCTGCGTAAAAATTCTGAATGGTCATTGAGCCCCCAGGCTACCCATGCAGCGTCGACGCTTCCTGGCAGCTGGATCCCCAACACTTTCCCCGGCGTATCGATCTCGATCTGAGCCCGGAGGTGCACGCCAAGCTTGAGCGCTTGGCGGCGGCCACCGGCCGCTCCCTGTCCGAAGCAGCGCAGGACCTCCTCTCCAGGACCCTGTTCTCCGATCAGGAAGAGTTGAACTGAGGACCGGTCCGTTCACGGACAGTTGCGGTGCTCAGGTTTCCTGCTGGCGTTGGGGCACCTGCCGCGCAAGGGCCTCCTCCAGCATGGCGTCCACCACCGTGCGGTTGTTGAACAGATCGGCCACGGCGATGGCGGCCAGGGTGCAGAGTCCGATCGGCAGCAGCAGGGCGTAGTCCTTGCTGAGTTCGAAGGTGAGCAGGATCGCCGTGAGCGGCGTGCGGGTAAGGGCTCCGAGGAAGGCGCTGCCGCCGGCGAACAGCAGGGTGGCCGGCGCCAGGTGGATCGTGATCCCCGCCAGCTGCTGCACCAGCGTCCCCAGGGATGCTCCCACCACCAGCGCGGGGGCCAGGAAGCCGCCGGGAGCGTCGGCCGCCACCGCCACCGCCGTGCCCAGCCCCTGGATCAGCAGCACCCGCAGCGCCTCGAGAGGGCCGTTCATCCCGGCCAGGGCCGCGAAGCTGAGGTGGTCGGCGTCATCGAAGGCCGGTGGCAGCAGTACCCCCAGCGCCCCCATCGCCAGGCCCAGCAACGGCAGCAGCTTCCACGGCGGCAGCACCAGCCGCTCGAAGCGACGTTTCAGGGCGAGCAGGCCCCGCTGATAGGGGAGCGCCAGCAGGGCCGCCGCCACCCCCAGCCCGAGCAGCAGCGGCAGGTCGACCAGCCGCAGTTCGTTCACCCGGCTGGGCACCTCAGTGATCGGTACCAGGTTGCGCAGCAGCAGCGGTCCATGACCCGGCTCGTTGAGCAGCCGGGTCCACACCAGGGCCATGAACGTGGTGAAGGCAGCCACCGCATTGGTGCGCAGGCTGCTGCGCCCGAGCATCTCCTCGAGGATGTAAGCGATGCCCCCCAGGGGCGCATGGAACACCGCCGCCAGGCCAGCCCCGCTGCCCACCGCCACCGCCAGCCGTCGATGGCGGCCGCCATGCAGGGCATCAGCGCTCTCTCGGGCCACCGAGGCGCCGATCTGGATCGACGGACCCTCCGGGCCCACCGGGATGCCGCTGCCGATCGCCAGCCCGCTCGCCAGCAGCTTCACCACTGCCACCCGCCAGCCCAGGGGAACGGCCCGGCCCCGCAGCCACAGCAGCACGTGCACGATGCCCGAGCCCCGCGCGGCGGGCTCGAAGGCGATCAGCCCGCCGGCGGCCGCACCGCCCAGCAGCCCCAGAACCGGGAGCACGAGGGCCCTGGGCAGGCCCGTGGCCAACTGGAGGCGCAGGTTCGTGATCAGGTCGATCTCGCGGGCGTAGAGCCAGATGCCCACCCCCACGCCGGCGCCGATGGCGTTGGCCAGCAGAAACAGTCGCAGCAGCCGCGCCAGGTGCCCGGGCATCAGGCCACCTCGGGCAGGCGCGGGCAGGCCTCCACCAGCCGCCGGGTGATCGGCGCCTGCGGATGGGCCAGCAGCGCCGCTCCCGGACCCTCCTCCACGATCCGGCCACCATCGAGCACGATCACCCGGTGGCAGAAGCCGCTCGCCACCGCCAGGTCGTGGGTGACGAACAGCAGGCCCAGACCCCGCTCCTGCTGCAGACGCCTCAGCAGCCCCAGCACCTCGGCCTGCACCTCCGCGTCGAGCATGCTCACGCTCTCGTCGCAGAGCAGCACCTTCGGCTCGCGGCTCCGGGCGCGGGCGATCGCCACCCGCTGCTGCTGGCCCCCGGAGCGCTGGCGGGGCAACCGGCGCTGGAACGACTCCGGCGGTTCCAGTCCCACCGCCGCCAAGGCCGCGCGGGCGCGTTCGCGGGCTTCGGCCCGGTTCGCCAGCCCGTGGATCAGCAGGGGATCGGCGACCGCCTCCCCCACCACCATCTGGGGATTGAGGCAGGCCAGCGGGTCCTGGAACACCATCTGGATGCGGCGCCGGGCCTGCTGCAGGGCCCGCCCCCGCAACCGGCGCAGGTCCTGTCCCTCCAGCCGCACGCTGCCGCCCCGCACCGGCGCCAGCCCCATCAGCGCCCGGCAGAGGCTGCTCTTGCCGCAGCCCGAGGCGCCCACCAGGCCGATCGTCTCCTCTCGGTGCAGCCGCAGGCTCACCCCATCCACCGCCTTCAGCCAGCGGGGGCGCCACGGCACCGACGGCAGCGGATGCCAGCTGCGCAGATCCTCGAGCTCCAGCAGCACGGGGGTGGCCTCCGGAGCGGTGGCCTGGCTGCCCTCCCGCTCCCGCGCGGCCTGCACCAGCCGCTGCGCCAGGGGTGAGGCCGGCGCCGTGAGCACCCGCAGGCTGGGCCCCTCCTCCACCAGCTTTCCCTGGTCGAGCACGCCGATGCGCTCGCACCAGCGGCCGGCCATCGCCAGATCGTGGGTGATCAACAGCAGGGCGCTGCCGCTCTCCTCGCACAGGTCGCGCAGTTCGGCCATCACCTGCCCCGCCACCGCCACGTCGAGGCTGGTGGTGGGTTCGTCGGCGATCACCAGGGGCGGATCCAGGGCCAGGGCCAGGGCGATCGCCACCCGCTGGCGCATGCCGCCGCTGAACTCATGGGGATAGCTGCCGTAGCGCTCCGGCGGGATGCCCACCCGCGCCAGCAGCTCCTTCGCCCGCGCCACCGCCCGCTGCCGTCCCCAGGCCGGGCGATGGGCCGCCAGCGTGTCGCGCAGGTGCTCACCGATGCTGAGCAGCGGGTTGAGGCGCGTCATCGGGTCCTGGAACACCAGCCCCACCGCCTCGCCGCGCAACTGGCGCAGGGCCGAGCGCTGCAGCGTCCGCGGATCGCGGCCGGCCAGCAGCAGGCCGCCTTCGCAGCGGCTGCCGGGGGGCAGCAGCTGCAGCACCGCCCGGGCCACCGTGCTCTTGCCGCAGCCGGAGGGCCCCACCAGCGCCAGCCGGTCGCCCGGGGCAAGGGCGAGGTCGAGCCCGTTGAGGGTGGGGTGTTCGGCCCCCGGGTAGTGCACCTTCAGCCCGGCGAGCTGCAGCACGGGTGGGACCCGATCGGGGGACTGGTCCATGGCGGCACGGGGCCGGAGCTGCCCCCCAGCTTGGCGGCCCGCTTGCCCTTGGTCTGCGCGTTGTAACCGCGCCTGCCTACCATCGGTGAACCATGCGGTGTCGGATGCTCAGGGCGGTTCCCGATACGCAGACCTCTGCCACTTCCGCCCGGGCTGTGCCTGTGCCGCCCGTGGAGGTGCTGCCGCCGCCTGAATCCGCCGGCCCGGCGCCCAGTGCACGCCGTCGGCCGATCCAGGGGCCGGCCGATTACGGCGTTCCCCTGCCTGAGTGGTTGCGCTGCTGCGTCGAGCACGTGCCGCCTGGCGCCGGCACGTGCTGTCCCACCGACACCGAGGCGTTGCTGGCGGCGGCGTTCGACTTCGCTTACCAGCTGCACGAGGGCCAGTACCGCGCCAGCGGCGAGCCCTACATCATCCATCCGATCGCGGTGGCGGATCTGCTGCGCGATATCGGAGCCAGCGCTGCCGTGATCGCCGCCGGCTTCCTCCACGACGTGGTGGAGGACACCCAGGTCACGCCGCAGGAGATCGAGGAGCATTTCGGCGCCGAGGTGCGCGCCCTGGTGGAGGGGGTCACCAAGCTGGGCGGCATCCACTTCACCAACAAAACGGAAGCCCAGGCCGAGAACCTGCGGCGCATGTTCCTGGCGATGGCCAGCGACATCCGGGTGGTGCTGGTGAAGCTGGCCGACCGCCTGCACAACATGCGCACCCTCGGCGCCCTCAAGCCCGAGAAGCAGCAGCGCATCGCCCGCGAAACCCGCGAGATCTACGCCCCCCTCGCCAACAGGCTGGGCATCGGCCGTTTCAAGTGGGAACTGGAGGATCTGGCCTTCAAGATCCTCGAGCCCGAGGCTTTCCGCGACATCCAGGGCCAGGTGGCCAGCAAGCGCAGCGAGCGGGAGGAGCGGCTCGGTGTCACGGTGCAGCTGCTGCGCGACCGGCTGGCCGCCGTGGGACTCGCCAGCTGTGATGTGAGCGGACGGCCCAAGCATCTGTATGGCATCTGGAGCAAGATGCAGCGTCAGCAGAAGGCCTTCCACGAGCTCTACGACGTGGCGGCCGTGCGCATCCTCTGCCCGGATCTGCAGAGCTGCTACCGGGCGCTGGCGGTGGTGCACGACACCTTCCGGCCCATCCCCGGCCGCTTCAAGGACTACATCGGCCTGCCCAAGCCCAACGGCTACCAGTCGCTGCACACGGCGGTGAGCGGCCGCCACCGGCCGATCGAGGTGCAGATCCGCACCACCGAGATGCATCAGGTGGCGGAGTACGGCATCGCCGCCCACTGGAAATACAAGGAGGGGGGGTCGCCGGCGGCCGCCGGGACCGATGCCGAGCGCTTCAACTGGCTGCGCCAGATGGTCGACTGGCAGAAAGATGATGGTGGCGAGGACAGCAGCGATTTCCTGGCCTCGATCAACGAAGACCTCTTCGACGAGGAGGTGTTCGTATTCACCCCCCAGGGCGATGTGGTGGGGCTGCGCAAGGGATCCACCGCCGTGGATTTCGCGTATCGCATCCACTCGGAAGTGGGCAATCACTGCCAGGGCGTGCGCATCAACGATCGCCTCTGCCCCCTGGCCACGCCGCTGCAGAACGGTGATTTCGTGCAGATCATCACCACCAAGACGGCCCACCCCAGCCTCGACTGGCTGAACTTCGTCGCCACCCCTACCGCCCGCAACCGGATCCGCCAGTGGTACAAGCGCAGCCACCGGGAGGACAACATCCAGCGCGGTACGGAGATGCTGGAGCGGGAGCTGGGCCGCGATGGTTTCGACCTGCTGCTCAATGGCGAGGCGATGGCCAAGGTGGCGCGTCGCTGCAACCTGGTGGGTACCGAAGATCTGCTGGCGGCCCTCGGTTTCGGTGGGGTGACGGTGCAGCAGCTGGTGAACCGCCTGCGGGAGGAGATTCGCTTGGCCACCGCCGCCGCCGCGCCGGCGCTCAGCAACGAGGAGGTGGCGGCCAGCGTGGTGGCGGCGCAGCCGGCCGGCCCGGCGACACCGGTCCACTCCCAGGGGGGAAGCCCGATCCTGGGGGTGGAGGGGCTGGAGTACCGCCTGGGCGGCTGTTGCAGTCCGCTGCCGGGGGAGCCGATCGTGGGCAGCGTGGCCCTGGGCAACCACGGCATCACCATCCACCGCCAGGACTGCGGCAACGTGGCCCAGGTGCCGGTGGAGCGCCGGCTGCCGGTGCGCTGGAATCCCCAGGCCGAGAGCCCGACCCGACGCTACCCGGTGCGGCTGCGGATCGAGGTGCTCGACCGGGTGGGCGTGCTCAAGGACATCCTCACCCGCCTCTCCGATCACCGCATCAACGTCAGCGACGCCCGGGTCCGCACCACCCCCGGCAAGCCGGCCCGCATCGACCTGCGCGTGGAACTGGTGAGTGCCTCCCAGCTCCGCACCACGATGGATCAGATTCGCTCGATGGCTGACGTGCTCGATCTCTGCCGCACCGGCATCGGCTGAGGGCCCCCATCCCGGAGCCGTGTGCATCCGCCGACAGCCCAGGACAGCCCGTGTCTGCCGCTACAGCCCTAGCGAGAGGGCTCCTCTACAACCGGCCCACTACGGGGTCTCCCCCCATCTCGCCAGCCCTGCCATGACGTCCGAACAGGCTGCCCAACTGATCGACAACACCCTCGATCTGGTGCACCAGCGTCTGCTGGATCTCGAGTCTCGCTCCCTGCGCCAGGAGCACAGGGCTCTGGCGGCGGAGTTCCGGGAGTGGCGCCAGCCAACCGGCGGCCACATCGATCTGATGGTGTTCCCGGGCCTCAGTAGCCCCTGAAACCCACCACCCGGCGGCGCGTCCCCCCGCTTGGCAGGCTGGGGGCATGAGCCTCGCTGCCGCCGCCGCCCTGTCCGACACCATCGCCGCCATCGCCACCGCTGTGGCGGCCGGCCAGGGAAGCGTGGCGATCGTGCGGCTTTCGGGCCCGCGGGCTGAAGCGATCGCACGGCTGTTGTTCGAGGCGCCGGGTCAGCAGGCGTGGGAGAGCCATCGCGTGCTCTACGGCCATGTCGTCGATCCGGATGACGGCCGGCGGGTCGATGAAGCCCTGCTGCTGCTCATGCGGGCGCCCCGCAGCTTCACCCGGGAGGACGTGGTGGAGTTCCACTGCCACGGGGGCAGGGTGGCTGTGCGCCGGGTGCTGGATCTGGTTCTCGCTGCCGGGGCCAGGCCCGCGGGCCCGGGGGAGTTCAGCCAGCGCGCCTTCCTCAATGGCCGTCTCGATCTCACCCGCGCCGAGGCGATCGGCGAGATGATCGCCGCCCGCAGCCGCCGTGCCGCCGAGCTGGCGATGGCCGGCATCGACGGTGGTCTGCAGCGCCTGATCGGTGGCCTGCGCGAACGGCTGCTCGATGCCCTGGCGGAACTGGAGGCGCGGGTGGACTTCGAAGACGAGCTGCCGCCCCTGGACGGCCCGGCCCTGGTGCGCGAACTGGAGGCGGTGAAGGGGGAGCTGGAGCTGCTGGTGGCGGACGCCCGCCTGGGGGAACTGCTGCGCGAAGGCCTGCGGGTGGCGATCGTGGGCCGGCCCAACGTGGGCAAGAGCAGCCTGCTCAATCGGCTCGCCCGGCGGGAGCGGGCGATCGTGACCGATCGCCCCGGCACCACCCGCGACCTGCTGGAGAGCGACCTGGTGATCGAGGGCGTTCCCCTCACCCTGCTCGACACCGCCGGGATCCGGCCCACGGACGATCCGGTGGAGCGGCTGGGGATCGAGCGCAGCCGCACGGCCCTTGCCTCCGCCGACGTGGTGCTGCTGCTCCACGACCTGAGCCAGGGCTGGCTGCCGGCCGATCAGGAGTTGCGCGACCTGGTGCCGCCGGGGGTGCCGCTGCTGGTGGTGGGCAACAAGGCCGATCGCCTCACCGAGGCGCAGCGCCTGGCGGTGCGGCGGCAGGGGCCGGCTGAGGTGGTGATCAGCGCCCTCGAGGGCGACGGCGAGGCCGAGCTGGCCACCCGGCTGCTGGAGCGCTGCGGTGCTGGGGAGCACGAGGGGCTCGCCGTGGCGCTCAACGCCCGTCAGCGGGATCTGGCCGCCGGCGCGGCGGGCGATCTGGCGCGCAGCCTGGAGGCCGCGGCGGGCGGTTTGCCCTGGGATTTCTGGACGATCGACCTGCGGGCCGCCGCCGGGCGGCTCGGCGCGATCACCGGCGAGGAGGTGAGCGAGGCTGTGCTGGATCGCGTCTTCGCCCGCTTCTGCATCGGCAAATGAGGGGGCTCCCCCGCCGGGCGGCTGACCGCAGGCTGTCGCGACGGGCGGTGGACGGGAGCCTGCTCGCCCTCACCGTGGGGGCCACCGCCCTCTACCTGCCGCTGCCCACCCGCTGGTTGCGTTACGGCACCGTGCACGTGGCGCCGGACGGCTTCGATGGCTTCCCCGGCAGCACCCGGCGGCTGGCGGTGCGCAGCCTCCAGCGGGCGGTGGATCTGGCGGAGTCGGGGGAGACCGTGCTGATCTGGCCGGGCACCTACCACGAGTCGGTGCGGGTGCGTCGAGGGGGACGCCCCGGCAGGCCGCTGGTGCTGCGGGCGGCGGAGCCGGGCAAGGCCGTGATCAGCGGGGCGACGGCCACCCCCGTGGCCCGCAGCTGGCGCTGGCGCTCCCTCGGTGGCCGACGCTGGGTCACCGCCACCGGCTGGCGGGTTGATGGCCTGCGGGTGGATGGGGTGCCGGCCTACCGGGCCACCAGGCGGGGGAAGTTGGAAGAGGTGTGCCGCAGGCCCGGAGCCTGGCCCGCCTTCTTCGCCACCGACCGCCGCCTGGATCTCTGCCTCCCTTCAGGTGGGCCGCCCCGGGCGGAGCGCTTCACCGTGCAGCGGCCGGGGGCGCTGCGCACCCGCTCCGGCGGTCATCAGGTGGCCAGCCTCTGGCTGGAGGCCCCCTGGGTGGAGGTGCGCGATCTGGTGTTCGAGCATCCGGTGTTCGCGGCGATCCAGCTGTGGGACACGGCCCATGTGCGGCTAGAGGGCAATGTGTTCCGTGGCGCCGATGTGGCGATCAACGACAGACCCACCCTGCGTGTTGCCAGCGACATCGCCATCCGCCACAACCTCGCCGATGCCTGGCCACTGGCCCGCTGGCGCAGCAGCGGCTGGCTCAGCTGGAAGGAGATCTATCACTACTCCAACAGTTCGCTGGTCTGGCTGAGGGGAGAGGACCTGCGGGTGGAGCACAACCTGATCGGCGAAGCGGGCGACGGGATCAAGCTTGTTCCCCAAGGCGGTGGCAACACAGCCGCGGCCAACGTGATCGGGGCGGCCGTCGATGACGCCTTCGAGGTCGATGATCGGGCCCGTGGGCTCTCGCTGGCGCGCAACCTGGTGGCCGATGCCTTCGTGATGCTCAGCTTCTCACCGATGTCTGAGGGGTCGGTGCGGGTGAGCGACAACGTGTTCCTCGGCCTCCCGGATCCCCTGGACACCAGCTCCAGTGTGCTGCTGAAACTACTGGTGGATTCGGTGGACGAGGTGCAGCTCGATCACAATCTGTTCGTGGGGGGTGGACTGGGCTGGAATCCCCCCACGGTGCGCCTGCGCCACCTGCGTCTGGTGGACAACACCTTGGCGAGCGTGCGCGGTGCCAGGGATCTGGCCGCCCGGGATCGCATCCTCGGGCCCGGGAACCGGATCGTGCGCCTGCTCCCCGGGGGCTGGCCCCCTGCCGCGGCCGGTCCCGCGGCCCTGGAGCCGCTGCTCGGACCGGTGCGGCCGCTGGCGATTCCCCGGCCCGGTCCGACCTGGCTCCAGCCCGGGATGGACCCCGCCTTCGATCGTCTGCAGCCCCTTCTGCGCTCGGGCTGGATCGTGCCTGCGCCCCCGGCACCATGAACCGCCGCCAGTCCCTGGCCACGGGCACCCTGGCCGCCGGGGTGCTGGCCGGCCTGACAGCGGCCACCGCTCTTGGTGGGCTGCTGGCGCCGTTCAGCATCGATCAGCCGATCCGCCCCCTCGACCTGCTGGGCTGGGGCTGTCGCTGGGGAGCGCTGCTGGGGGCCCTGGCGGCGGCCGGTGCCGTCGCCGGAGCACGCCGTCCGGCGCCGCCGGGTCGGGTGCTGGCCGTGGTGGCCCTCGCTCTGACGGCCCTGGTGGGGTTGGCGGCACTGGGCGGCGTGGGGGCAGTGGCGGCTCAGCGTCTGGGGCTGCTCGGCAGGCACTGGCAGTTACCTAGCCCCAGTGGCCATGCCCTGCGGCTGGGGGCCACCACCGCAGCCGAGGTGCTGGGGCTGCCCCTGGCGCTCGCCGCCGGAGCCGTGCTCCATGGCGCGCGCCGGCCCGTTCCCCTCGGACGCCAGGGTGATGGCTGCGCCAAGCTCCGCTGAGCCCCGCCCCATGACGCCTGTGTCCGCTGCCTCCCCGCCGCCCCTCGGTGGACTGAGCCTCCTGGCCCTGGAGCCCATGCTCCGGAGCTGGCTGCTGGAGGACCTGGGTCGCGGCGATCTCTCGGCCCCGGCGCTGCAGGGGCGCAGCGCCCGGGCCTCCTGGCAGGCGAAGCAGGCCGGGGTGTTCTGCGGCGGTGTGCTGGTGGAGCCGCTGTTCCGCCAGCTGGATCCAGGGGTTGTGGTGCAACTGCAGGTGGCCGATGGTGAGCGGGTGCAGCCCGGCCAGCGGCTGCTGGAGCTGGAAGGCAGCGCCACGGCGCTGGTGGCGGGGGAACGCACCGCCCTCCACCTGGCGATGCGGCTCTCGGGGATCGCCACGGCAACCGCCGCGCTGGTCGCGGAACTGTCCGGCAGCGGCGTCGCCCTGGCCGACACCCGCAAGACCACTCCCGGGCTGCGGCTGCTGGAAAAGTACGCCGTGCGCTGCGGCGGCGGCCGCAACCATCGCCTGGGCCTCGACGATGCCGCCATGCTCAAGGAGAACCACCTGGCCTGGGCCGGCGGCGTTGGGCCGGCGGTGGCGGCGGTGCGGGCCGAGGCACCCTGGCCCTGCCGGCTGATCGTCGAGGCCGAGACGGCCGCGGAGGCGGCGGCGGCGGTGCGGGCCGGCGCCGACGGGGTTCTGCTCGATGAGTTCAGCCCCGCCGACCTGGCGGCCCTGGTGCCGCGGTTGCGACAGCTGGCCGCCGAGCGCGGGGCGCCGGTGGTGCTGGAGGCCTCCGGCATCAGCCCGGAGGTGCTGCGGGCCTATGCCGGCACCGGCATCGACCTGATCTCCACCAGTGCACCGGTGACCCGCAGCCCCTGGCTCGACCTGTCGATGCGGTTCGCCCCGGTTCTGGCCTGAGCGAGGCCGCCTGCGTGAAGAAACACCGCACCACCCGCACGGGCGGTGGCCCCATCGCGGCGCCCTGGCCAGATTGACCACGGCCTTCGCCGCTTCCGCCTGTGCTGCGCTCCCGCCGTTCCGCGCGCTCCCTGCTCCACCGCCTGTCATCCCTGGCCCTGCTGCTGAGCGCCGTCACGGTCGCCCTGCCCGCCCATGCCGAGGGGGTGGTGGCGCGGGCGGCCCGCACGGGTGAGCTGGTGATGGGCGCCACGGGCGGTCTGCCGCCCCTGGTGTTCCAGGACAGCTCCGGCGAATGGACGGGATACGGAGTGGATGTGGGCCGCGTCATCGCCGCCGAGATCTCCAGCGCGGTGGGCCGGCCGGTGAACGTCCGGGTGGTTCCCACCAGCGACCCCCGGGGCCTGGTGGAGGGAGTGGCCAACGGGTCGTTCAACCTGGTGTGCGGCGTGCCGTTCACCTGGGCCGCGGATGGGGTGGTGGATTTCTCGCTGCCGATCGCCGTCTCCGGCCTGCGGGTGCTGGCCCCCACCGGCAGGATCGATGGTTCCCCGGCCTCTCTGCGGGGCCGCCGCATCGCCGTAGTGGAAGATTCCCTCGCCGACACGGAGCTGGGGGGCATCCAGCCCGAGGCCCGGGCGGTGGATGTTCCCGATCTGGGGGCGGCCGTCGATGCCCTGCAGGCGGGCCGGGTCGATGGCGTGATCGCCGACAGCACCCTGCTGGCGGGAATGGTCAAGGCCCGGGGGCTCACCGGCATGGCCCTCACCCCCGAGGAGCCCTTCGAGACCTACGCCGTCTCGTGCATGGTGCCGGAGAACGACTCCCAGTTCCGCAATCTGGTGAACCTGGCGATCGCCCGCTGGATGCAGGCCTACGTCGACGGGGATCCCCGTGCCGTCGCGACGGTGCACCGCTGGGTCGGCCCGGGTGGTGTGCGCGAGCTGCCGGCCGATCAGATTCGGGAGGTGTTCCAGATGGTGCTGACCACCGTGGAGGCGCTGAGGCCCTTACCGCCAAAGCCCGCTCGCTGACGCCCGTTCCCCTCCGCCCGTCTCTTCCCCGCCTCCTCCGCCCTACCTCGGACCGCAACGATGGCCTTTCCGTCCCGCCCTCCCCTGCTCGGTCTGCTGCTGCTGCTGGCCCTGCCCCCGGAGGGAGCGGCAGCTCTGGCGATGCTTCCGTCCCCTGAGCCCACCGCCGCGGCGGTGGGCCTGGAGGCACGCCTGAAGCGCATCCAGGAGGCCGTGCGCGACCGGCAGCCCGATGGCGAACAGGGGAGTCCAGCCGCCGATGACCAGCTGGCCTACACCTTCGTGAACGGCCCCGGCATCGGCTGGGGAAACGGCGGCTTCCGCAACGGAGGCTTCTACAACGGTGGTTTCCGTAACGGCGGCTTCTACAACGGCGGTTTCCGCAATGGCGGCTTTGCGAACGGCGGCTTCCGCAATGGCGGGGGCTGGCGGAACGGTGGTGGTGGCGCCGCCTGGCGGAACGGTGGTGGGGGTGGCTTCCGCAACCACTGGTGAGCGCAGCGGCGTGAACGACCTGCGCACCCACCTGGCGGGACCGGTGCGGCTGCTGGTGATCCAGCCCACCCCCTTCTGCAACCTCGACTGCGACTACTGCTACCTCCCCGATCGGGGCAACCGCAGCCGGCTCTCCTTCGAGGTGCTGGAGGCGGCGCTGGAGCGGGTGCTGGAGAGCCCCTGGTTCGAGGGCGACTTCACCCTGCTCTGGCATGCCGGCGAGCCGCTCACGATGACGATCGCCTTCTACGACGAGGCCACGGAGCGGATCCGGCTCCTGCTGGAGCGGCGCGGCCTGCCGCCGCACACGATCGTGCAGTCGCTGCAGACGAACGCCACCACGATCGACGGGGCCTGGTGCGACTGCTTCGAGCGCAACGGCATCCACGTGGGTGTGAGCATGGATGGTCCGGCGTTCCTGCACGACGCTCACCGGCTCACCCGCACCGGGCGGCCCACCCATGCCGCGGTGATGCGCGGCATCGGCTGGCTGCAGCGCCGGACCATCCCCTTCCAGGTGATCTGTGTGCTCACCTCCGAGTCCCTCGATCACGCCGCCGCGATGGCCGACTTCTTCCTGGAGAACGGCATCCGCGATGTGGGCTTCAACATGGAGGAGACCGAGGGCAGCAACGCCCGCTCCAGCCTCGAGGCCGACGGCGGCGAACAGCTGGCGCTGGAGGCCCGCTACCGCGCCTTTCTGGAGGTGTTCTGGCAGCGCGCTCAGGCCGATCCGGAGGGTCTGCGGATCCGTGAGTTCGATGGTGTCACCAGCCTGGCCTGCAGCGGCGATCGCCTGAGCTTCACCGACATGAACCGGCCCTTCGCGATCGTGAACGTGGATGTGCACGGCAACGTCTCCACCTTCGATCCCGAGCTGCTGTCGGTGGCGACAGCGGAGTACGGCGACTTCAGCTTCGGCAACGTGCGCCAGCACAGCCTTGAACAGCTGGCCGCCACCGAGAAGTTCCGGCGGGTGCAGACTGAGATCGCCTCCGGCGTGGACCTGTGCCGTCGCAGCTGCGAGTACTTCGGCCTCTGCGGCGGCGGTGCCGGCAGCAACAAGTACTGGGAGCATGGCCGCTTCGATGTGAGCGCCACCCAGCACTGCCGCTTCCGCATCCAGCTGGTGGCCGATGTGGTGGTGGCCGGCATGGAGCGTGAACTCGGCCTCGCGTCCTAGTCATCGCATCGCTCCAGGTGGAGGCCGTCGGTGCAGCCCTGGTGGCCCTGGTCGTAGCTGCTGGCGGTGAAGCGGCCCTGCCAGCCCGGTGGCAGAGCCGCCAGCAGGGCGGCGGCGTAGGGATGGCGGCGGGCCTGGAGGTCGATTGTGTGGGCGGGATAGAGGCGCACCTGCTGCCGGCTCACCCGGCACAGCTCCGCCAGGGCCTGGCGGTGCCAGTCCAGATCCAGCCCCGCGCCGGCCATCAGGCCTCCGTCGGCCCGCGGGGCGTAGGAGAAGAGAAGGTGGCCGCAGAGCACCAGATCGAAGCTGCGATCGGCGAAGGGAAGCTGTGGCAGGGATGCGGCCCGGTAGCGCCCGGGGTGGGCCCGCCGGTCGGCCAGGAACGCCTCCAACGCCAGCAGATGCTCCTGCCGGCAGGCGTCGAGATCGAAATCGGCGCGCAGATCGCCGCTGGCGGCCTGGGTGGCCATGGTGAGATCGAGATCTGCCAGGGCCCGCCGCTCCAGCTCCTCAGGCGCCAGGGCATAGAGCGGATCGACGGCGGTCGCCTCGATTCCTGCGCCGCGCAGGACCGCCGACAGCGAGCCCGGACCGCCGGGACAGTCGAGCACCTTGGCTCCGCGCCAGCGCGGCAGTTCACCGGCGAGGTTGAACATCGCCAGGGCCTGCTCCCCCAGCCGTCCGTAGAAGACGACGTTCGCGAACTCCATCGTGGCAGCGATCTCCCGGGGACAGGTCGTCCACCGACCGCTCTCCATCGAAGCGGATCGGGCGTGGCCCTGCCCCGCCGGGCCGCAGTTTCAGGCTGCGGGGGATGATCGGGGTTGTGCCTGCGCCTCGGGCACCCGATCGGCTCACCCCCTCCCCGCCCCATGCTCCGCCTCGCCCACGCCCTCGAACGTCAGCTGCGCGCGGCCCTGGAGCGGGCGTTTCCGGAGGCGGCGGCCGCCGCCCGCGAGGCCGGGGCGCCTCTGGATCCCCAGTTGGCGCCCGCCAGCAAGCCGGAGTTCGGCGACTTCCAGTCCAACGGCGCCCTCGGCCTGGCCCGCGCCCTGGGCCTGCCGCCGCGGAAGATTGCCGAGGCGATCGTGGCGCAGCTGGCGGCCGAGCCGGGCTTCGCAGAGATCTGTCTGGAGCCGGTGATCGCCGGTCCGGGCTTCCTCAACCTCACGCTCCGTCCGGAGCTGCTGGCGGCGGAGGTGCGCGCACGCCTGGGGGACCCGCGCCTCGGGGTCCCCTCGGTGGCGGACGAGGCGGAGAGCGGCGGCGCTGTGGGCGCTGCGGCTCCGGTGATCGTGGATTTCTCCAGCCCCAACATCGCCAAGGAGATGCACGTGGGCCACCTGCGCTCCACGATCATCGGCGATGCCCTGGCGCGGGTGCTGGAGTTCCGCGGCCACCCGGTGCTGCGCCTCAACCACGTGGGCGACTGGGGCACCCAGTTCGGCATGCTGATCACCCATCTCAAGCAGGTGGCACCCGAGGCCCTCACCACGGCGGATGCGGTGGATCTCGGCGATCTGGTGGCCTTCTATCGCGAAGCGAAGAAGCGCTTCGACGACGACCAGGCCTTCCAGATCACCTCGCGCGAGGAGGTGGTGAAGCTTCAGGGCGGTGACCCCCAGTCGCTGAGGGCCTGGCGGCTGCTGTGCGACCAGTCGCGCCGCGAATTCCAGAAGATCTACGACCGGCTCGCCATTTCCTTGAGCGAGCGGGGTGAATCGTTCTACAACCCCTACCTGCAGGCGGTGGTGGCCGACCTGGAGGCCGCGGGATTGCTGGTGGTGGACCAGGGGGCGAAGTGCGTGTTCCTGGAGGGAGTGAGCGGCAAAGAGGGGGCTCCCCTGCCGGTGATCGTGCAGAAGAGCGACGGCGGCTTCAACTACGCCACCACCGACCTGGCGGCGATCCGCTACCGGCTGGCAGCGCCCCCCGAAGGCGACGGGGCCCGGCGGGTGATCTACGTCACCGATGCCGGCCAGGCGAATCATTTCGCCGGCGTGTTCCAGGTGGCCCGCCGGGCCGGCTGGCTCCCGGCCGGGGCGAGCCTCGAGCACGTGCCCTTCGGCCTGGTGCAGGGCGAGGACGGCAAGAAGCTCAAGACCCGCGCCGGTGACACGGTGCGGCTCAGGGATCTGCTCGATGAGGCGGTGGAGCGCTGCGAGGCCGACCTGCGCCGCCGGCTGGCGGAGGAGGAGCGCACGGAAGACGAGGCCTTCATCCACCAGGTGGCCACCACCGTGGGCCTGGCGGCGGTGAAGTATGCCGACCTCAGCCAGAACCGGATCACCAATTACCAGTTCAGCTTCGACCGCATGCTGGCGCTGCAGGGGAACACCGCGCCCTATCTGCTCTATGCGCTGGTGCGCATCGCCGGCATTGCCCGCAGGGGCGGCGAACTGGGCGGCGCTCTCGCGGGTGATGGCGGTGCTGGTGATGCTGCCGTCGGCTTCCCCGATCCGCTGACCTTCATGGAGCCGCAGGAGTGGGCCCTGGTGCGCGAGCTGCTCAAGTTCGACGTTGTGGTGGCCGAGGTTGAGACCGACCTGCTGCCCAATCGACTCTGCACCTACCTGTTCGAACTCAGCCAGGTGTTCAACCGCTTCTACGACCAGGTGCCGGTGCTGAAGGCCGAGGAGCCCTCCCGCGGCTCGCGCCTCGCCCTCTGCCGCCTCACGGCCGACACCCTCAAGCTGGGCCTGGGGCTGCTGGGGATCGAGACGCTGGAGCGGATGTAGCCGCCGCCACCTACGTTCAGGAAATGGATCGATCCGGTGTTCCCCCGGCCCGCCCCGAGGTGGAGGGTCTGCAGGCCTACAGCGCCCCGCTCGAGGGACGCCGCGGGCTGCTGCGGCTCGATTTCAACGAGAACACCGTCGGGCCCAGCCCGAAGGTGGTGGAGGCGATCCGGGCCATCCCCGCGGACCACTACGCCATCTATCCCGAGTACGACGGCCTGCGGGAGGACGTGATCGCCGCGCTCGTGCCGCCCGGCACCCCTGCCGGCGGCGGCCTCACGCCCAGCCACATCGGTGTGTTCAACGGTGTGGACGCCGCCATCCATGCGGTGTTCCAGGCCTACGGCGCCGCGGGTGATCGTCTGCTCACCACCTCGCCCACCTTCGGCTACTACGCCCCCTGCGCCCGCATGCAGGGGATGGCGATCGAGGCGCTGCCGCATCGGATGCCCGGCTTTGCCTTCCCGCTGGCGGAGATCCGCGCGGCCCTGGCCCCCGACGCCAGCGGTGCGGTGCCGCGGCTGCTGCTGCTCTGCAACCCCAACACCCCCACCGGCACCCGCCTGCCAGCTGCCGACGTGCTGGCCCTGGCGGCCACTGCCCCGCGAACCCTGGTGGTGGTGGATGAGCTCTACGAGGCCTTCACCGGCGACAGCGTGCTGCCGCCGCTGCTGGCGGACGCTGCCGCAGCGGGCGGTGATCCCTTCGCCCGCCATCCCAACCTGCGGGTGCTGCGCTCCCTCTCCAAGACCGCCGGCATCGCCGGCCTGCGGATCGGTTTTGCCATCGGTGCGGCCGCCCTCGTGGATCGGGTCAGCCGGGTCACCGGTCCGTACGACGTGACCAGCTTCGCGGTCACGGCCGCCCGGGCCGCCCTGGCTGATCAGGCCTACATCGACGCCTATGTGGCCGAGGTTCTCCGAGCCCGCGACTGGTTGGTGACCCGGTTGCGGGAGGCAGGGGTGGAGCACCACGTGGCGGGTGGCAACTACCTGCTGCTCTGGCCGCGGAGGCCGGTGGTCGAGGTGGAGCGGGAGCTGCGGGAGGCCGGCATCCTGGTGCGTTCGATGGCCGGCAAGCCCCAGATCGACGGCAGCCTGCGGGTGAGCCTCGGCACCCCGGAACAGATGGAGCGCTTCTGGGCGGCCTACCGGCAGATCGACGGCTGACGACCCCGGCGGCCATCGGCCCGCCGGGCTCAGCGCATCAGTTCGATCACCATGCTGTCGCCGAGGGGCGGCACCAGCGAGAGGCTGCGGCCGCTGCGCCGCACCGTGGTGCCCGCCATCGCCTGGAGGAAGGGCTCGGCCGAGCCCACGTCGCAGCCTTCACTGGGAGGGGCGCTGCGGAACTGCACCGGAATCACCCGGCGGGGCTGGAGCTCGCGCACCACTTCAGCCGCTTCCTTGCCCGTGTACACCTTGGCCCCGCCGCCCACGCCGATGATCAACACATCGGGGCGACCCAGCAGAACCTTGTCCGAGGGGCTGATGCGCCCGGCGGTGCCGCCGAGATGGGCGAAATCAAGGCCCCCCTGCTTCCAGCGCCAGAGGGTGGAGAGCCCGAAGCGCTTGCCCCCCACCCGGTCGTGCGGGGCGGCGATCCCTTCGATCTGGAGTCCCGCCACCCGGTAGGAGCCGGGTTTCACCAGCATCCGGCCGCTGGCCACGCCGGCCGCCCCTTCGTCGCGCAGGGTGCTGCTGGCCAGGATCACATCGGCGCCCACCCGCGGCTCCGCCAGGCCGGCGGCGCAGCCCACGGCCCGGAACGGATTCAGCAGCACCCGCGCTCCGCCCCCCTGGATCAGCAGGGCGCTGTGGCCGTAGCTGGTGATCGTCACACCGCCGCTCTGGGCGCGGCCGGGGGGCGTTGCAGTGGGCAGCAGCGTGAGCAGGGCGGTGGTGGTGGCCAGGGCCAGGGCGGAACGGGCGGCGAAGGCCATGAAATCGCTGCGGGCTCCGGCCCGGGTCTATGGCGCGAAGCTAGCAGTGATGGGCGGCGGCCTCCTGCAGGAAGTTGGCCAGCAGCCGGTGGCCGTCCTGGGTGAGCACGCTCTCGGGGTGGAACTGCACCCCCTGCAGATGGGGATGGTCCCGGTGTCGCAGGCCCATGATCGTGCCGTCCTCCAGCCAGGCCGTGATCTCCAGGCAGTCGGGCAGGGTTTCGCGCTCGGCGATCAGGCTGTGGTATCGGGTGGCGGTGAGCGGATCGGGCAGGCCGGCGAACACGCCCATGCCGCCGTGGTGCACCGGAGAGGTCTTGCCGTGCATCAGTTCCTTCGCCCGCACCACCCGGCCGCCGAACACCTGAGCCAGGCACTGGTGCCCGAGGCACACCCCCAGGATCGGCACGCTGGGTCCCAGCTCCCGCAGCACCTCCAGGCACACCCCCGCCTGGTCGGGATCCCCGGGGCCGGGGGAGATCAGGATCGCTGCCGGATCCAGTTCCCGGATCGCATCCAGCGTGAGGGCGTCGTTGCGTTCCACCCGCAGGTCCGCCGCCAGAGGATGTTCGGCCGCCAGTTCGCCCAGGTACTGCACCAGGTTGAGGGTGAAGCTGTCGTAGTTGTCGAGAACCAGGAACATGGGGGCGCCGGCGGCCGCGGGAGGCTGGAGCCATTCAAGGCTGGAGGTCCCCCGCCCTGCGGGGCGGACGACCGGCCGGCGCGCTGCCCCCCCCCCCCGCCTTCAGGGTCCGAGCCGGTTCAGCAGCCGCGGCACCAGCAGCAGGCAGGCGATCAGCAGCGACGACAGGGCCGCCACCAGCACCGCAGCGGCGGCGCAGTCCTTGGCGATCCGGGCCAGGGGGTGGAAGCGGCGACCGATCGCCAGGTCGACCACGGCTTCGGTGGCGGTGTTCAGCAGTTCGAGCACCAGTACCGCCGCCACGGTGAGCACCAGCACCGCCAGCCGGTCGGTGCTCAGCCCCAGCCACAGCCCCATGCCGAACACCATCGCGCCGGTGACCACGTGGATGCGGAAGTTGCGCTGGCTCAGGAAGCCGTAGGCCAGGCCTTGAGCGGCGTAGCGGAAGCTGGCCGGGAGGTCGCCGGCCACCTGCCAGGCCCCCAGGCGGCGGCTCTGGCCTTCACTCCTGCCGGCGGCCGTTCCCCGTTGCTGGCGTTGAAGCCGGTGCAGCGGCGTCGCGCCGCCTTCGGGGGAGTCCTGGGGGAGGAGCATGGACATGGGGCCGACCGATGGTCGGAGTGAGCGCACCCTAAGCCCGTTCCCCCGATCCGGCGAGCAGTCGCTCCTGCCGCTCCAGCATCGCCGCCAGGGCGGCATCGTCGGGGTGGTCCCAGCCCAGAAGGTGCAGCAGGCCATGGCTGGCGAGGAACAGAAGCTCCTGCTCCAGGCTCAGACCCCTCTCTTCCGCCTGGCGAGCGGCGGTGTCCAGGGAGATCACGATGTCCCCCAGCTCCAGCGGTTCCGGTTCCACCGCGTCCTCGCCGCCGGGTGCCGGGGGCAGCGGCGGGGCCTCCTCCAGGGCGGCGAACGCCAGCACATCGGTGGGCCCGGCCTTCTGACGCCACTGGCCGTTGAGCTCGGCGATCGTGGCGTCGTCGGTGAGGGTGAGGCCGAGGCTGTAGGCCGGAACCCGGAGCTCCCCGGGCAGTTCAGCGGATAAGGCCTCCAGCCACTGCGCCAGGGTCCGCCCCCAGCGCTCCTCACCCGCCAGCGGATCGGCCAGTCCGTCGGCCTCGACGCGGAGATCGTTCGACAGGTCTTCAGCCACGGCGAAGGCCAGGTCGAGGGCGGGAGGGGTCATGGGCGAGGGGGCAGGGCGGGGAGGAAACCCCGCTTCAGTGCGGGAGCTGGGGCCGGCCGAGCCAGGCGATCAGCACGAGAAAACCGGTGAGCCCCAGGGCGGTGAGGCCGAAATGCACCAGGCTCTGCCGCCCCTTGCGCACCATGTTGCGCATCGCCAGTTTCACGAAGCCGGCGTTCTCGCCGCTCGGTGGGGGGGTGCCGGAGGGATCGGTGCTCATGCGACCGCCTCCCCGAGCTCCACACCCCGATGGAGCAGCGCCTGGATGAAGGGATCGAGATCCCCGTCCATCACCCCCTGCACGTCGGTGGTCTCGGTGCCGGTGCGCAGGTCCTTCACCATCTGGTACGGGTGGAACACGTAGGTGCGGATCTGGTTGCCCCAGGCCGCTTCCACAATGTCGCCGCGGATGTCGGCGATCTCGGCGGCGCGCTGCTCCTGGGCGATCACCAGCAGCTTGGCCATCAGCAGGGCCATCGCCTTCTCCTTGTTCTGAAGCTGGGAGCGCTCCTGGGTGCAGCGCACGAACAGGCCGGTGGGGATGTGCAGGATGCGAACGGCCGTCTCCACCTTGTTCACGTTCTGGCCGCCGGCTCCGCCCGAACGACTGGTGGTGATCTCAAGATCTTTAGCCGGGATGTCGAGCTTCACCTCCTCCTCGATCTTCGGCATCACCTCCCCGGCTGCAAAACTCGTCAGGCGCTTGTCGTTGGCGTTGAACGGCGAGATGCGCACCAGGCGGTGGGTGCCCTTCTCATTGCGCAGGTAGCCGTAGGCGTAGCGGCCGTCGATCTCGATCGTGCAGCTCTTGATGCCCGCCTCTTCCCCTTCGCTGAGCTCGTCCACGGTCACCTTCATGCCGTGGTCCTCGGCCCAGCGCGTGTACATGCGCATCAGCATCAGAGCCCAGTCCTGGGCGTCGGTGCCACCGGCGCCGGCGTTGATCGAGATCACGGCACCCTCCCTGTCGTAGGGGCCAGAGAGCAGGCGCTCCAGCTCCCAGCGGTCGAGGTCGGCGCGCAGCTGCTGGAGGGCCTGGTTCGATTCGGCCAGCAGCTCGTCGTCCGGTTCCAGCTCGTAAAGCTCGAGGGTGGCTTCGGCATCGGCCACCGCTGCCTGCCAGCGGCCGAGCTGCTCCAGTTGGGCTTTCACCTCATCGAGCAGGCGCATCTGCTTCTGGGCCTGCTGCTGGTCGTCCCAGAAGCCGGGCTGGGAGGCCAGTTGCTCCAGATCCTGCTGACGGGCTTTCAGGGCCGGTACGTCAAAGACAGTCCTGGGCTTGGCCCAGGCGGTCGGTGAGCTCGGAGAGGTCGCGCTTGAAGTCGGTGAGATCGAGCACGGTGCGATCGCTGGGGATCCCGCGAACGTATCAGCGGGTGGGGAACAAGGTCGTCGCTTCCGGCGGTCTCTAGGATCGCTCGATGCAGGTGCCCTGACCATGGCCAAGGAGGAACCCAGCGACCTGCGCAGTGCGGACGCGGACGAGCCCGCGAAGGTGGAGATCTACACCGAACGCTTCGGGGGCGCCTCGATCCGTGCGAAGGGTCTGCTGGACAACAAGGGCGTTTCCTACAGCGAGTACATCATCGACGACGACCTCATCAACAAGGGGATGATGCTCAAACGTGCCCAGGGCCGCAGCGAGGTGCCCCAGATCTTCGTTGACAACCGCCCGATCGGCGGCTGGGAGGCCCTCAGGGATCTGGAGGCCCGGGGCGTGCTCGATCGCCTGCTTCGACTCCCCTCCCCTGACTCCGACGCGTGAGCGCAGCCGCCTCCGACCGGCCTCCCGGCCCGCCCCTGCAGCTGTTCGTCGCCGATCCGATCGCGCGGCTGAATCCCGCCAAGGACACCACCGTCGCCCTCATGCAGGCGGCCCAGCGCGCCGGCCTGCCGGTGTGGATCTGCACCCCGGCGGATCTCAGTGCCGAGGCCGACCCCGCTGGCGAGAGCGGCCATGCGGCCTGGGTACGGGCCTGCCCGGTCTCCCTGGCTCCGATGCCGCTCGGCCCCGGTGGCTGGCAGGTGCCCGATCCCTGGTACACGCTCGACACCCCCCGGATCCTGCCCCTGGAGGCCTTCGGCCATGTGTGGATGCGGAAGGATCCGCCGGTGGATGAGGCCTATCTCTACGCCACCCATCTGCTCGATCTGGCGGAGCGGGCCGGGGTGCGGGTGCTGAACCGGCCCTCCTCGCTGCGGGCCTGGAACGAGAAGCTGGGCGCCCTGCGCTTCAGCCATCTGATGGCACCCTCCCTGGTGGCCAGCCGGGTGGAGGCCCTGGCCGCCTTCGCCGCCGAGCACGGCGAGGTGGTGCTCAAGCCCCTCGGCGGTCGGGCGGGCCAGGGGGTGGTGCACGCCAGTGCCGCTGGCCCGGGACTGCGGGCTCTGCTCGAGCTGGTCACCGGCCAGGAGCAACTGCCGGTGATGATCCAGGCCTTCCTGCCCGGTGTGAGCGCTGGCGACAAGCGCATCCTGCTGGTGGATGGCGAACCCCTCGGTGCTGTGAACCGGCGCCCGCGGGCGGGTGAGTTCCGCAGCAACCTGGCGGTGGGCGGCGCTCCGGAGGCCACCGACCTCAGCGAAGCCGAGCGGAGGATCTGCGGCGAACTGGCCCCGGCCCTGCGTGCGGAGGGTCTGTTCTTCGTGGGCATCGATGTGATCGATGGCCACCTCAGCGAGATCAACGTCACCAGCCCCACCGGCGTGCGCGAAGTGGAGCGCCTGGGGGGAGTCCCGCTGGCGGATCAGACGATCGAACGACTGCTGGCCTCCTCCTGATCAGTCCCCAGCCAGTGCTCCAGCGGCGCCGGGGCTCCGAGGGCATACCCCTGGAACAGGCCGAACCCGAGGCCGGCCCGCCGCTTCAGTTGCAGCGCCAGCAGGGGCATGAGCAGCAGCAGGCTGATCAGCAGGGCTCCACGGATCCGGGAGGAAGGGCATCCACATGGATGCCTGGTCGCAGTCCGGAATCAGGATGCCCACATAACGGGGCCGCCGCCTGCCTGGGCCGCCAGGCTCAGCTGCTGCTGCAGCACCCCCAGCTTCAGGGCCACCTCCTGCAGTTCGCGTTCCGGATGGGAGCCGGGCACCAGGCCCGCGCCGGCGGTGAGCTCGAGCCGCCGTCCCCGCAGAGTGCCGCTGCGGATCGCCACGCGCAGATCCACATCGCCGCAGCTGTCGATCCAGCCGATCGGCGCGGCGTAATGCCCGCGCTCGAACGGTTCCAGGCTGCGCAGCCAGCCCATTGCTTCCCTTCGCGGCAGGCCCGCCACCGCCGGGGTGGGATGGAGCACCTCCGCCAGGGGCAGGGGGGGGCGGTCGCCCAGGGAGGCCGTGATCGGGGTGTGCAGGTGCACCAGCGATCCATGGCGCGCCAGCTGGGGATGGCGTGGCCGACGGGGCTCCAGGCCCGCGCGCGCGAGCACGGCGCAGATGGTCTCCACCACCAGCTCGTGCTCGTGCCGGTCCTTGACCGAGCGCAGCAACTCGCCGGCATTCTCGCCCCGTGGAGCCGTTCCGGCCAGAGCATCGCTGCGCAGCTGCCCCTGGCGGAGGGTGAGCAGGCGTTCGGGCGAGGCGCCCACCAGGGCCTCACGGCCGGAGCGCTGCCAGAGGAAGCGGCAACTGCCCGGCTGGCTGCGGCGCAGGTGGGCGAGCAGGCTGAGGGGATTGAGCTCATCGTCGAGCAGCAGCTCCTGGCGCACGGCCAGCACGAGCTTGCGTAGTTCTCCCCCCTCCACCAGCTCCAGGGCGCGCTCCACGGCCAGCCGATAGCCGGCGTGCCATGGGCTGGCGTGCCGGATGCCGATCCCCTGGCCCGCCAGCAAGGGGCCGTGCCTCTCTTCGCCGTTCGTGGCGAGCGCAAGAGCCCGCCGCTCCAGCCGGCGCGCCTTCTCCCAGAGCTCCTCGGCCACGCTTCGCGCGCCCACGCTCCCCCCCAGGGGCCGCTGCAGCCGCAGCCAGCAATGGTTCCCCTGGCGGCTCAGCTGCCAACGGGGGAGCACCGCCTCCACCCCCGCGGCCCCGCTCCCGGCGACCAGGGGACTGTCGAAGAAAGCGAAGGCCAGCAGCACCCGGGGCCGGGCCAGCGGCGGGCCGCCGTCCCCCCCCGTTCCCAGTCGTTCGAGGGCCAGGTGGCTGAACCGCTGGGCGAGAGCGAAGCGGCGGGGACCGCTGAGTTCGAGGTGCTGGCAGCGCCCCGCTGCGGCCAGGCTGAGACCGGGAGCTCCGTCCCAGAGGAAGCGGAAGTCGTCGGGCTCCCCCAGCTCGGGCAGCAGCAGCAGGGGATCGACAGGGGCCAGGGGCAGGGCCAGGCTGAGCACCCCTTCGTCGTCGCCCCGCCGCGCCGCCTCGAGCCGCAGGGCGGCGGCGCTGGCCTCGGCGAGGAGGTCGTGGAAGGACGGGAGAGCCTGCACCAGAGGGCTCGGGGCTGGGGCCGAAGGCTGCTCAAATGTATGGGCCTTTCCCTGCCCGCCGGCCGCGGCCGCCATGTCCGAGCATCAGGTCGTCGCAAGCCGTTACGCCCCGGAAGCGGCCGCGCCGCCTCAGCAGGATCCCCACGACGCGAGGCGGCGGCTGTGGAAGGCGGCGATCAAGTGGCCGATGTATGCGGTGGCCGTGATGCCCGTGCTGCTGGCTTCGGGCTGGAGCCTGGGCACGGGGCAGGGTCTGCGGCCGCTGCAGCTGCTGCTGTTCCTGCTGGCGGCGGTGCTGCTGCTGGCCTGGGAGAACCTGGCCAACGACGTCTTCGATGCCGATACGGGCGTCGACACCCACGGCAAGCCCCACTCGCTGGTGAACCTCACCGGTCGGCGTGACCGGGTGGCGGCCCTCGCCAACGGCGCCCTGGTGGCCGGTCTGGCCCTGATGGCCCTGGTGGCTCTGCGCAGCAGCCCGGCCGTGCTGGTGCTGGTGCTCGCCTGTTGTGGCCTCGGCTATCTCTATCAGGGGCCACCCTTCCGCCTGGGCTACCGGGGGCTGGGTGAACCCCTCTGCTGGCTGGCCTTCGGACCTTGCGCGACCGCCGCCGCCCTGCTCGCTGTGACCCCTGGCGCCGGGCCGCCGATCCCCTGGGCCCTGGCCTGGGCCCTGGGCGCCGGCCCGGCCCTGGCCACCACCCTCGTGCTGTTCTGCTCCCATTTCCACCAGGTGGACGAGGATGCGGCTCACGGCAAGCGCTCGCCGGTGGTGCGCCTCGGCACCGATCGGGCCGCCGCCCTGGTGCCCTGGTTCGTGGCCGGCTCTCTGGCCCTGCAGTGGACTCCCGTGCTGCTCGGCCAATGGCCGCTCACCGCCCTGTTGGGGGCAGCGGGGCTACCGCCGGCCCGCCAGCTGATCCGCCTGCTGCGCGACCATCACGACCAGCCGGAGCGGATCGTGGGCAGCAAGTTCCTGGCGCTGCGCTTCCAGGCCTTCAGCGGCCTGGGCCTGGCGGCTGGGCTGGCCATCGCCCCCTGGATCGGGAGCCTGAGGTGATGGCCCCGGCCGCGGCTTCCACCCTGCTGCGACTGGAGTGGCGTCCGTTCGCCTTCCCCCTGCCGCGGCCCCTGCGCACAGCCTCTGGCGCGCTGGTGGAGAAGAAGGGCTGGCTGCTGCGGCTCGAGGGCGAAGGCGGTGCGGTGGGCTGGGGGGAGGCGGCCCCGCTTGACGGGTCCCTCGCCCCTCTGGCCCGGGCGATCGCGGCCCTGGGGGCGCAACGGGCGCGGATGGATCTTGAGCGGGCCCTGCCGGCCCTGCCCCCTGCGCTTGCCTTCGCCCTGGGGGCGGCCCTGGCGGAGACGGATGGCCTGGTGGGCCCTGGGGTGGGTGGATGGCGGCCGGCGCCCATCGGGGCCTGGCTGCTGCCCGCCGGTGCCGAGGCGCTGGAGGAGTTCGAGCGGATCAGGCCCCACCTTGGATCGAGTTCCTGCCTCAAATGGAAGGTGGCCGCCACCGACGACCGGAGCGAACGCGACCTGCTGGTGCGGCTGCTGGAGCGGATGCCCGGCGATGCCCGGCTGCGACTCGATGCCAACGGCGGCTGGGACCGGGCCACGGCTCGGGCCTGGGCGGAACGCTTGGTGAGCGAGGCGCGGCTGGAATGGCTCGAGCAGCCTCTTGCTCCACACGACCGGGAGGGACTGGACGCCCTGCACCGGCTGCTTCCGGTGGCCCTCGACGAATCCCTTACCCGCTTCCCGGCCCTGCGTCGCCAGTGGCCCGGCTGGCAGGTGCGCCGCCCCTCCCAGGACGGTGATCCCCGGCCCCTGCTCGCCGCCCTGGAGGCCGGCCGGCCCCTGCGCATGGTGAGCACCGCCTTCGAGACCGGCATCGGCCGGCGCTGGCTGGCCCACCTGGCGGCCCTGCAGGCCGAGGGGCCTACGCCCGTGGCGCCGGGGTTGGCGCCGGGCTGGTCGCCCCCGGGCCCGCTGTTCGCCCCGGATCCCCGCCAGGTGTGGGAGGCGGCCGCGTGAGCGTGTGGCTGGCCGAGGCCGAGGACGACCCCGCCCGTCGTGCCGCCGGCATCGAGCGGGTCTGGGCCCAGGGCGGCTGCGTGGCCCTCGCCGGCCCTGGCGAGCGGCAGCGGCTGGCCGACAAACTGGCGGCGGCCGCTGCTTTCGATCCCGGTCCGGCGGTGCTGCTGGGCAGCGGCGGCAGTGCCGGTGCCCGCCGCTGGTGCCTGCAGCCCCTGGTCCTCCTGGAGGCGGCGGCCCGGGCCACCGCTGCCTGTCGGGAAGGCCTCGGGCTGGATCCTACCTCTTGCCTTCACCTCAACCCCCTGCCCCTGCATCATGTGAGCGGCCTCCTGCCCCTGGTCCGTTGCCGGCTCTGGGGCGCCGAACTTCGCTGGCTCGCCCCGGAGGCGATGCGCGATCCCCGCCGGCTGGCGGCCACCTGCCCGCTGTCTGCCGAACGGCCGGTGCTGCTGTCGCTGGTTCGCACCCAGCTGCTGCGGCTGCTGGAGGATCCGGCAGGGCTTCACTGGCTGGCGGCCTGCCGGCTGATCTGGGTGGGAGGAGCGGCGCTGCCGGCCGATCTGGCCGCACGGGCCCGGGCAGCCGGCCTGTCTCTGGCCCCCTGCTACGGCGCCACTGAAACGGCCGCGATGGTGTGCGTGCAGTCGCCCAGGCAGTTCCTGGCCGGGGAGCCGGGGTGCGGGACGCCCCTGGCCGACGTGCGGCTGCGCCTCGATCCCCACAGCGGTGCCGTGGAGGTGGCCACGCCGCGGCTCAGCCCCGGATTTCTGCGCCACGGCAGGATCGAGCCCCTGCCGCGCACGGCCGATGGCTGGTGGCGCAGCGGCGATGCCGGCCGGCTCGATGCCGCGGGTCTGCAGATCCGCGGCCGGCTGGATGGGGCCCTCCACAGCGGCGGTGAAACCGTCTTCCCGGAGCAGCTGGAGGTGCGGCTGCTGGCCGGGGCGCGGGAGTCGGGGCTCCCCCTGGCGGCGCTGCTGCTGCTGGCGGAACCCGATCCGGTGTGGGGGCAGCGGCTGGTGGCCCTGGTGCGCCCGCAGGCCGACGCCGACGCCCAAGCGCTGATCGCGGCCCTGCGCCGCCAGGTGGGGAGCTGGCCGCCGGCGGAGCGTCCGCGGCGCTGGCTGATCTGTCCGACCCTGGCGCCCACGGCTGCGGGCAAGTGGCGGCGCGGTGAGTGGCAGGACTGGCTGCAGGCCCAGCAGCAGACGCTCGCGCCAGACGGCTGAGGCCCCGCGGCTGATTCAGAGCGGCCGGACGCCGCCCGACAGGCCGGAGGCCTCCAGCCAACGCTGGATCGGCGGCGGCAGGGGGCAGCGCTGGCGCGTGTCGCTGCGGATCGCCAGGTGGCGGGTCAGCCCGCGAGCCACCTCCCGCTCGCCGCTGCGGAAGCGGTAACCCACCTCGAAGCTCCCCGGATCCAGTCGCTGCGGCTCGAGCCGGATGGCCAGGGGATCACCGCAGATCAGGGGGGCCAGGAAGGTGGCGCTGCAGTGCACGATCGGCAGGGCCACCGCCGGCGGCTCGGCGCCCGCGGGAAACACCTCGGCCGCCGGGATGCCAAAGCGCTCCAGGCTCTCCTCGTAGGCCTCGTGGCACCAACGCAGCAGCTGGTGGAAATGCATCACCCCGGCGGCGTCCGTGTCGCCGAAGCGCACCGTTCGGCACAGCAGCAGCCAGTCGGAGGGATCCATGCGGCGCATGCTGGCACCTGCAGCCATCCTGCTGGTCGTGGTGACGGTGTGCACCTTCTATCTGCAGAACGCCGCCCATCACAAGGGCGTTCTGAGCTGATCTCACCCCGTGGGAAAGGCGGCGATGCCCATGCCGTAGCGGAGGGCCAGGCGCCCACCCCAGTAGGCCACCAGTCCCGTGGCGGCGGCCGCCAGATGCCAGGCCTTCAGCCCAATGGGGAAGAGGCAGCCGCGGCGGATCGCCATCACCGACCAGGCCAGCAGGGCCACCGCCGCCAGCGGGCCGAAGGCATGCGACCGCACCGAAGCGGTGAGATCGCCGTGGAGGGCGAGGGTGGTGGCCCGGGTGAGGAAGCAGGTGGGGCAGGGGATGCCGGTGAGGGACCGCAGCGGGCAGGAGAAGCCGGGCAGGTGCGGATGCAGGCCCTTGAGCCAGAGGTAGCCGGTGAGGGCCGGCGGCGTCAGGATGCCGCACCGGGACAGGAGGGAGCGGGGAGCCGGCCGGCGGCGGCTCATCTCATCGATCCACCGAGCCCATGATCACGTCGATCGAGCCGAGGATCGCCATGATGTCGGCCACCTTGGCCCCCTTGAGGATGTGGGGCAGGATCTGGAGGTTGTTGAGGTCGGCGGCACGAATCTTGAAGCGCCAGGGGGTGACGTCGTCGTTGCCCTGGATGAACACACCGATCTCGCCCTTGCCCGATTCCAGGCGCGTGTACAATTCCGCGCTTGGAATCTTGAAGGTGGGCGCCACCTTCTTGGCTACATATTGATAATCAAAGCCGAAGAACTCGCTCTGCTTGCCCTCCGACAGCCTGCGGGCTTCCAGGTTCTCGAAGGGGCCACCGGGGATCATCCGACAGGCCTGGCGCAGAATGCTCAGCGACTCGCGCATCTCCTGGATGCGCACGCGGTAGCGGGCGTAGCAGTCGCCTTCCTTCTCCCACGCCACGTTCCAGTCGAAATCGTCATAGCACTCGTAGTGATCGACCTTGCGCAGGTCCCAGGGAACGCCCGAGGCCCGCAGCATCGGACCGGAAAGGCTCCAGTTGATCGCCTGCTCGCGATTGATGATGCCGAGGCCCTCGATCCGCTTCCGGAAGATTGGGTTGTTGGTGATCAGCTTCTCGTATTCGTCGATCTTGGGGCCGAACCAGTCGCAGAAGTCAAGGCACTTGTCGATCCAGCCGTAGGGAAGATCCACCGCCACGCCACCGATGCGGAAATAGTTGTTGTTGATCAGCCGCTGACCGGTCGCCGCCTCCCAGAGGTCGTAGATCATCTCCCGTTCGCGGAAGATGTAGAAGAACGGTGTCTGGGCGCCCACATCCGCCAGAAAGGGGCCGAGCCAGAGCAGGTGGTTGGCGATCCGGTTGAGCTCCAGCATCAGCACCCGGATGTAGCTGGCACGCTTCGGTACCGGCACATTGGCCAGCCGCTCGGGAGCGTTGACCACGATCGCCTCATAGAACATGCCCGCCGCATAATCCATGCGGCTCACATAGGGCACGAACATGATGTTCGTGCGGTTCTCGGCGATCTTCTCCATGCCGCGGTGGAGATAGCCGATCACCGGCTCGCAGTCCACCACGTCCTCGCCATCGAGGGTGACGACCAGCCGCAGCACGCCGTGCATCGACGGGTGATGGGGGCCGAAATTCACCACCATCGGCTCGGTGCGCGTTTCCAGCTGGGTCATCGAGAGGGGCGACTGTGCGGCGGCGGCCGAGGTGCTGGAGATTCTAAGGAGCTCACTGCTCTGCCGGGCAGGCAGGCGTCAGTCCCGGGGGGCGACCCTGCTCCTCTTCAGGGCCCGGGACGCTTCCGGGGCTTCGTCAGGCCGGTGGCGACGGGGCAGAGCCAACCGTGTTCGAGGAAGCCGCCGGATCCGAGCCTGCGTTTCGCAGGCGATCTCGAGGGAGTCTTTGGCGCTCAACCGGGCACACGACTCCGATGATCATGCTCTGCAGAGGCATGGAGGCCAGTCGATGAATGGGTTGGCACGCGCTGCTCTGGCGTTCACTCTGCAGCCAGTCTTGAGCAGGCCCTGCAGGGGGGTGTTCTGAAATTCATCCTGCCGTTTGATCACGCGGAGAGGATGATCCCCTTTGGCACGGATGTGAGTCTGCGGTTGAGGCGGTCTCGATCAGATCATCCAGCCGTTCTTCCGGGCATCCGGCGTGCAACGACACAAGCGATTTTTACTTGCGGCGATGGATGGTAACCATGTCATTCAATCTCTGTGCCTCTGCTCTGGGGTTTTGTTTTCCATGCCGGAGGAGCCCGCGTGGATCCCTCTTCAGCCACTTCCGTGCAAGTTCTAGTTTCGCCAGTGATGACTAAGATTGCCCTGATCACGGGCGCCTCCCGAGGCATTGGCCTGGCTACGGCGCGATTGCTGGCAGAGCGGGGCCATCAGATCATCCTGACGTCCCGCCACGAGGAGGCTCTGAGCGAAGCGGCCGATCGTCTGCGCCCCTTCGCCCCCGGGCTCTGCCACTGCGCCGCTGATGTCGGTGACCCCGCGGTGGTGGCGCGGCTGATGAGCTTCATTCACGAGCACTGCGGCCGGCTGGATGTGCTGATCAACAATGCAGGTGGCAGTCATCACGTGGCTGCCTTCGAGGCCCTTGCCGAGGAGGACTGGAATCAGACCCTGAACCAGAACCTCACAGCCGTGGCCAGGATCACCCAGGCTGCATTGCCCTTGATCCGGCAGGCCAGTGGCGGATCCATCGTCAATGTGGCTTCCAAGGCCGGGCGGCATCGTACTGCCATGGCTGCCTGTGACTATGTGGCTGCCAAAGCCGGCCTGATCGGCTTCACCCGCTAGCTTGCTCAGGAACTGGGGCCCTGCGGGATCCGGGTCAATGCTGTCGCTCCCGGGATCACCCTGACCCCTCGGGTCGAGGAGAGGTGGTCCCAGAGGCCTGAGCGTACCCGTGATCTCGTGCTTGCTGTGATTCCTCTCGGCTGGCTGGCCAGGGCAGAGGAAATCGCCGAAGCCATCGTGTTCCTGGCCTCCGATGCCGCCAGCTACATCACCGGCGCCACGCTCGATGTGAACGGCGGAGCCTTCATGGGATGAGCCCCACCGTTGCCGATGCACTGGCAGGGGCTTTCGCCGCAGCCGGTTTCCGCCGCTGCTTCGGCTATCTCGGCTACATGGTCAACCTGCTCACCCAGGCGCTGCAAAAGGCCGGCTGTGAGGTGGTGATCGCCGCTTCCGAAACCGGTGCCGGCTACATGGCCCAGGGGCTGGCGCTGGCGTCGGCCCGGCCTGCCCTCACCTTCTGCGGTGGCGGCCCTGGCCTGGCCCTGCTGCTGCCTTCGTTACAAACTGCGCGCCTCGAAGGGATCCCCCTGCTCGCGATCGTCGGCCAGACCGGAACCGATGGCCTGCCCACCTTTCAGAACACAGGTTCTGCCGGCAGCCGCGATCGGGAGCTGTTGGCGGCCCTGCGCATCACCACGCTCGATCGAGATGGTCGTGGCACTCCTCGCCATCCTCAAAGCTGGTGGGGCCTATCTGCCGCTGGATCCGGCCTGGCCGCCGGAGCGGCGCCAGCTGCTGCTCAGGGAAGCGGGATGCTGCGTGCTGATCGATGGAGAGGAGCCCGTTCTCCTCGATTCCCCGTCGCCTCCGTCGCCTCGGGAGGCGGCATCGGCCTCTTCCCTCCTCTGGCTCACCGCGGGGCTGTTCCACGCCATGGTGGAGAGCGAACGCAAGGCTCTGGCCGGCGTGTGGCAGGTGCTGGCGGGGGGCGATGTGCTCGCCCCGGAGCCTGTGACGCGACTGCTCAAGGCCTTCCCGCCCGGCCATGGGCTGATCAATGGCTACGGGCCCACCGAAAACACCACCTTCACCTGCTGCCACCGCCTGGAGGCGGGTGCAACCCTTTCCTCAGCCAGCGTGCCGATCGGCAGGCCCATCGCTGCCACCTGCGTTCGCGTGCTGGACGCCTCGGGTGAGCTCTGCCCGATCGGCATCCCCGGTGAGCTGCACATCGGAGGGGCCGGCCTGGCCCGCGGTTATCTCAACCATCCCGAGCTCACGACCGAGAAATTCATCCCGGATCCCTTGTCCGCCGATCCCTCCGCGCGTCTCTACCGATCGGGCGATCTTGTTTCCTGGAACCCCGACGGCACCCTCGCGTTCCACGGCCGCCTCGATCAGCAGATCAAGCTGCGCGGCTTTCGCATCGAACCGGGTGAAATCCAGGCGAACCTGCTGGCCCATCCCCCTGTGGCCCAGGCGGCGGTGGTGCTCCGCCAGGACACTGCCGCCAGTCCGCGCCTGGTGGCCTACTGGGTGGCCAGCGAAGGACCCGGCACGGGAACAGCAGCGGACAGAGCAGAGCTGCTGCGCCGTTTCCTGAGCGAGCGACTGCCGGACTTCATGGTGCAGGCAGCTTTCATGGAGCTGGCGGCGCTGCCGCTGACCCGCAACGGCAAACTCGATCGCCGAGCGCTGCCGCCTCCGAACGTCCAAGGGGATCAGGAGCAACGCATCGAGCCCGGCAGCGAAACCGAGCACCGCCTTCATGGTCTCTGGGCCGAGGTGCTTGGCCACGATGATTTCGGTGTCACCGACAACTTCTTCCTGGCGGGAGGGCATTCCCTCAGCAGCGCCAGATTGTCGGCTCTGATCGAACAGCAGCTGGGCCGCCGCGTTCCCCTGTCCGTTCTTTTCCAACGGCCCACGCTGAGGGAACTCAGCCTTTGGCTGGAATCGGCCGACACTGCCGTTGCTGACACTCCCGCCAGCCTGTCCGGCTTTCGCTCGCTGGTCACCCTCCAGCACCGGGGCAAGGCCCCGGCGCTGTTCGTGGTCCACGGCGGCCATGGCGATGTCTACATCCACCTGCCGCTGGCGCGCTGCCTGTCGCCCCATCGCCCGGTGTACGGCCTGCAGGCGGTGGGTTTCGACGGCAGCGCCCCGCGCCAGCGCAGTGTGGTGGAGATGGCGGCCCATTACGCCGACGAAATCATGCGCTTTCAGCCCAGTGGGCCCTATCACCTGTTGGGCTATTCCGGTGGCGGTTGGTATGCCTGGGCCGTGGCGGCCGAGCTGCACAGGCGTGGCGCCACCGTGGGACTGATCGGCCTGGTGGACACGGGTGCCACCGCCGACCTCCACCGCCGACTACGCCTGCGGCAACTGATCCGCCGCCAGATGCAGCTCCTTCCCTGCCGGGCCCGCTCCCTGACTGCCACCGACTTCAGTCGCTGGCCCGGCGCCCTGAACCGAAAGCGCCAGGCTCTGCAGTTCATCACCTGGACCCTGCTGCGCCCGCAGGGAACCCCCGCGCCCCTGGCGCTGAATCCAACGGCCGGTCCCAGGCCCACCCAGCCCCTACGCGGGGATTACTTCCTCCAGCTCCACACCTATTTCCGTCCGCCACGGCTGCCCCTGCGTGCCGATGTCTTCGCTGCGCGCTCACGGATGGCAACGCTCAGGAAGCTCTGGAGTTTCTATACGCAGGGCCGGGTTGTCCTGCACCCGTGCCTGGAAGATTACGGCGACTATTACAATACCGATTGGGTCTCCGACTTCGCGGTCGATCTGGAAAGCGTTCTCGCTGGGATGGAGGCGGCGGGTTCTCCGCAGCGGGTTCTCCACGCGTAGAGGCAGGCTTCAGCTCACGAGGCTCCCGTGACCGCTCAGCCGCATGGGCCGCGTAAACCGAGGAAGTCGATGCAGGGCGGGCTGGGTTGATGATGACCCCCTCATCGCTGGCCCCGCATGAATGCGCAGCTGCTGCGTAACAGCCTCAAGCTGGCGGTGGCGGCTCTGATCACCGCGGCGCTGGTGGAGCGCTTCGATCGCATCGCCTTTGCCTGGTACCCCCTGCTGGCTGTGGTGATCGTGGTGGATGACAACGACGATCTGACGCTCAAGGCGGCCACCATCCGCATCCTCGGCACCGTGGCCGGTGGGCTGATCACGTTCCTGGTCCACGGCATCGCCGCTGGCTGGCCCGGGGTGCTCCTGTCGTTGCTGGTGATCGTGCCGACGCTGCGGCTGCTGGGTTGGCAGAGCTCCCTGAGCACTGCCGCGCTGATCCCGGTGATGTTTCTGATGATCCCCGGTCATGCCGCCCTGAACTGGGATTACGCGTTCAACCGTGCCCTCGACACCTCGATCGGCTGCGCCGTGGCCCTTGCCGTGGGGCTCCTGTTCTGGCCCCGCGATGGCCTTCGGCAACTCGAGGAGGCGGAGCACGGACTGGTGGCGATGCTGCGCGGCCAGTTGGCCGGCTACCGCCGCTGGCTGGTGGGGGAGGCCGCCCGTCCCACACCGTTGCCGCCCGCTTCCCTGGGCGCTGCCCTGGAGCGGATGGAGACCCTCCTGCACCAGGAGCTCGGCGGGCCGCGCTGGCGTCGTCTGCAGGCGGGTGCGTGGCGGCGCCGGCTCCAGCTCTGGCAACGCCTGCGCCTGCACTGGCTGCAGTGGGAGAGGCTGCTCGTGGCCAGCGACCCGCCGCGTCCGGATCCTGCCGGCTCCCATCCGCTGGGCCTCGCCATCGAGGCGCTGGCGGCCCAGTGTGAGGGGGTGGGCGGTGTCGATCTCCCCGTCATCCCGCTGGAGGCCTGGACGGCCCTGGCCGCCGGCAGCGGCCGTTCGCTGTTCACCCTGCTCGCCCTGGCCCAGGAGCAGCGCCCGCTGCTGGAAAACGCCCAGGAACTCGCCCGCCTGCGTGCAGCCGCCCCATGCCCCTGATCACCCGGGCCGATCTGCGGCTCGCCCTCACCACCGGGCTGGTCAACGGCTTCAGCAGCATCAGCGGCCTCGCCTACGGCTATTACGCCCCTCTGGCGGTGCTGGCGGCCTGCAGCGGTACGTATGGCTCGTCCCTGGAGATGGGACGCCAGAGGATTCTGGGTTCGCTGCTGGGCGGGGTTCTGCTCGAGGTGGGCCTGCGCGGTCTGCAGGGGCTGCCGATGCCCCTGGGCCTGGCGATCGCTCTGGGCTCGATGCGCTTGATCGGAGGCGCCCTGGGGCTGAAGGTGGGTTACAAGGTGGGCGGCATCATCATGGTGATGGGATGGCTGGTGCACGACAAAGAGCTCGACGACTGGTTGCCGCTGCGGTTGTTCTGGACCGTCGTCGGCATCTTGATGGCGTTGCTCAGCCTGCGCCTGTTCTGGCCGAGCCGCAGTCAGCGGACCGTGCTGGCCACCCTGGCCGATCTGTTCGCCGGCTTGGCTGAGGATCTGGAGCTGGAGGCCACAGCCCTGGCCCCTCCTGCGGCTCCCCAGGCGGCCACCACCGGATCGGCCCCTGAGGATGGCGTCGCCCGGCTGCGGGCCCGTCAGGCGACTCTTCAGAAGCTGCGCGAGCAGCGGCCGGCCCTCGATCGTGAACTCGGAACCCAGCCCTTCCGCCATCCCTTGCACCGGCTGGTGGACAGCCTGGAGGCGGCGGCCTCAAGGCTGCTCAGCGCCCGCCGCGAGCTGGCTGAGCAGCCTCGGCTCGAGCAAGGATCAGGGTCGCTGCTGGCGATCCTCCAGGCCGATCAGGCGGAGTTGCTGAAGGTGCTGGCGGAGCGGCTTTCCCTCTGGAGTCGGCTGCTGGGTCGCGAGCGGGGGCTCCTGCCGCCGCCGCCCGGCTCTCCTCTGTTGCTGCCGCCGGCCTGGCAGGCGCTGGAGGAGCGTTTCCGTGACCCCCGCCTCGATCAACTGCCGCCGCCGCAGCTGGAGCAGCTGGCGGCCCGCTTCACTCTCGGACGCCTGCTGCACGAGGCGATCGAGACCGCCGAGCGCAGCTGGCACACCCTCAGCCACGACCGGGACGCGCCGCGGCGGTCGCCCCGTCGGCTGCAGGCCAGGATGAATTGATGGTGGCTTCCCCATCCTTTGCGCACGTGCCCGTTCTGGCGGATGCGGTGCTGGAGGGCCTGGCGCCTCTGGCCGCCTTGCTGGCGGAGAGGCCAGGTGGCGGGGACCTGATCGACTGCACCCTCGGCGGTGGTGGCCACAGCGCCCTGCTGCTCAAGGCTCATCCGGGCCTGCGGCTGGTGGGTCTGGACCGCGACCCCGGTGCCCGTGCGGCCGCCGCCGCAACCTTGGCCGGCTTTGGCGATCGCGTGCACATCGAGGCCGGCAACTTCGCCGACCACACCCCGGCGCAGCCGGCCCTGGCGGTGCTGGCCGATCTGGGGGTGAGCAGCCCCCAGCTCGATGGGGCGGACCGCGGCTTCAGCTTCCGGCTGGCCGGACCGCTCGACATGCGCATGAACCCCGATGCCGGCGAAACGGCGGCCGAACTGATCGACCGCCTGGAGGAGGCCGAGCTGGCTGATCTGCTCTACGCCTACGGCGAGGAGCGTCTCTCCCGCCGCATCGCCCGCCGGCTCAAGGAGCAGGGACCCTGGGGGGATCCGGCCCACCCACGCGGCACCACCGATCTCGCCTACGCCGTGGCCGGCTGCTATCCGCCGCGGGCCCGCCATGGCCGCATCCATCCCGCCACCCGCACCTTCCAGGCCCTGCGGATCGCGGTGAACGATGAGCTCGGGGCCCTGGAGCGCCTGCTGGAGCGCGCCCCCGACTGGTTGGTGCCCGGAGGCATCCTGGCCATCATCAGCTTCCATTCGCTCGAGGATCGCCGCGTGAAGACGGCCTTCCTCGCTGATCTACGGCTGGAGCGCCTCACCCGCAAGCCCCTGGTGGCCGATGACGCCGAGGTGGAGGCCAATCCCCGCAGCCGTTCCGCCAAGCTGCGGGTGGCCCGACGACTGCCATGACCCTCGCCCTTCCGCCCCTGCCGGAGATCGGTCGCACCGACATCCTCTGGTGGTCGTCCCTGGTGGTGCAGCTGCTCGCGGTGCCGGGCACCCTTCTGCCGGTGCTGCCGGGGCTCGCCCTGCTGCCCCTCGGCGCCCTGATCTGGGTGTGGGCGGTGGGCTGGAGCGCCGGCTGGCCGGTGCTCGCCCTGGCCGGCGGCATCCTGCTGCTGGGGTGGGGTGCCGATGCCCTCGGCCTGGTGCTGGGGGCGGCGCGGATGCAGGCCACCCGCTGGGCCTACATCGGTTCCGGGATCGGTCTGCTGGTGGGGTTGCTGGGCCTGCTGCCGGCCCTGCCGGTGGGGGGGCCGCTTGTGGGGGCCCTGGTCGGCCCCCTGCTGGGGGCCTCGATCGGGGAACTGTTCTCGGCACCTACCTCCCTCGGCCCGTTCGGCCTTCTCCGCCTGCGTCGCTCCCTGCTGGTGGGGCTGGCGGTGGTGGCCGGGATGCTGGTGAGCCGGGTGGCCCAGTTCCTGCTGTCCCTGGTGGGGATCCTCGGTTTCCTGATCCTCAGCACCCGTACCTGAGGGCCGCTTCAGCCGGGCTGCCGTGCGAAGCCCAGCCGGTCACCGCTGCCGGCCAGCTGCCGCCAGGCGGCGGTGGAGATGCAGGTGACCACCGGCAGCGCCACGAACACCCCCACCAGGCAGGCCAGTACGCCGATCAGGATCAGCAGCGCCTGGAGCAGGTGCAGCAGCAGCACCTGCAGCCACTGCGGGTCCACCACGTCGCGGCCGCGCAGCAGGGTGCGCCAGGGCCCGGGCCCTTCGAGCAGGGCGATCTGGCCGAGAAAGCTCTGATTCACCGCCAGGTAGAGGCCAATCCCCAGGCCGAGAACCAGGGCCGCCGCTCCCAGGGGTGTGACGGGCAGGGTGGCCGGAAGGCCGGTGGCGGCGGCCTCCTCGAGGGCGGTCGCGATCGGCTGCAGGACGGGACCGAAGGGCAGGAGCAGCAGGGCCAGCAGCAGGGCCAGCAGCAGGGTGGCCAGCAGGAGGCGCCACAGGGCGGCCCCGTCCCAGTGCAGCAGGGTGCCCAGCCGGGGTCGGCCCCCCTCCAGGGCGATCCACGACCCCCGCACCAGCCCGGCGATGCCCCAGAGGTTCACCAGGGTGGCCAGCAGTGACAGCAGGAGCGACAGGAGCAGGGCGGACGGTGCGGCCCCCTGACTGCGGGCGACGGTCACACTGTCCTGGAGGACGTTGATGGGCAGCTGCAGCAGGGCCACCAGCAGGCTGAAGGCCACGAAGGGCACCGGGGCCTGCCGGAAGGCCATCCACCCCTCCCGCATCGCCTGACCGACGCGCAGCGCACCCATCCGCCCTGAACCCCGCCTGGCCGCAAGTTAGTCAGGGAGGCGGAGCTCGGCCACCGCTTCCGCCACGGTGGTCACGGCGGTGTCGATCTCCTCCTCGGTGGTGTCCCGCCCCAGCCCGAAGCGGATCGAGGCGGCGGCCTCCGCCCGGCTGCGCCCCAGGGCTGCCAGCACATGGGAGGGGCTGCCCTGGCTGCAGGCCGAGCCGCTGCTCACCGCCAGCTGCTGCCGCAGGCGGCGGTGCAGGTTGCCGCCATCCACCCCGCTCACCGTGACGTTGAGGTTGTGGGGCAGGCAGAGCCCGGCATGGCCGTTGCGGCTGATCCCGCCCAGGCTCTCCAGTCCGTCCCAGAGCCGCTCCCGCAGACCGGCCAGCCGTTCGGCCCTCCCCTCCCGGTCGGCGAGGGCTCCCTGGATCGCCGCCCCCAGGCCCACGATCAGCGGCACCGCCAGCGTGCCGGCCCGCCGTCCGCCCTCCTGGCCGCCGCCGTGCATCTGCGGCGCGACGCGCACGCCTTCCCCCACCACCAGGGCGCCGATGCCCTTGGGGCCGTAGAGCTTGTGGCCGCTGAGGCTGAGCAGGTCGATGCCCAGGCGGGCGGGCTCGAGGGGGATGTGGCCCACGGCCTGGGCGGCGTCGCAGTGGAAGTGGATGCCCCGGGAGCGGCAGAGCGCACCGATCGTCTCCAGCGGCTGCAGCACGCCGATCTCGTTGTTGGCGGCCATCACCGACACCAGCAGGGTGTCGGCCCCGAGGGCGGCTTCAAGCCGTGCCGGAAGCACCAGCCCGTCGGGTTCCACCGGCAGCACCGTGAGCGGAAAGCCGTGGCGGGCCAGCCAGGCCAGGGGATCGAGCACGGCGCGGTGCTCGGTGGCCAGCGTCACCAGGCCCCGCCGCGGATCCCCCCGTTCGAGGGCGGCCTCCGCCACACCCTTCAACGCCAGGTTGTTGGCTTCCGTGGCACCGCTGGTGAACACCACCGATGCCGGGGGCATCGCCAGGGCGGCCGCCACCCGCCCGCGGGCCAGCTCCACCGCCGCGGCGGCTTCGAGCCCTGGGCGGTGCTGACGGCTGGAGGGGTTGGCGAAGTGCTCCCGCCACCAGGGCGCCATCGCCGCCAGAACGGCGGCGTCACAGGGGGTGGTGGCGTGGTGATCGAGGTAGGCCAGCATGGCTCCATGCTGAATCCTCTTCCTCCCACACTCACCTTCAGGCCCCGCAGCCTGCTGCCGCTGGTGCTGGTCCTGGCGGCCACCCTGCCGGCGCTGGTCCGCGCGGAGGCTGCGGCGCCCGCCGCCGGCGAGGACGCGCGCAAGCCGCGGCCGCCGGGCCTGGTGATCCTGCAGGAGAAAGTGAGCATGGCGGGCACCCAGGTGATCGGGGTGTTCGCCGCCGCGGCCGATCCTTCCGTGCCGGGGCTCTGGAGCGTGCGGGTGTGGGACGAGCGCCGGGATCAGGTGTTCGTGGCCACCGACAAGGTGAGCTGCTCCCCCGATGCCCCGATGCGCATCACCGGCCAGGGGGGGCAGGTGATGATGCGGGAACTGAACCCGGGCGGCCCGATCACCCCTGCCAACCGCCTCGACCATCTGATCTGGTGGGCCGTGTGCCATCCCGAGCAGGCCGGTCGGGATCCGGCGGGTCTTGCGGTCCTGGCCCGCAGTCTCGGCTACCCCGGCACCCTGCCGGAGCGGGAGCAGATCCTGCCGGGACGCTGATCCGCAGGACACCAGGTCTCCGGGCTGTCCGACCGGCGGATCGTGGATAGATTTCGCCCATGGCATCCGATCCCGGGTCCGGCCCTGCCGGCTCCACCGCCGCCGATGCGGCCCATTCCGAAGCGGCCCTCGAGGCTGCCGAGGCTCCCAAGCCCCCCGTGCGCCTGCTGCTCGTCGATGACGAACCGGGCCTGCGCACCGCTGTGAAGGCCTATCTCGAAGACGAGGGCTTCGTGGTCATCACCGCCAATGACGGCGAGGAGGGTTGGACCACGGCCCAGGAGCTGATCCCCGATGTGGTGATCACCGATGTGATGATGCCCCGCTGCGACGGCTACGGCCTGCTCAAGCGGCTCCGGGCCGATGAGCGACTCGGAGGTACACCGGTGATCTTCCTCACAGCCAAGGGGATGACGGCGGATCGCATCGCCGGCTTCCAGGCGGGCGCCGACGATTACATCCCCAAGCCCTTCGATCCCGACGAACTCGTGGCCCGCGTCCACAACGTGGTGCGACGCCAGGAGCGTCTGCTGGCGGAGGCGGCCCGCTTCGCCGATGCCGACATCGGCGCGATGGCGAAACAGATCACCGAGATCCGCTCGATGCTCGGCACCGGTGGCGCCAAGAAAAGCGTGCCCGATGTGAAGCTCGACTTCACGCCCCGCGAGGCTTCGGTGCTGCAGCTGGTGGCCGAGGGGATGATGAACAAGGAGATCGCCCGCCGGCTGGAAACCTCGATCCGCAATGTCGAGAAGTACGTGAGCCGCCTGTTCATTAAGACCGGTACCTCCAGCCGCACGGAGCTGGTGCGCTACTCCCTTGAGCACGGCCTGGTGGAATGACGACTCCCTTCCGGGCCGCAGCGGCAGTCTTGGCCGCGGCTTCCCTGCTGCTTGTCGCCACCCCCGAGGCCGGGGCCCAGCAGAACTGCCGGTTCCTGCTGCCCCTGGGCGGCGGCGGCGAGCCGGTGGTGAGCAAGCGCATCGGGCCCGACCGCCTGCTGGGCCGTACGAACTGGAACACCGATTTCATCGTCGATCAGCCCTTCAGCAGCTACCGCTTCTTCTTCACCTCCGCCTCCAGCGAGCGGGCCACGTTCCCGGTGTCCGGCTTCATGCGTTTCACCGATGGCACCAGCCTGCAGGTCATCAACGAAACCCCCACCTTCGAACCGGGCACGGGTCGCATGTTCGGGCCCTTCCAGGCCGTGCCCGGCAAGCGCACCAATCTGATGAACTTCCGGGTGGGCTCCAGCACCCAGCCCGCCGCCCTCGGCTTCAGCTATCGGATCTCCGTTCAGGGGTGCAACTGAGCCCTCACCGGCTGCGTCCCTGATGGTCGGGGACTGGCTACCGCCCGCCCTCAACGACGGCTGGATCTACCGCGACCGGATCCCCGCCTCCTCGGCCGGCGTGCGCGTCACGGCCTTCTACGCCAGCCGCTACCGCCATTCGCCTCCCGGAGCCTGGGCACGGCGCCTGATCGCCGGCGAGATCGAGCACAACGGCCTGCCGCTGCGGCAGGCCGTTGTGCTGGCGGCGGGCGATCGCCTGGCCTGGCATCGGCCCCCCTGGCGGGAGGAGGCCGCTCCGGCCCTGCCCCAACCCCTGCTCGACGACGGCGACCTGCTGGTGCTCGACAAGCCCTCCGGCCTGCCCGTCCTGCCGGCGGGAGGCTGGCTGGAGCACACCGTGTTGCGCCAGCTCGAACAGCGGCATGCGGACGATCCCGCAGGCCTGCCGCGGCCGGTGCACCGGCTCGGCCGCGTCACTTCCGGTCTGCTGGTCTGCGCACGGCGGCCGGCGTCGCGGGCCTGGCTCAGTGCGCTGCTGCGCGAGAGCACCGGGGCCCGCGGCAACGACGGCAGCCCGGCTGGAGGGAGCTGCCGCAAGCTGTACCGCGCGCTGACGACCCCCCTGCCTGCGGATCGGCCCCTGGCGCCCGGCGAAACGGTGCGGATCAGCGCGCCGATCGGCCGGCGTGCCCATCCCCTGCTCGGCCGCCTCTGGTGTACGGCCGCCCCGGACGATCCGCAGGCCCTGCCGGCGCTCAGCACCCTCACCCTGCTGGAGTGCCGGCCGGGGGGCGCCCTGGTGGAGGTGGCCATCGCCAGCGGCCGCCCCCACCAGATCCGCATTCACACTGCCGTCCTCGGTGCCCCGCTGCTGGGCGATCCCCTTTATCTCTCCGGGGGTCTGGCCCGGGGGGAGGCGCTGCCTGGGGAGGGCGGCTATCACCTCCATGCCCACCGGCTCACCCTGCCCCTGGCCGATGGGCGGGAGCTGCGGCTGGAGGCGCCCCTGCCGCCGCCGCTGCGGGGTGCCGGCGAGGGCTGAAGCGACCCGCTCAGGTCCGCCCGAGGATGTGGGCCGCAAGGATGTCGCGGTTCACGGCCAGGTTGGCGGGGTCGAAGTAGGAGCCATGGGCGCAGCCCAGGTCGTAGCCCCACAGCCGCCGCGGACAGCCCACGGGCACCAGTTCGGTGCAGTCGCGATGCACGGGGAAGCGGCTGCGCAGGGGGCCGCCCACCAGATCGCCGCTGGCATCGAGGTTGATCCAGTTCCGCACCAGGGCGGGGAAGGGCGCCCGCTGTGCGCCATCCGGCCGGTTCTGGGGCCGCAGGCTGGACTGCACCGGCCCGATCGAGAGGGCGCTGCCGATGGTGAACCAGTTCGCCACCTGCCCCGCCAGCCCCTGGTGCTCCAGTTCGCGCAATCCCTCGTAGGCCACCACCGTGCCCCAGCTGTGGGACATCACGTCCACCGTGGTGCCGCTGGCCAGCAGGGGGCGCACCACGTCGGTGAAGCGCTGGAGGATGAGCCGGCGCATCTCCGGCACGGTCATGTAGGCCAGGAAGTCATCGATGGCCAGACTGCCGCCCCGGCCGCCGGGCGGTGGCTCGGCCCCCGGGCCCGCCTCCTGCGCCCGTCGGTCCTCGATCACCGCGGCGATCGCCTGGCGCAGCCGCTCCGCCTCCGCCGCCACGGCGGGATCCCGGCTGGCCACCAGGCCGCGGTTCACCAGGTCGCTCCAGGTCACCTCCCATCGGTTCACCTCGAGGGTTCCCCGGCCATAGGTGCTGCCCACGTGGGGGGCGAGGGAGGTCCACCAGCCGTTCGACCAGCCCGGGCGATGGGTGCTGATGCCGTGGACGCACACCAGCGCCCGTCCGCCGGCACGGGCCTCGCTCCCCTCCTCGCCGTCGGCCTCGGGATCCGGTGCCGCAGGACGGCCCGTCTCCAGCGCCAGCACGGTCTTGAGGAGCTGGCGGTAGGCCTGGATCAGCTCCAGCTGGAGGCTGCGGCGCCCCTCAGCGCCCTCCGCCTCCTCCCAGCCGCCCGCCGGCGGAACCGGCGGGGCCGGGAGATCGGGCAGCGTCGCCTCCGCCTCGACGTCCGCCGTGGCCGCCAGATCCTGCCCGCCCTCCTGGCGCCCGTCCAGGCCGGCCCCGAAGATCGGCCCCGGCAGCGCGCCTCCTTCGTGCACGGGAACCTGCTCGTAGGTGCCGCGCAGCCTGGCGGCCACGGCCTCGATCAGCGGTCGGCTGTCCAGATTGGCCTGCTGCCGCAGAACTGCACAGAGCGCGGCGGTGAACGCACCCTGGAAGCGGCCGTCCACGTAGGCATCGGCGGCTGTCTGATCCTCACGGCAGGCCATGAGGTTGAGGTTGCGGGCCTCCCGCAGCCGGCTCGGCCGCAGGCGCGGAGCCGGGCCGGCCCCCCGCAGCCCCCCGCCGGGCAGGTCGGGCGGAACCAGGTAGCGGGCGTTGCCCACCTGCTCCTCGGTCACCGTTTCGCCGGGCATCAAGGAACGGGACCGGGGTCCGTCGGCGAGCACCTGCCGCATCCGACCCTCGGCATCGAGCACCGCCATCGCCCGGCTGCTGCCGCCGGAATGGCAGGTGTCCTTGATCACGATCAGATCGGCCGCCTCGTTCACCCCCTCCACCCAGTCGAACCACTCGTCGTCGCTGAGGTAGGTGGTCGGATTGTGGAAGTCCATGTCGGCCAGACAGGTGATCTCGTCGCGGCCGTCACCGGTTTCGTCGCCGCTGAGGTCGGGCACGTTCGAGCCGTGGCCCGAGAAGTGGAACACCAGGATGTCGCCGGCTCCGGCCCCCTCGGTGAGCCACTGCCATTCCTGCTGAAGCCTGGCCTTCACCGCCTCGGCGTCCCGCAGCAGGTGGATGTCGTCCGGATGGAAGCCGTAGGTGTCGATCAGCAGACGCCTCAGGTTCTCGGCATCGTTGATGCAGCCCTTCAACGGGGCGTCGGCGTAAGCGTTGATGCCACAGAGAACGGCCTTGCGCGCCATGGGTCAAGCAGCGGTCGATGACCTCGCCTTAGCCATGGGATCGGATGGCGTCCATGGCGGGAGCACGGACGCGGCGAACCGCTGCCGTTCGGCGCCGCGAGGGGGTCAGCCGCGCTCGAAGGCGATCAGACGGGAGAAATAGAAGGGGGCCTGGTTGAGGCTGCGACGCACCGGGCGGAACCCACAGGCGGCGGCCGCCGCCACGATGCCCTCCTCCCGCAGGGTGTAGGCGCGGGTGGTGCGGCTGGGGCCGGGAAAGAGCTGGCCGATCCCCTTGAGAATCGCCAGCAGCGGCGTGTAGGGCGCGAAGCTCACGATCAGGTGATGCTCGGCGAGGCCCGCCAGGTGGCGCACCATCTCCTCGGCGGCCGGTTGCGGGTAGTGGATGAAGACATCCAGGCAGATCACGGTGTCGAAGCGCCCCTGCAGGCTTTCGAGATCGGAGGCGGTGAAGCGCAGCCGCTCTGCGGGGATCCCGGCCTCCCGCGCCCGGCGGTCGGCCTCGCCCACCATCGCCTCGGACAGATCACTCGCTTCGATCGAGCCGGCGCCCAGGGCCGCCAGGGGAATCGCCAGGCTGCCCACACCGCAGCCGGCATCGCAGAAGCTGCGGCCGGCAAGGTTGCCCTGCTCCTCTAGCCAGCGCAGAACTTCGTCCACGGTTTTCTGGTGGCCGATGCGGATGTTGCGCTGAACGTTGTTGACCTCGGCGGTGTCGCTGTAGATCCGCTTCCAGCGTTCGAAGCCGGTGGATTCGAAGTAGCCCTTCACCTCGGCCTTCTCGGCCGCCTTCGGGCAGTCGGCCGCGGCGGTGGACGGCTGCAGGTCGGCGGGCATCGGGGCGGAACGGGTGGCGCGGATCCTAGGGGCGGGCCGGGGGCTCAGGCCGCCCGCTGCCAGCGCAGGCCGTCAGGTCCCTCGTGCCAGCGCAGCAGCTCCCCCAGGGGTCGGCCGATCAGCAGGTCGGGCACGGAACGGCGTTCTCCCAGCACCCGCCGCGGCAGCACGGTGGCGGCGGCGATCGCCCTCCCCGGAACGCCGCTCCAGCGCGCCAGCCGCACCACCCCCTCCAGCAGGGGCAGGGTGACGCCGGCCAGGGTGCCATCCTCCAGACGGCAGCTGCCGCCCTGCACGATCAGGGGCCGCTGGTCCCAGCGGTGCAGCCCCTCCGCCAGGCCGTAGGGCGCCAGGGCGTCACTGACGATCACCACCTGCTCGGGCGCCAGCCGCTGCAGCAGCACCGCCATGGTGGGCGCCACGTGCACGCCGTCGGCGATCAGGCCCAGCGCCACGTCGCCGCGCAGAGCCGCAGCCGCCACTGGTCCCGGGGCGCGGCGGTGCATGTCGGGCATGGCGTTGAAGGCATGGGTCACCATCGCCACGCCGGAGGCGTAGGCCCGGGCCGCCTCGGCCTCATCGGCGGCGCTGTGGCCCAGGCTCACCACCACGCTCCGCTCCCGCAGGGCGGCGATCAGGGCGTCGGCCCCCTCCAGCTCCGGCGCCAGGGTCATCAGGGCGATGTCGGCTTCCGGTCCGCCGCGGAAGCCGCCGATCCGCTCCTCCAGCGCCGCCGGCTCGGGAGCCGCCAGATGCTCCAGGGGATGGGCCCCCCGCCGCTCGGGCGCCAGGAACGGCCCCTCCAGGTGGGCGCCCAGCAGCCGGCAACGCCCCGGGCGGTGTTCCTTCCGGGCCACGGCCAGCACCTCCAGGGCCTGGCGCAGGGGCGCCACCGCGCAGGTGACCAGGGTGGGGCAGATCGCCTCGACCCCGTCGTCCCAGAGCAGGGCCAGCAGCTCCCGCAGCCGGGGCAGGTCGTCGGGCACCAGTTCGGGGAAGGCCAGGCCGAGCCCGCCGTTGATCTGCAGATCCACCCCCGCCGGTGAGAGCCAGTCGCCGCGCCAGTCCTCGCCGGAGGCGTGGCTGCCGGCCGGGATCGGTGCCACGGCGGCGATGTGGTTGTTGTCATCGAGGCCCACGCGCCAGCGCCGGCCGCTGCCAGGGCCGGCGGGTTCGGGTTCGGGCAGGCGAACGTTGCGGAGCCAGCGCACGGCAGCAGGCGGCGGGGTGGGGACCATGCCATCCTCTACGGCCCGTGCCCTGCCGTCATGGCCGACGTCCCACCGGCGACCGCCAACCCTTCCGGTCCCGCCGCGACCGTGGCGGTGATCATGGGCAGCGACTCCGACCTGCCCACGATGGAGCCGGCGGTGAGGATCCTGGCGGAGCTTGGGGTGGCCAGCGAGGTGCGGGTGCTCTCGGCCCATCGCACCCCGATGGAGATGGTGGCGTTCGCCCAGGCTGCTGCGGGGCGGGGTTTGAGGGTGATCATCGCCGGTGCCGGCGGAGCCGCCCACCTGCCGGGGATGGTGGCTTCGCTCACCACCCTGCCGGTGATCGGGGTGCCGGTGCAGAGCCGGGCGCTCTCTGGCGTCGACTCGCTGCACTCGATCGTGCAGATGCCGGCGGGCATCCCGGTGGACACCGTGGCGATCGGTGGCGGCACCAATGCGGGGCTGCTGGCGGCGCGGATCCTGGCGATCGCCGATCCGGCCCTGGCCGCCAGGCTGCAGGCCCATGCCGACGGTCTGCATGAGCAGGTGGTGGCCAAGGATGCCCGGCTGCAGGCGCTGGGCAGCGCTGCCTACCTGGCGGCGATGGGCACCTGAGGCCGGACGCGGCTTGGGTGTGTCGGAGACGACATCCCTAGGATCCGGGTGGTTTGTCCCGAGCCCGTGCCTCACCGCTCCCCCCTTGCCCGCCTGCTGGGTTTTGCGGTGGCTCCGGCGCTGGTGATCTATGTGGCGGCACTGGTTCTGAGCCGCTCGGCCGGGATCGACAATCTGGAGCTGGTGATCCGCGACCTGGCTCAGACGTGCGAGCAGCCCCTGGCCGTGGGCCTGATCTCCAGCCTCGGCTACCTGCTCTGGATGGCCGCCGCCACGGTGTGCCTCTTCAGTGTGTTCTCGGGCCTGGCGGGCGGCGGGCGGCGGGTGCGGGAGCTGCTGCTGTGCGGCGGTGTGTTCTCGTTGCTGCTCTGCCTCGACGACATGTTCCTGCTGCACGACAAGTACATCGGCGCCGATTTTCTCTACATCACCTACGCGATCTTCGCCCTGCTGATCCTGTTCCGCTACCGCGATCTGGTGGTGTGGCTGGGAGGTCCCACCTTTCTGGCGGCGGTGGCACTGCTGGGGGGGTCGGTGGTGCTGGACAAGATCCAGAATCTGCTGCCCTGGCGTTACGCCGACGTTCAGCTGGTGGAGGAGGGGGTGAAGTTCATCGGCATCGCCTGCTGGCTGTGCTTCTGGTGGCAGGCCTCGGCGGCGGCCGCCAAGCTGAAGCCCGGTACCTGAAATCTCTCCCGGTCTTCGCGCCATGCTCGAGCGGCTGGTTCTGCCTCCCTGGCTGCGGTTCAGCCTGGCCCTGCCGCTGCTGGTGCTCAACCTTTGGGTGCTGCGGCAGCTGCTGGTGCCTCTCGCCCCGTTCCCGGCCCTGTTCCTCACGGCCGCGCTGATCGCCTTCCTGCTGGACATCCCCACCCGCTGGTTCAACGAGCAGGGGATGCCCCGCCCGCTGGCTCTGCTGCTGGTGCTGGGCTTCGGTCTGGGGCTCACGGTGCTGGCGGCGCTCTGGCTGGTGCCGCGCCTGCTGCAGCAGCTCGACGATCTGATCACCGCTTTGCCCACCTGGCTGGCGGAGGGGGAGACCCTTCTGGGTCAGCTGCAGGAGTGGGCGACCGGGCGCGGCCTGCCCTCGGATTTCGGCGACCTCAGCAGTGAACTGATCACCCGCACCAGCAAGCTCGTCACCCAGATGAGTCAGCAGTTGCTGGGGATCCTGGGGGCCACGGTGGGCATCACGGTGAACGCCGTGATCGTGCTGGTGCTCACGGTGTTCCTGCTGCTGGGGGGCGAGCGCATCGCCGCGGGGCTGGCTGAATGGCTGCCGGTCGCGGTTCGCCCGCTGGTCACCAGCACCCTGTTCCGCACCTTCCGCGGCTACTTCGGCGGCCAGGTGGTGCTGGCCCTGATCCTCAGCGGCCTGCAGATGGTGGTGTTCACGTTGCTCGGCATTCCCTATGGGGTGCTGTTCGCGGTGGCGATCGGCTTCACCACCCTGATCCCCTACGCCAGCGCCCTCACGATCGTGTTGGTGAGTGTGCTGCTGGCCCTGGAGGATCCGCGCACCGGGCTGGAGGTGCTGATCACCGCGATCACCGTGGGTCAGGTGGTGGATCAGGTGATCCAGCCCCGCCTGATGGGCAGCATCGTGGGCCTGCAGCCCGCCTGGCTGCTGATCAGCCTGCCTATCGGCGCTCGGCTGGGCAGCTTGATGGGGCTGGGGGAGCTGCTGGGTCTGCTGCTGGCGGTTCCCCTGGCCAGCTGCGGCAAGACGTTCCTCGATGCCTGGGCGCTGCGGCTGCGGGCTGCTGAGGCCGCAGTCACTGGGGATGCGGCCTTGCTGGCTTCGGATCAGGCCAAAGGATCGACGTAGCTGTAGAGGAAGTCGGAGTTGGAGAGTCTCGGATTGGAAGAGAAGTCTGCGATGAGGCCACCACCACTGCCCAGGCCGGATTGGGAGCCATTGGGGTTGTAGAACAATTCGCCATTGCTGCTGTTGTAGACAAGCACTGTTCTGCTTGTGGCCACTTGGTTGGATTTTCTCACTGTTGACAGCAGGTTGCCCGATCGTGCTCCATTCAGGGCTTTACCAATGGGCGAGGAGCGCTGAATGCCGCCAATCAATACCTTGTCAACGCCAGCTTTGAAGTTGGTGATGTTGTCGCGGCTGGTCAAGCCGCGGCGGGCGTCGTACTGAAAGATGTCCCTGCCTGAGGTGCCTCGGAGAGTGCGTGATCTCCCCAGGCCGCCCAGGATGATGTTGTCCTGGGGTAGGGCAGAGCTCCCTCCGCCGACGCCGCCGTTGATCGCGGGGGGCGTCGAGAAGCTCAGCGGGGGATTGACGATCGTGATGCTCTCGAATCCGTAGAATCTGTTGCTTCCAAGTTGGTGGTAGGTACCGCTTCCGTCCGTGACTCCGCTCCTGTTCACGGTGTTTGGAGCAAATACTCCCTCGATTCTGAGGGTGTCGAAGCCGCCGCCTCCTCGGATCACCGTATTGGCCAGATCGCCAACCACCGTGACACTGTCGTTGTCGGCCTCAGCATCGGTGCCTGCCACGATCGTGACTGCGGAGGCGGAACCCAGCTTGATCCAGTCGCTGCCGGCTCCGCTGTCGAGGTTGGAGTTAACGAACGCACCGGTGAAAACGACGGTGTCGTTACCCGCTTCGGTGTAAACCGTGGTCTGGGTAGCCCCCGCACCGCTGATCGAGTCATCTCCTGCGCCTGTGGCCAGGGTGACCCAATTGCTCAGATCGCCGACCACCTTGATGCTGTCGTTGTCCGCCTCAGCGGCGGTGCCTGCGACGATCGTGACCGCGGAGGCGGAACCCAGTGTGATCGAGTCGCTGCCGGTGCCACTGTTGAGGTTGGAGTTGACGAACGCACCGCTGAAAGTGATGTTGTCGTTGTCCGATTCGGTGTAGATCGTGGTGTGGGTGGCCCCCACGGCCTTGATCGTGTCCGTTCCACTCCCTGTGGCGATTGTGGCCCAGGCGATGCTGTCCTGAAGGGCGATATCGTTGGCGGCGTTGCCGGTTTCCACCGTGATCGGCAGCAGGCTGGTGCCGGTGATGCCGGTGATTGTGAGGTAGTCGAAGCCCAGCCGTTCCCACTCGGTGGCCCTGATGCTGGAGGCGATCGTGTCGGCGATCCCGGCGAGCTTCACGCCGGGGCCAGGATTCTCGCTGGTTTTCCAGTCGTCGAACTGGAAGATCTCGATGCCGGTGAACAGGCTGCTCGAGAGTCCTGTTGCGCTGGAGCGGATGCCGGTGAGGTTGCCGAGGCCATCGGATTCCGGGCTGAGCTTCCAGCTCGAGCGCAGGCCGCTGACCACCAGGGTGTCGGTGCCGAGGCCGCCGTCGATGGTGGCGGCGGAGAGACTGGTGGGGCCACCGAGCAGGATGGTGTCGTTTTCGCTGCCGCCATTCACTGTCGCGTTGCGTACTGACGCAAAAGATGCTTGGTCGCTGCCGGGGCCAAGGTTCACAGTGGCGCCGGCAAGCGCGGCAGCGTTGACCACATCGGCGCCACCACCGGTGTTGATAACTGCATTAGTGATGTTCTTTAGCGTTCCGCTCTGATCCTGAACGTTGATGGCGTTGTCGCCATCGCCAGTCTCGATAGTGATCGGGCTGGTGCCAGGCCCGAGGATGCCATCAATGTTCTGGCTGTCGTAATCAGAGCTGATCCATTCGCTGGCATATACGTTGCGGCGGATCTCACTTACGGCTGTGGTCGGTGTAGGCGTAGGCGGATTGGAAATGTTGATCGATTCAAATCCGTAAAAGCGGTTGGTTCCCAGTTGTAAGTGGGTCCCTGTACTGTCGGTGACGATCTTGTTTGTCGCGCCGTCTGGGAAGGTGCCACGTATGATCAGGGTGTCAAAGCCGCCACCGCCACGAATCACAGTGTTAGAAAGTGATCCGAGAATTTCCACCGTGTCGGTTTCGTTCTCAGTATCCATGCCTAGCACGATCTGAGCGTTGGAGGCCGAGCCAATCGTGAAAGAATCTCTCCCGCTACCACCAACTAGCGTGGAGTCGGTAACGGCGTTCGCCACGATTAAGATGTCATCGTCAGCACCTGTGTCAACCAAGGCGTTGCCGCAGGCGCCAAGGTAGAGGATGTCCTTGCCAGCCTCGGTTAAGAGGGAGGCATAAGCAATGCCATCCACTAGATAGGGAGTGTCATCGAAGGAGCCTGTTTCTATAGTGATGCGTGACTCGGTGGCTCCCTTGATGCCTCCGATCCTGGTGCGGTTGAAACGGAATGCTTGCCAAAGCTCGGCACCAGCGCTGGAGTTCAGTTCGGGTGCGGTTTCACTGCCGAAGAGGAAGTACTCCGGCTGGCCGTAGATGGCATTGCTGGGGGCCTGCGCATAGAGCGCCAGATCGAACAGGATGTCACCGAAGAGCAGCCGCTCGAAGCCATAGATGCGGTTGTTGTTGGAGGTGGCGATGTAGTCCTCCTCGTTGAGGATGGAGGCCAGTGTCACGGACCCATCGCCGTTTCCGTCCTTGAACTCGATGTCCCAGTCGGCACGCGATCCCTTGAGCTGAATCGTGTCGCCGTAAGGAACTTCCTCAAGGGTGAGGTCTTCGGAGAGCTGCAGGTTGAGGCCGCTCGGGCCGTAGTTGGTATTGGTGCCGCCTCTGAATATGCTCTGCCAGGGCATCAGCACCGATACATAGTCATCCCCCGAGCCCGCGAAGATGTTCGACTGGAAGATGTAGCCCTGAGAGGCCTCGATGCTCACCTCGGTTTTCACCGTCTGGTTGATGCCGTTCCCTACGATCCGGAAGCTGTCATTGCCGTCACCCAGGCGGATGGTGGTGAGGTTGAGGGCGTTGGAATACAGGTCACCGAGGTCGCCCCCCGGCGGAAAGCCGATCACAACAACATCGTCTTCCAGTGTGTCGTTATTGATGAGGTCGTCGGTTTTGTAAGTAGTGTATCCGTAAGGGATTTTGAATCCGTCGGAGTCTATGATGAACGTTGGCTGGCCGTTCGTGTATTTAATCTCCCCGGTTTCGGAGTCGGTTTCGACAAGAAAGTAAATGCCTCGCTCTCCTGGCAGGGCATTGCTTGGCGGTAATGGGGGCCAGAGAGAAGGAAGGGCGGTCTGATACGGGACGCCTAGCGGTGCCGCGGTCGGCGAAAGGGTCACATTGCCGAGACCACCTTTCCAATTGAGAACGACCATGGCCTTGCCGCGATGAAATGCGTGGAACTGGATGCCCGAGGGCTCACGAGCCGGCGCGGCAGACGCCGAGCCAGCTCATGGAGATCTCCTCATGCTACGTCGCATGCATGTAAGCAGCCAGGGAACGGCTACTCCCTTCAGTTTGTGATCATTCCTGGCAAAGGGCGTTAGTCATGGCTAAAAACGGGTCTGTATTCTTCGGTTAAGTTATTCGCGACTCTATGAATTCTCGGCCCGACCGGGTGCGCGGGCCAGGGCCATCGTTCCAGCCTTCGCTACAAGCCACCTCGAAGAGTCTGGTGGCTCCAGAAGCTTGATCGCTCGTTGCGCCTCCTCCCTCGGGGGCACGCCGATTCCCCGGCATGCTCCGGAGCGCGGTTCAGGCGTCCGTCGGTGCTGGGATGACGCCCGCCTGCTCGAGGTGGGCCAGCACCTGGGCCACGCAGGCCTCCAGATCCCCGTGGCCCGTGTCCACCCGCAGTTCCGGGTTCTCCGGGGCCTCGTAGGGGCTGGAGATGCCGGTGAACTCCTTGATCTCCCCGGCCCGCGCCTTGGCGTAGAGCCCCTTGGTGTCGCGGCTCTCGCACACGTCCAGATCGGCGGCGCAGTGGATCTCGATGAAGTCGCCGGGCTCCACCAGGGCCCGCGCGCGTTCGCGGTCGGCCCGGAACGGCGACACGAAGGCCGTCAGCACCACCACGCCGGCATCGAGGAACAGCTTGGCCACCTCGCCGATCCGCCGGATGTTCTCCTCCCGGTCGGCGTCGGAGAAGCCCAGGTCCTTGCAGAGGCCGTGGCGCACGTTGTCGCCGTCGAGCACGTAGCAGCTGAGCCCCTGCTCGAAGAGGGCGGAGTTCACCGCATTGGCCAGGGTGCTCTTGCCGGCGCCGCTCAGCCCCGTGAACCAGAGGATGGCGCTGCGGTGGCCGCGCTGGTGGGCCCGGGCCGCGCGGGTCACGGTGGAGTGGTGCCACACGATATTCGTCGCTTTCGGGGCGCTGGCGGTCATGGCGGCGTCGGGCGGGGCTGGAGGCCATTGTCCATCCCGCACGTGCTCACAGCCCCAGCAGCAGCCCGACCTCCGCCGCCGCCCGGAACACCAGGCCGTGGCGGGCCACCAGATCCGGCAGAGCGTCGTAGCCGCCTCCGATCACGCTGGCCACCGGGATGCGGCGACGCAGACACGTTTCCAGCACCATCCTGTCGCGGAGCAGCAGGCCGTGGTCGCTGAGGGCCAGGTGGCCCAGCCGGTCGTTGCGGTGAGGATCCACCCCGGCGTTGTACAGCACCAACTCCGGCCGGACCTGCTCCAGCAGCTCCGGCAGGCGGTTTCCCACCAGGGTCAGGTAGTCGTCATCCTCCAGCCCATCGGTCAGGGGCAGGTCGTGGTCGCTCGTCTGCTTGCGCAGCGGGAAGTTGCTGGCGGCGTGGGCCGAGAAGGTGTACACCCGCGGATCACCTTCGAAGATCGCCGCGGTGCCGTCGCCCTGGTGCACATCCAGATCCACCACCATCAGCCGCGTCACGGCACCTTCGGCCAGCAGCAGCCGTGCCGTCACCGCCACGTCGTTGAAGATGCAGAAGCCGCTGCCATAGGCGGGAAACGCGTGGTGGGTGCCGCCCGCCAGGTGGCAGGCCAGGCCGTGGCGCAGGGCCAGCCGGGCGGTGAGCAGCGTGCCGCCCACCGCCAGCCAGCTGCGCCGCACCAGCGGCCTGGTGGCCGGCAGGCCGATGCGGCGCTGCTCCGCTGCGCTCAGCCGATCACGCGAGAAGCCCTCGTGGTAGCTGCGGTTATGCACCAGCTCCAGCGCCCGTCGGGCGATCGGCAGCGGCTGATGCAGCTGCTCGGGCCGGGCCAGGTCCAGCCGCCGCAGATGGTCGTGCAGCAGCCGGAACTTGGCCATCGGGAAGCGGTGGCTGCTGGGCAGCGGCGCCGAGTAGGCCGGGTGATACACCAGCGGTGGCCGCATGGCCCCCTCAGCCCCCCGCCTGCTTCGGCCGGAAGCCCTCCCTCTCCAGGGCCGCCAGGGCTGCCGCCACCTGGTCGCCCTGCAGCTCGATCACGCCGTCCTTGAGGCTCCCGCCGGTGCCCGCACTGGCCTTGAGGGTCTTCAGCAGCGTCTTCGCCTCGGCCTCGGGGATCTCCAGGCCGGTGATCGCCGTCACCAGCTTGCCGCCCTTGCCCGCCTTGGTGCGCTGCACCCGCACCCGCTGCTGGGCCTTCGCCGGCGCCGCGGCGTCCGCCGCCGGACGGGCCGTGCTGGCGGCACTGGGAAATTCCTGCCAGCCGCCTTTGGGGGCCATCACCGTTGCCGCGTACCTGGGCGCGATTCTGGCCGCAGGCCGGCGCCGCCGCTGCTCAGCCGATCCACTGGCCCGCCGCGAAGCGCAGGGCATAGATCACCAGCAGCAGGGCCCCGAAACCCACCAGGAAGCGCAGCCAGCGGGGGTGTTCGTGGAACCAGGCGCCGTGGAGCATCAGCAGCGGCACCGTGGCGAAGATGTGCCGCTCCAGGCTCATGGTGTGCTGCTTCAGTAAGTAGGAAGCCAGGCTGGCGGCGCCGAACGCCCACACCTCCAGAGGCAGGCGGCCCAGGCCCCAGCCGCACAGCAGCAGGGCTCCCACCACCGCCAGCAGGTTCAGGCCCGACATGCCGGCCACCAGCCAGTAGGACAGGAAGGCCACCAGGGAGAGCGCGAAGCTGATGGCCGGCTGGCGCCGCCGCAGGCCCGCCGCCAGGGCTGCCACGCCGAGCACCGCGCTGAACTGGGCGGGATAGGCGCCGTCGATCAGGGCGCTCGCCTGGGTGTTGACAGGGCCGAGGAACACCTTGGACAGTCGTTCGAGCCAGAACGGCAGACCCGAGAGATTGAAGCCCGGGCGCACCTCCCAGGCCTGCTGAGCATGCAGAAAGGCCAGCGGGTCGCCGCTCAGCCGCCAGTTGAGCAGGGCGACCCCCCCAAGCCCAGCGAGGGCCCCCAGGCTGGCCACCAGGCCGGCGGCAGGTCGGCGCCGCAGGAGGAAGGCGATCAGGATCGACGGCAGGATCACCACGCCGGTGGGCCGGGTTGCGCTGGTCAGGGCCCCCAGCACGGCCACGCCGGGCACCCGCAGGGGGGGGCGCACCAGGCAGAGCAGCGTCAACCCCGTGAGCAGGAGATAGAAGGCTTCGGTGTAAGGGATCGCGAAGAAGATGCTCATCGGGTTGAAGCAGGTGAGCAACACCACGGCCCGGGCCGCGTCTTCGCCCAGGCAACGCCGGCTCAGTCGCGCGATCACCACCAGCGCCATCAGGAAGGCGCCATTGACCAGCGCCAGCGCCACCGCCAGCGGCGCCAGGTGCAACACCCCGGCCACCGCTTTCGTGGCGGCGGGGAAGAGGGGGAAGAAGGCGAAGTTGTCGCCGGCGTATCCCTCGGTCACGATCTGCAGGTAGTGGGCGGCATCCCACTGACGCAGCCGTTCCGCCAGTTCCCCGGGCGCCCGCAGCTGCACGGCGATGGCCAGAGGCAGGAAGAACAGCAGCCGGCTGATCAGCCAGCTCCAGCCCACCACGGCCGGCATCCCCTGCGCCCCCCATGGCAGGGCATCGATCCAGCGGGCTGATGGCTGCGTTGGCACGATCGGGCGGGTCAGGGGAGCAGGCTTTCCAGGCGTCGCCTGGCGGCATGGACGATCCGCTCGGGCAGAGGCCGGCGTTGCACCTCCGGCGGCAGGGACGGTGGTTCGGAGAAATCCAGTCCTTCGCCCACCCGGTAGCGCGCCATCGCCCGGTGGCCGGCCGCAGCGGTGTAGTGACACACGTAGGAGCGGCGGGTGAGGGCCGTGTTGCGCATCGGCGTACCGCCGTGGATCAGGGCACCGTGCCAGATCAGCAGATCGCCACGGCGGGGCAGGAAAACACTCGGTTCCCAACCCTGGCTGCGGATCAGTTCCTCGAGATAGGTGCCGTAGTTGATGAAGGTCTGGCTGTCGGAATCACGACTGGCCAGGATGTTGCCCCCGCCCCAGTCGAAGAACTGCTGGTTCGTGAGGAGATGGGAGCCCTTGTAATACACCAGGGGCCCAGAGTCGGCGCTGATGTCCTCCAGTGGGATCCAGGCCGCTGCCAGATGACCCAGCCTGTGGTGGTGATGGACGAAGGAGAAGTCCTGATGCAGGCTCTGCTCGCTGCTTTTCCAGAAGGTGAGGCTCTGAATCAGGCCAGGTTCGGATCCGAAGAGTTCATCGAGGAAGCTGATGATCGGCCCGGAGAAGGCCAAGGCCCTGGCGGAATCAAAATAGCGGTGAAGGTCGTTGAGCTTCAGTCCGGGAGGAGCCTGGCGGAAGTCGGTGACACCCAGTGCCGTGAGGTTGCGGAGCACTCTTGCCTGATAGTGCTCGGCTTTGCCGTCGATGCCGATCATGCCGTGCAGGAGCGACGTTGCCGCAAGCTTCGGCAGCTCACTCAGGTCGGAGTCGAACCGTTCGAGCAGGTCTGGATCGATGACCTGCGGAAGGATCACCACGCCATCGCGCAGGAAATCAAGAATTCGATCGGAATAGATTCGCCCTGGGAGGTTGGGATTCTCGCGATGCAGTCGCTCCGACAGGGTGAGAGACTCCAGGTACTCCTCTGCCAGCATGCCCAGGTCGTTGCTGCGGCCAAGCTAACCGCCTCCCCACTCCGGCCTCAGCTCCAGGATTTGCGCTCCCGCGTCGCGCCCCGGCCGGTAGCGGTTGGTTGTCTCCCTACGCTGGGAGAACTTCGTTCCCGCCGCAGGTGACCAGCACCGTTTCCGCAGCGACTGATCCTGCCGCCCTGGCTCCTGGGCTGCGGCCCGATCCCCTCGGTCGCTTTGGAGCCTTCGGCGGTCAGTACGTGCCGGAAACCCTGATGCCCGCTCTGGCGGAGCTCGAGGCGGCCGCCGCCGAGGCCTGGGCCGATCCCGCCTTCACCGAACGGCTCAACCACCTGCTTCGTCACTACGTGGGCCGGCCCAGCCCTCTGTACGAGGCCGAACGCCTCACCGAGCACTACCGGCGCCCCGAGGGCGGCCCCCGCATCTGGCTGAAGCGGGAAGACCTTAACCACACCGGTGCCCACAAGATCAACAATGCCCTCGGCCAGGCGCTCCTCGCCCTACGCATGGGCAAGAAGAGGATCATCGCTGAAACCGGCGCCGGCCAGCACGGCGTGGCCACCGCCACCGTCTGCGCCCGCTTCGGCCTGGAGTGCGTGATCTACATGGGCGCCGAGGACATGCGCCGCCAGGCCCTGAACGTGTTCCGCATGCGCCTGCTGGGCGCCACGGTGCAGCCGGTCACCGCCGGCACCGCCACCCTCAAGGACGCCACCAGCGAGGCGATCCGCGACTGGGTCACCAACGTGGAGACCACCCACTACATCCTCGGTTCGGTGGCCGGTCCCCACCCCTACCCGATGCTGGTGCGCGATTTCCATGCCGTGATCGGTGAGGAGGCGAAGCGCCAGTGCGCCGAAGCCTTCGGCCGGCTGCCGGATGTGCTCGTGGCCTGCGTGGGCGGCGGCTCCAATGCGATGGGCCTGTTCCATCCCTTCGTGCAGGACACCTCGGTGCGCCTGATCGGCGTGGAGGCGGCCGGTGACGGCGTAGCCACCGGTCGCCATGCCGCCACCATCACCGAAGGCCGGGTGGGGGTGCTGCATGGCGCCATGAGCCTGCTGCTCCAGGACGCCGAGGGCCAGGTGCAGGAAGCTCATTCGATCAGCGCCGGTCTCGACTACCCCGGCGTCGGGCCGGAGCACAGCTACCTGAAAACCATCGGCCGGGCCGAGTACGGCGCCGTCACCGATGACGAAGCCCTCGAGGCTCTTCAGCTTCTCTGCCGCCTGGAGGGGATCATCCCGGCCCTGGAGACGGCCCACGCCTTCGCCTGGCTGGAGAAGCTCTGTCCCACCCTGGCCCCCGGCACCGAGGTGGTGGTGAACCTCTCCGGCCGCGGCGACAAGGATGTGAACACGGTGGCCGACCGCCTCGGCGGAGCGCTGGGGGGCTGAACCAGTCCCTTCGGGCCCGCCGCTACAGCGGATCCTCCTCCCAGGGGAAGCGGGGCAGGCGGTCGATGGCCTCCCGCATCGCCCGCGACCAGACCTCCATCGTGCGGTTGATCTCCGGCATCCCCTTGGTGAGCTTGAGGCGGCGGGATACCCGCTGTTCGTTCGCCGGAACCATGGCGATCTCAAACGGGGGGCCCACCGTGAGGTTGGACCGGCGCGTGATGATCTGCGACACCAGGCACAGACGCGCGGCATCCTCGAGCGACAGATCGGTGTGACCGATGTAGTCGAGCGGGGGTTTGCCGTATTTGCTCTCGCCGATCTGCAGGAAGGGTGTGTCCTGGGTGGCCATCACGGCGTTGCCCTGTGGGTAGATCAGACAGAGTCCGTGGGGTTGGCCGGCGATCTGACCGCCCAGGATGAAGCTGGCTTCGCCGCTGGCGCCGGCCTGCTGCAGGGAGGCCGCATAGGCCTGCTGCACAGCCACACTGAGCCGGCCCACGTAATCGGCGGCTTCGAACAGGTAGCGGGCATCGAGCAGATCCGGCCCCTCCGCGCCACCGGATCCCGGTGCGCCGGCGGGAAGGCTGTCGCCATCGCGGCGCACCTCAAGATCGCGGCGGATGCGGTTGAGCACCGCCTGGGTGGTGGCCAGGTTGCCGGCGGCCATCAGCACGAACAGCCGATCAGGCGTCGGCTGGAACACGTGCATCTTGGAGTAGGTGGAGATGTAGTCCACCCCCGCATTGGTGCGGGAATCGGAGGCGAAGACCAGGCCTGCCTTGAGCAGGAATCCGACGCAGTACGTCATCGTCGGTTCAGCTCAGCAGCCGCTGCAGGATCGTGGCCACCGAGCGCACCGCCGAGCGGGCGGTGGCATAGGCCATGCGCATCGGGCCCACCAGCGCCACCTGGCCCTCCCCGCCGTCGCCGGTGTGGTACTTGGCCTGCACCACGCTGCACTGACCGAGCGCCGGCTCGGGATGCTCGCTGCCGATCCAGATCGCTTCGCCAGGCCCCAGAACCTGCTCCGGGCGCTTCTCCACCAGTTGCACCAGCGGCAGCAGGGTGGAGGTGCGGCCGAACTCCGGCTGGCCCAGCAGGCCTCCCAGCCCCGCGGCCACGACGCCATCGGGGCCGTGGGCGCCGCTTCGGGCGTGGTTCTCCAGGGCCTGGCGCAGCAGGTCGCCGCTGCCCCGCAGTTCCGCCGGCATCCGCTCCCAGGAGATGATGCCCGAGCGGCCCTGGCGCAGCTGGCTGTTCGCCCAGCGCTCCAGCACCGGCAGGGTGTCGACCCCTCCATGCGGCAGCCGCAGGTTCAGGCTGGTGGTCAGGGCCGGTCCCTGCACCAGGAACACCAGCAGGCGCTCCGCGCTCGCTACCAACCGGATCTCCTGCAACTCCGGCCGCTGGCGCCGCGGCCGTGTGATCAGGCTCAGCAGGCCGGTGAAGTCCGCGAGGCGGCGGGCCAGGTGCAGCAGCAGATCATCGAGGGCCGCCCACTGGAGGCTCAGCCCCGCCAGCTCCCGGTCGAGCTGAAGGGCCGCGGAGCCGGGAGCCGGCAGCAGCCGGTCCACGTAGTGGCGGTACCCCAGCTGGCTGGGGATCCGACCGGCGGAGGTGTGGGGCTGGGTGAGCAGGCCCCGCAGCTCCAGGGCCCCCATGGCCGATCGCACGGTGGCGGGGCTGGCCGGCAGGCCGAAGCGGCGCACCAGGGTGGTGCTACCCACCGGCTCCATCGTGTCGACGTAGTGCCGGACCGTGGCCTGGAGCACCTCCTGTTGTCGGCGCGGCAGGGACTCCACGGGAGTGGCGACGAATGGAAAAGTAAGTGGATCGTAGGGACTGGATCCGCAACTCCGCCGGGGGGGAGGCCGCCCCGGCGGCCGGATCAGTAGCGGGGGACCGCAGGGTCCACCTCCACGCTCCAGGCGTCGATCCCTCCCTGCAGGTTCCAGACGTCTCCATAGGCGTGCTCCTGCATCAGCCAGCAGGCGAAGTTCCAGCTGCGCACACCCGCATGGCAGAGCACCGCCACCGGCCGCTCCCGATCCAGACGCTCCTCCAGGCTCGCCATCCACTCGGCGGAACGGCTCAGGGGCAGATGCACCACGGCATGGGGCAGGCGGGCCATCGCCAGCTCCTGATCCTCCCGCACGTCCACCAGCTGGATCGGCTCGCCACGCTCCAGCCGCTGCTGGAGCTCGAGGGCGCGGATCGGGCGGGGCTGGCTCATGGGAGGCGGGGCTGCGCGGGCGGGGGCAGGATGGTGCCCATCCTGATGGAGACGCATGAAGGCCCGCCCGTTCCTCGCGGTGGTGCTCGCGGTGGTGCTGGCCGTCCTCGGTCTCGGGCTTGGAGGTTGGTGGCTGGTCTGGCAGGGCAGCCCTCTGCAGCTCGCCCGTCGGCCTCTGGAGGTGCCGCTCGCCGCCCGCTTCGTGCCCCGCCAGGCCCCCCTCGCTCTTTACCTGTTCACCGACGGCCAGGAGCCTGTGGCCTATGCACGGGCCGTCGCCGAGGGACGCCGGCGCCGTGAGGCCGCCGACGCCGTCGCCCGGCTGCGGGACGGGGCCGTCGCCGCCGCTGGTCTCGACTACCCCAACGAACTGGCGGGTTGGCTCGACGCGCCGGTGGGCCTGGCCCTCTTCGACGCGCCCTCCCCGGGGGAGAAAGACGCTGAGACGTCCTCCGGGTCCGGGGGCTGGCTGCTCGTGCTGGGCAGCCGCGATCAGGACGGAGCCCGCCGCTTCCTGCAGCGCTTCTGGCAGACCCGCAGCCTGGCCGGCACCGATCTGCAGGTGAGCCGCTACCGAGGCATGGGTCTGATCAGCGGGCGCGGTGCTCTGGTGGGCCAGGACCCGATGCCCCTGGCCACGGCCCTGGTCGACGACGACCTGGTGCTGATCGCCTCGGGACGCGGCATTCTCGAGCAGGCGCTTGATGTGTCGCAGATCGACGAACTGAACCAGGCCGGACAGCCCGGCCTGAGCGGCAGCCTGGAGCAGCTCGGGCCGGCGGCCGCGCTGCTGCTCGCCCGGCCCCAGGCGATCGAACACTGGCTCGGCATCGCTCTGCCGGATGACCCGGCGGATCGGCCGACCCGTCTGATCGCAGCTCTGAGGCCAGCCGGCCGTGGCCTGGCGGTGCGCGGGCGCTTGGATCTGCCCACCCCGCTGCCTCCCGCTTCCACCCTCCCGGTGGACCGGCGCGAGGCCCTTCTGGCCGGCCGCCGCGGCGATGCCGCCAGCCTCGCCCTTCTCCACGACCCCGCGGGCCTGGCCGCGGTTCCCCTGGTCGCGCCCCTGCTCTCCCGTTCCCTCGCTCCCGTGGCCGCCGCGGAGGCGGGGCCCCTGCCGGCCCTGGTGGCGAGCCGCGACCAGGGCACCCTGCTGGCGACCGACGGCAGCGAGGGGTGGTTGCTGGGCACGGACAGCGATCAGCCTGACCCGGCTGCCCTGGAGGCTCCGTTGGCGGCGGAGGGCCTCATTCCGGCGCCACTCGATCTGGAGGATCGTTCCTTACTGGTATGGACCCGGCTCGCGGCGGCCACCCGGGGCTCCCGCCGCGGGGCCGACGACCGTCTCCAGGCCTCCCTGGCCGGCTGGCGGAGCGTGGAGAACGGACTGGCCTGGTGGGGCGGTCGTCTCGAACTGCTGGAGGCCCGCACCGGTGCCGAGGGCGGTCGGCGCATGCGCCAGCTCGAGGTGCTGGAGCGCCCCTCGGCTCCCTTCCAGTGGGCCCTGGCACCCGCCCCGGCGCGTTCTCTGCTCCATGGTCTGCCCCCCTGGCGGTTGCTCGGCGCCCTCGCCGGCGGCAGCTTCGATGACCCGGTTCAGGGGCTGGCCCTTGCCCTCGAACCGGAGGCCGCCGGCCTCCGGTTCGACGCCCGGATCGATTTCGACTGAACCCCTATGGCCGCCGACCTGCTGCTTCTGCGTCATGGCATCGCCGTTGATCGCAGTCCCTCCAGGCCCGATGACGGCCGCGAGCTCACCGAAGCCGGACGGCGGCGCACCCGCGCGGTCCTCGAGCGGTTGGTGGACTCGGGAATGCGGGCCGACCGCCTGCTGGCCAGCCCCCTCGCCAGGGCCCGCCAGACCGCCGAGCTGGCGGTGGCCGCCGGCCTGGCCCCCAGGCTGGAACTGGCGGAGGCCCTGGCTCCCGGAGGGGATCCCCTCCCCCTGATCGGCACCTGGTTGGCGGAGCTGGGCCCCTCCGGGGGGAGCAGGCGCCGGCTGGCCCTGGTGGGCCATGAACCGGATCTGGGCCTGCTGGTGGCCCGCCTGATCGGCGCGGTGCCGGGATCGATCGATCTGCGCAAGGCCGGCCTCGCCGTGCTGCGCCTGCCGGGACCGGCTACCTCGGGGCTCGCAGGGCGGGCCCGGCTGCGGCTGTTGCTGGCTCCCCGCCTCCTGCTGGCGGGGAGCTGAGGCCGGAGCTGTCACGTGAGGGTGCACCGAACCAGGCAACCAGCGCTACGGCGCTGGGGCAAGGCGCCCACCTAGGTTTCCGGGAGATCTCAGCTCTTGGTATGGACGCGGCAACCCCCGGAGCGGCAACCCCCGGAGCGGAGGCGGCCGGGAGCCGCAGCCCCGAGTCGGCAGCCGGGGTGCCGTTCCGGCCCGGCCTGGAGGGGGTGCCTGCCACCCAGTCGGCCATCTGTGACATCGATGGCAACCGTGGCCTGCTCACGTATCGCGGCTATCCCCTCGAGCAGCTCGCCCAGCGCAGCAGCTTCCTGGAAACGGCCTATCTGCTGATCTGGGGCGAGCTGCCCACCATCTTCCAGCTGCGGGAGTTCGAGCAGGAGGTGCAGATGCACCGGCGGGTGAGCTTCCGCATCCGCGACATGATGAAGTGCTTCCCGGCAACGGGGCACCCGATGGATGCGCTGCAGGCCAGCGCCGCATCCTTGGGCCTGTTCTATTCGCGCCGCGCCCTCAACGACCCCCACTACATCTTCGATGCGGTCGTGCGGCTGATCGCCAAGATCCCAACGATGGTGGCGGCGTTCCAGCTGATCCGCAAAGGACAGGATCCGATCCAGCCCCGCGACGATCTCACTTACGCGGCGAACTTCCTCTACATGCTCACCGAGCGTGAGCCGGATCCGATGGCGGCCCGTCTCTTTGACGCCTGCCTCATCCTCCATGCCGAGCACAGCCTCAATGCCAGCACCTTCAGTGCCCGCGTGACGGCCAGCACGCTCACCGATCCCTATGCGGTGGTGGCCTCGGCTGTGGGCACCCTGGCCGGCCCTCTGCACGGCGGTGCCAACGAGGATGTCCTCGACATGCTCGAGCAGATCGGCAGCGTCGATCGGGTGGAGGCCTGGCTGGATGAGGCGATCGCCTCCAAGCAGAAGATCATGGGCTTCGGCCACCGCGAGTACCGGGTCAAGGATCCGCGGGCCGTGATCCTCCAGGGCCTGGCCGAAGACCTCTTCCTGCGCTTCGGCCACGACGAGATGTACGACGTGGCGCAGAGGCTGGAGGCGGCCGCCGCGGAGCGGCTCGGACCCAAGGGCATCTATCCCAACGTCGACTTCTACTCGGGGCTGGTGTATCGGAAGCTCGGCATCCCTCGGGATCTTTTCACCCCCATCTTCGCGATCGCCCGAACCGCAGGCTGGCTGGCCCATTGGCGCGAGCAGATCGGCGCCAATCGCATCTTCCGGCCCACTCAGATCTACACCGGCTCCGCCCCGCGCGACTGGCTGCCGTTGGAGAGCCGGCCGATGGCGCCGGTTCCGGCCTAAGTTGCCCCCCGCGGTGCCCTCCTCCATGGTGACGACCCCGGTATTGAGTTCCGGCCTTGATCTCCAGGCCAGCTTCGTCGAGGCCCTCGCCGGTATGGGGGTTGGCCCCGGGGTCGCCCGGCTGCTCTGGCTGCCTCTGCCGATGGTCACCGTGCTGGTGGCCGCCGTGGTGGGTGTGCTGGTGAACGTCTGGCTGGAGCGCAAGATCTCGGCCGCCGTGCAGCAGCGCATCGGTCCGGAGTACGCCGGCCCCCTTGGCGTGCTGCAGCCGATGGCCGACGGCCTCAAGCTGGTGTTCAAGGAGGACATCATTCCCGCCCGTGCAGACGGGCTGCTGTTCACCCTTGGCCCGGTGCTGGTGCTGGTGCCGGTGATCCTGTCCTGGCTGGTGGTGCCCTTCGGCCAGAACCTGCTCATCAGCAACGTGGGCGTGGGCATCTTCCTGTGGATTGCCCTCAGTTCGATCCAGCCCATCGGCCTGCTGATGAGCGGCTATTCCAGCAACAACAAGTACTCCCTCCTGGGAGGGCTGCGGGCTGCAGCCCAATCGATCAGCTATGAGATTCCCCTTGCCCTTGCTGTTCTTGCGGTGGTGATGATGAGCAACTCGCTCAGCACCGTCGACATCGTCAACCAGCAGTCTGGAGCCGGCATCCTCAGCTGGAACATCTGGCGCCAGCCCGTGGGTTTCGTGATCTTCTGGATCTGTGCCCTGGCTGAATGTGAACGTCTTCCCTTCGACCTTCCTGAGGCCGAGGAGGAATTGGTCGCGGGTTACCAGACGGAGTATTCCGGTATGAAGTTCGCCCTGTTCTATCTGGGCAGCTACATCAATCTGGTGCTCTCAGCCCTGCTGGTGGCTGTTCTCTATCTCGGCGGCTGGAGCTTCCCGGTGCCGGTGGAGTGGATCGCCGGTTGGTTCAACGTTCCGATCGACTCTCCGCTTCTGCAGGTGATCACCGGCAGCCTCGGGATCGTGATGACCGTGCTCAAGGCCTACCTGCTCGTCTTCTTCGCGATCCTGTTGCGCTGGACCGTCCCCAGGGTGCGGATCGACCAACTGCTCGATCTGGGCTGGAAGTTCCTGCTGCCGATCGCCTTGGTCAATCTGCTGGTCACGGCGGCCCTCAAGCTGGCGTTCCCGGCTGTGTTCGGCGGCTGAGCCCCTGCGCCGCTTCTCCCTTCAGGGGGCCATGATGCTCCCACTTCCTGTTCTCCGCCTGTTGCCCCGATGTTCGGGTTCCTCAAGAAAGTCGGTGACTACACCAAGGATGCCGTGGGTGCGGCCCAATACCTCACCCAGGGGCTTTCGGTCACCTTCGACCATCTGCGCCGCAGGCCGATCACGGTGCAGTATCCCTACGAAAAGCTGATCCCCTCGGAGCGCTATCGCGGGCGCATCCACTACGAATTCGATAAGTGCATCGCCTGTGAGGTGTGTGTCCGCGTCTGCCCCATCAATCTGCCGGTGGTGGACTGGGTGATGAACAAGGCCACTAAGAAGAAGGAGCTGCGCAACTACTCGATTGATTTCGGGGTCTGCATCTTCTGCGGTAACTGTGTCGAGTACTGCCCCACCAACTGCCTCTCCATGACCGAGGAGTACGAACTGGCGGCCTTCGATCGTCACAGTCTCAACTACGACAACATCGCCCTCGGCCGTCTGCCCACCAGCGTCACGAGCGACCCCGCCGTGTTCGCCCTCCGCGAACTGGCCTACCTGCCCAAGGGGGTGATGGATCCCCATGGCGTCCCCGACACCGACCCCCGAGCGGGCAAAGTGCCCGAGTCCGTCGCCACCACCAGCGCCACCGCCAACGGAGAACCCTCCTCATGACGATCGCCTCCACCACCCAGCAGATCTGTTTCTTCCTGCTCTCCGCTGCTGTCGTGCTCGGATCCCTGGGCGTGGTGCTGCTGCCCAACATCGTGTACTCCGCTTTCCTTCTGGGTGGCGTGTTCCTCTCCGTGAGCGGGCTCTACCGGCTCCTCAATGCCAGCTTTGTCGCCGCCGCCCAGATCCTGGTGTACGTAGGCGCAGTCAACGTGCTGATCCTGTTTGCGATCATGCTCGTGAACAAGAAGGAGAACCTCGCCGCCATCCCCGGCCTGCCTCTGCGCCGTGTGCTTTCCGGCCTGGTCTGCGCCGGTCTGTTCGGGCTTCTCCTGAGGGTGGCCTTCACCACGGCCTGGGCACTGCCCGGGCCCGTGCCGGTGGGTGAGGAGGCCACCATCCGCATCGGTGAGCATCTCTTCAGCGACTACCTTCTCCCCTTCGAACTGGCTTCCGTGCTGCTGTTGATGGCCATGATCGGCGCCATCGTGCTCGCTCGCCGTGACGTCTTCGCCAGTGATGTGATCACCGGCGAGCCTGTGGATCAGGGGCTGATCGAGAAGGCCCGCACGCCGCTGCTGATCGAAACCCCCACCGACCCCCAGCTCCAGGAGACCCGCTGATGACCGCTTCCGCCATTCCCCTGCAGGCTTTCCTCACCGTTGCTGCCGTTCTTTTCTGCACGGGGGTCTGGGGCCTGATCAACAGCCGCAATGCCGTGCGCGTGCTGATGAGCATCGAGCTGATGCTCAATGCGGTGAACATCAATCTGATGGCCTTCTCCAGCTACGTGGATGGACAGCTGATCCGAGGCCAGGTTTTCGCCATCTTTGTGATCACCGTGGCTGCTGCTGAAGCGGCGGTGGGTCTGGCCATCCTGCTCTCTCTGTATCGCAACCGCGAGACGGTCGACATGGAGCGGTTCAACCTGCTGCGCTGGTAGCGCACCCCCCTCCGTGCAGCTTCGCCGCGTCTGGCTGATTGTCCGCAGTGCCAGTCCTGCGGCCCAGCGACAGGCGGCTCTCTGTGCTTCCGAGCTCAGGAATCAGGGGGTGCACGTTGCCATCGCCGCCAGCGGGCCCTCCACGGATCCCTTCCCCGGCCTGCTGGCCACCGAAGACGACCTTCCCGATCTTGCCGTCGTGCTCGGTGGGGATGGAACGGTCCTGGGGGCCGCACGCCATCTGGCTTGCCATGGCGTGCCGCTGCTGAGTTTCAACGTCGGCGGTCATCTCGGTTTTCTCACCCACGATCCCCGCCTGCTTCGGGGTGAGGAGGAGGCCGAGGCCGGCGGCGCCTCCCTGTGGCGACGACTGGTGCAGGATCGTTTCGCCCTGGAGCGGCGGATGATGCTCGAGGCCCGCATCGACCGTGGTGACGGTCTCGATGAGCACGACCTTGCCCATGTGGCCCTCAACGATCTCTATCTGCGCCCCTGCCTGGAGGCCAATGCCACCACCTGCGTGCTGGAGCTGGAGATCGATGGCGAGATCGTCGACCAGTACCGCGGCGATGGACTGATCTTCGCCACTCCCACCGGGTCCACGGGCTATGCCATGGCCGCCGGTGGACCCATCCTGCATCCCGGCATCGAGGCGATCGTGGTCACGCCCATCTGCCCGATGAGTCTCTCCAGCCGGGCGGTGGTGGTCCCGCCACGCTCCCGATTGAGCGTCTGGCCCCTGGGGCCCAGCGGGCGCCGGGTGCGTCTATGGCAGGACGGCGCCCCGGCCACCGATCTGGAGCCGGGTGATCGCTGTGTCGTGCAGCGTTCCGCCGATCCTGCCCTGCTGGTGGTGCTCGACCAGAGTCCTTCCTACTACCGCACCCTCACACACAAGCTGCACTGGGCCGGCAGCATCACTGCGGCTGCGCCGGGAGAGAACTGAGCTGGGGCCGTCCGACTCCGCCCGCCGGCCACAATGGTGTGGGCACCGCAACCGGGGCCTTCCCCTGGCATGCGGCGATGGCCCTGGAGATCGAGCGACGGTTCCTGGTGAGCGGTGATGCCTGGCGTTCGCATGTGTGCTGGCACGCCGATCTGCGCCAGGGCTACCTCCTGGCCGATGGCCAGGGCCGGACGGTGCGGGTTCGGCTGAGTGAGCAGGGAGAGAAAGCGCAGGCCTGGCTCACCCTCAAGGCTCCCCAGCCGCCTGGGACAACGGATGACGATGGGGCTATCACCCGTCTGGAGTTCGAGTATTCGATCCCCCTGGACGATGCGAAGGCACTGCTGCGGCTGGCCCCCCACGAACTGGCCAAGCGGCGCCACGGACTCGATCTGCCCGGCGGCGAGTGGGTGCTCGACGTGTTCGAGGGGGCCAATGCCCCCCTGGTGGTGGCGGAAGTGGAGCTGGTGTCCGCCGCCAGCCCGCTGGTGCTGCCGTCCTGGTGCGGCAGGGAGATCAGCGGCCGCCACGAGCTCAGCAATGCCGCCCTGGCCCGTCGCCCCCTCTCCCTCTGGAGTGCCGTCGAACGCGACGAGCTGTTCACGGCCTCGGCGCCGGGAGACACTGGCCCGGCGTCAGGATAGAGTCGAATCCGAAGGAAATCGAAAGAGGCTCGCCTCCTGGCTGATGCCTCCTCTTCGCCTCCTTCGGGCCTTCCGCTCACCCACGCCCCCTTCCTCTTGACCGGCCTCTACGACCATCAGGGCATCCTCCGTTTTGCCGGCACCTCAGCGTCGGACTGCCTGGCCTATGCCGAGCTGTTCGCCCTGCCGGCCGACAGCTTCACCCTGATGAGCCTGGAGAAGGTGGTGGGTCTCGAACGCCCACCCGGCAGCAGCGAGCGCGTGGGCTCCGCTGCTGCCGCCGCCTGAATGGCACTACCCCGCCTCCCTGCCAGGGATGTGGGAGTCCAGAGCGCAGCAGTTGAAGCCGTCGCGGCAGATCTTGCCGTTGTCCATCGCCCAGTTCAGCAGCGCCACACGGTTCTTGGCGCCGGTCTTGGTGAAGATGTTGCTCACATGGTTATCGACCGTGCGCTTGCTGATCGTGAGGCGCTCGGCGATCTCCTGGTTGGTGAGTCCGGTGGCCACCAGTTCGATGATCTCCAGCTCCCGCTCCGAGAGGTCGTGGCGGGGGGAGTCCCGCTCGGACATGGGATGGCTGGCAGCGAAGCCTCACTGTAGGCAGGGTTCTGCTTCATGATGGCCAGGCGATGCAAGGGCGCGGTGGGGTTGCGAGAGGCTCTGGCGGAGGGGCGTTTCGCCGTCACCGCCGAGGTGACACCACCTCGTGGTGCCGATGTCCACCGCACCCTCGAGGCTGCCCAGACGCTTCGGGGCTGGGTTGATGCGGTGAACGTCACCGATGGCAGCCGGGCGGTGATGCGGATGAGCAGCCTGGCGGTGGGCCGCCTGCTGCTGGAAGCGGGTCTCGAGCCCGTGCTGCAGCTCACCTGCCGGGATCGCAACCGCATCGCCCTCCAGGCCGAGCTGCTCGGGGCCCATGCCCTCGGCCTGCGCAACGTGCTCTGCCTCACCGGGGATCCTGTGCGGGCGGGCGATCAGCCCTCTGCTCGACCCGTCAACGAGCTGGAGGCCGTCCGCCTGCTGCAGCTGGTGAGCGCCTTCAACGAAGGTCAGGATCCCGTGGAAGGAACCCTGCCCGACGGCCCCACCGATCTGCTCGCCGGGGCGGCCGCCGATCCCCAGTCCTCCAGCTGGAGCGGGCTGGTGGCGCGGGTGAAGCGCAAGCGGGCAGCAGGCGCCCGTTTTCTGCAGACCCAGATGGTGATGGACGCGGCCTGCCTGCGTCGGTTCGTGGAGGAGATCACCGCTCCGCGCGGGCTGCCCGTACTCGCGGGCGTGTTCCTGCTCAAGTCGGCCCGCAATGCTCGCTTCATCAACCGAGTGGTGCCTGGGGCGTTGATCCCCGATGCGGTGATCGAGCGGCTCGAGGCCGCCGCCGATCCTGCGGCCGAAGGGGTAGCGATCGCCGCAGAGCAGGTGGCTACCTACCGGCAGATCGCTCAGGGCGTGCACGTGATGGCGGTGAAGGCGGAGGAGCGGATTCCGGAGATTCTTCGCCAGGCTGGGCTAGTTCGTTTTGAGGGCGAGATCGGTGCCCAGCAGCTCGGCCATGGCCTTCTGCTGGGGTGAAGGGGAAACGACATCCTGCCTGCGGGAATCGGTGATCAGCCAGTCGAGGGCAGCCTCCTGCAGGTCGAAGTGGTCACCGTTGCGGTCCACGCAGTAGCGGCCGAACACCAGCTTCTCCACCAGCCGTACACCAGGGCCAATGCGCGAGTAATCGAAGATGATCGAGTTGTCGATCGTGGCGCCGGCACAGATGTGACAGCTGGGGCCGATCATTGCCGGACCGATGATGGTGGCGCCGTCCTCGATTTTGCTCATGCCGCCCACATAGATCGGCCCCTGAACACGGATTCGATCCCAGTCGGCCGCTACGTTCAGACCGGTGAAGATGCCAGGACGCACCTGTTTGCCTGGAATCTGAACCTGGCGCACCTGACCCTGCAATACACTGCGGATCGCCTGCCAATAGTCGGGTACCTTGCCGATGTCCACCCATTCGAATTCCATCGGCAGGGCATAGAACGGCGCTTCGGCCTCCACCAACTTGGGGAACAGATCGGAGCCAATGTCGAAGGCTGTGCCGCTGGGGATGAAATCGAGCACTTCGGGCTCGAAGATGTAGATGCCCGTGTTGATCATGTCGCTGGCAGCCTCCTCAACCGCCGGCTTCTCCTGGAAGGAGAGCACTCTGCCGTCGGGATCGGTCACCACCACCCCGTAGCTGCTCACCTGGTCGCGGGGAACACGCTTGGCGATCAGGCTGGCCATCGCCCCTTTCGCCTTGTGCCGGCGCACTGCCTCGGTGAGATCCAGATCGATCAGGGCATCACCGCAGAGCACCACAAAGGTGTCATCGAAGAAGTGATTGAAATCCTGAATCCGCCGCAGACCCCCCGCCGATCCGAGCGCATCACCAATGAGTTCACCATCCTCGATGCGACCTTCGAAGCTGTATGCGATCTGAACCCCGAAGCGCTGGCCATCGCGGAAGTAGCTCTCGATCTCCTCGGCAAGGTGCGACACATTCACCATGATCTCGTTGAAGCCGTGCTGCCGCAGCAGCTCCAGCAGGAATTCCATCACCGGCTTCTGCAGGATCGGGATCATGGGCTTGGGGGTGGTGTGCGTGATCGGACGCACCCGCGTTCCCTTGCCTGCCGCCAGGATCATCGCCTTCATAGGCAGCGCGTATCCACCATCGATCGAGAAAGCCTAGGGACTTCCCTCAGGCAGCCAGCAGTTCGCGAGCCGGCCCCCGAGCTGACCCCTGACCTTGCCCCCAGCCCGAGACCACAGCCTCCGCGGTCTCCGTCACTGCGCGCAGCCGCAACGGGCCGAAGAGTCCCCCCTCCTGATCCAGTTCCACCCTGCCCTGGGCACAGAGGAAGAGCAGCGCCCAGAACACTCCCACCCGGTCCCGGTCCAGGTCGTCGTCGCCGCCTGTCGGCGCGGCCTCCTGCCAGACGCGAACCAGATCCTCGAAGCCCAGCCATGTTCCGCCATGGGCCGGACCGTTTTCGGCGGCCAGGAACAGGCTGAGGGCGGCGGTGGTTTCCGGCAGCTTCTCCCGGTGCGCCAGCCCGGCCACCTGGGCGATGGCGGCTCGCTCGCTGTAGCGACGAGAGCGGGGGCGATGGCGCGCGCCGCCGGCCTCATTCTCCAGTCGCTCGGCGATGTCCTCGAGCTGGCGGATCAGTTCCCCCAGGGTTACGGGCCGCTGCAGCGGCGGTGGCGCCACCGGACGGCGGCGCAGATGGCGTTCCGGCCGGGACGGCAGCATCAGCCCGGTCCCGCCGGGCCCATCCCGTTCGTCGGGCTCGTCGTCACCAAGGTCGAACAGGGGCTCGGGTGGGAAGGTGGAGGCTTCCAGGACCTCCGCCTTCAGGCCGACCAGCACCGAAGCCGCCAGGAAGGCCTCACTGCTCTCTGCCAGATCCTGCTCGTAGCTGCCGCCCACCAGGGCGGCGATGCGGGGTTGTTCGATCCTTTGCCGCAGCTGGTCGAGGAAGCCGTCGATCACACCGATCACATCCACGTCCCAGGGGTCGATCTCCCCCCGCATCGCCGCATCCTGTAGGAGGCGGATCGCGAGCCTGGCCCCTGCTTCAGCCACGCGCCCCCCGGCTACGACTGGGTGATGGAACGGTACCGGTGGTGCACCGCTGCCGCCAGCGGAGGATCGGGAGCCCTGAGAAACGCTCCCGGGCTCATTCCACCGTGACTGACACGGCTTCGGAGGGGGCTTTGCCTGAGGATTCCCCCGCTGCAGGAAGCAGACCGAGCTGGGCATCCACAGTGGCCCGGTAGCGCTGCAGATCGTTCTCAAGCTCGCGGATGCGCACCTGCTGGGCCTCCCGATCGCCTTCGTCCTGCAAGGTCTCCACCTTCTTCACCACACCAGTCCAGACCGCGAAGATCCAGGCGGCCGTGGCCCCGATCCCCCCGACCACCAGCAACAGCACGGCCAGCGGCAGCGTGCTGCTGATCCCGGGAAGGAAGTGCACGGTGGTGGCGGCCGTGTTCTCCAGGGTGAACATCACCATCGCCAGGGCGAAGCTGAAGATCAGCAGAAAGTTCAGCTGACGCATCGTTCGAGCGGGGCAGGCAAGCTTTCGGAACCGGAGCGTAGGCGCGGCGCCGGGAAGATGAAGCCTTCGCGCCCGGGGTGCACAGGTTCGTTACCCGAACCTTCAGGCCAGTCCTGGGGCCTTGAGAGGTCCCGTGGGCGTAAGGCCTGCCGGAACGGCGGCGGGCCGCATCACTACCCTCCCCGGCGGGAAGGACACCCGGGTCAGGGCGAGGGCTTCGCGGCCCACCAGGGTCTCGATCGAGGCCCGGTAGCTGTCCGTGATGATGCGGGGGTAGAGGCCGATGCCGATGATCGGCACTAAAAGGCAGGAGATCACATAGATCTCACGGGGCTCGGCATCCACCAGATGGGTGTGGGAGGTCAGCTCGGCATTCTCTTTGCCGAAAAAGATCTCCCGCAGCATCGAAAGCAGATAGATCGGTGTAAGGATCACCCCCACGGCCGCTAGCACCGCCATCACGATGCGGAAACTGAGGCTGTAGGTTTCACTGGTTGCGAAGCCCACAAACACCATGAGTTCGGAGACAAATCCGCTCATGCCTGGCAGTGCCAGTGAGGCGAGAGAGCAGACGGTCCAGAGGGCGAACATTTTTCTCATCTTCTGGCCCACTCCTCCCATTTCATCGAGCTGGAGTGTATGGGTGCGGTCGTAGGTGGCCCCCACAAGGAAGAACAGGGAGGCGCCGATCAGCCCATGGCTCACCATCTGCAGCATGGCTCCGCTGGTACCAAGGGCGCTGAAGCTGCCGATGCCGATCAGCACGAATCCCATGTGGCTGATTGAGCTGTAGGCGATTTTGCGTTTGAGGTTGCGCTGTGCAAAGGAGGTGAGTGCCGCGTAGATGATGTTCACCACGCCAAGCACCACCAGCAGCGGCGCGAACTGAACGTGGGCTTCCGGCAGAATCTGCACGTTGAAGCGCAGCAGCGCATAACCGCCCATCTTCAGCAAAATGCCGGCCAGCAGCATGTGCACCGGCGCCGTGGCTTCGCCGTGGGCATCCGGTAGCCAGGTGTGTAGGGGTACGATCGGCAGTTTGACGCCGAAGGCGATCAGCAAAGCGGCATAACAGAGCACCTGGAAGCCCACAGGGAAGCTCTTGGCCGCCAATGCGGTGTACTCGAAGCTCGGGGATCCGCCCCCAAAGAAGCCCATCGCCAGGGCCGCCAGCAGGATGAATAGCGAACTGCCGGCGGTGTAGAGGATGAACTTCGTGGCAGCATATTGACGCTTCTTCCCCCCCCAGATCGCAAGTAGCAGATAGACCGGGATCAGCTCCAGTTCCCAGGCCAGGAAGAAAAGGAGCATGTCCTGCACCGCGAACACCGCGATCTGGCCGCCGTCCATGGCCAGCAGCAGGAAGTAAAAGAGCCGGGGCTTGAATGTCACCGGCCAGGCCGCCAGGCAGGCGAGGGCCGTGATGAAGCTGGTGAGCAGGATCAGGGGCATCGATAGGCCGTCGGCGCCCACTGACCACGCCAGACCCAGATCCGGCAGCCAGGACACCCGCTCCACCAACTGGAGGCCAGGGTCGGCCGGGTCATAGCCGTTCAGGTATCCCCCCACTGTGAACAGGAACGTGATCAGCGCCACTCCGAGGGCATACCAGCGCACGCGCCGCCCGTCGCCGGCATCGGGCACGAAGGGAATCAGCAGGGAGGCCGCAATCGGGAAGAGGATTGCGGCGCTCAACCAGGGAAAGGACACAACCCGCAGGCACCATCTGCCCTGAGTGTAGAAATCGCACGCGCTGGGGCATCGCACGCATGCGGGATGTCACACAGATTGTGGTGAGAGGGGGGTGGCTGCTCAGGGGGCGAGAGCCCTCGAATGAGCACGCAAACGTTCAGGAGGAAATCTCAACAGTATCGCCGCAGCAACACCGCAAGAACCAGCCGTTCCGCTGCGGCCAGAGCGTGCGGCCAGAGCGCATCACCGGCCGGCGTTATCCGGCTTCAGCCCGCAGATCTTGCCTTCATCTTGGGGCTACTGCTTCAGCGTGGACGTACTGGTTGATCAACCAGGGGTGAATGATCTGCAGCAGCCGACGCCGGGTCGCTAAATGTCTTTAAACGAACATAAACGATAGGGGCCGGCCTTCATCATGTTCTGGCAGCGCTCCAGCAGAGCCAGATCTTCTCCATAGCCCTCCTGACCGGGGTGGCACATCAGCTCGATGGATTCAGCCCGTTGAAAGTCTTTGCGACGCGGATCTTCGAGAAAGACGTCCAGTCCGGTGAACACCTGAGGCATCCAGCTGCCCCGCAGCCGGCACGTGGCCGTCCAGGCCTTCTTGGCCAGGATTCGGGTGAGGGGAGGGGTGCTGTGGAGGGTGCGGCCGTAAACGTTCATGGTGGTGCGCATCCGCCAGATCCCATGCTTTTTCTGGAGCCTGCGGATCACCGGCAGCATCCAGGGGATGGTGTGAACATGATGGTGAGAGTCGATATGAGTGATCTCCACTCCCATGGAGCGCAGCTTGAGAATCTGCATATCGAGTTCACGAAAGCAGGCGGCCATGAGCTCTCTGTCGCCCTTGAGTGCGCGGATGGAGCCCGAGAACGACCCCTCCTCATTCAGCAATCCGTTGGTCGCCAAGGCAGAAGAGTCGGAAAGCGGCTGAAATTCGGTGAGATTCAGGTGGATGCCGAAGCCTGCCGTCGATCGGTGCCGATGTGCAAGGGCTACACCCTCGTTGCAGCAGGGGCCGTTGGCCATGAGAGTGGCGCTCCTGATCCAGCCATGCACCAATGCCTTTTCGATGGCCTGGTTAACGTGTTGGGAGAAGCCAAGATCATCGGCGTTGATGATCACGCGTTGATGGCGCAGGTGATTGTTATCTGAGGTTGATGGATTGATCAAGGCTCACCTTAGACCGCACTTTGTGGACATGCTTTTTGAAGAGCCTGCTGCAAGCTTGCCGTGATTCCATCATAGGAGAAGCTGGCTACGTGGCGGCGTGCGTTCTCCCCGATCTGGCGTAGACGTGTCTGATCCACGAGTGCATCCTCAAGACAGTGGCTGAGGGCCTGAAGATTACCTTTGGGGAAGACCCAGCCTGTATGGCCGGGCACCACAAGGTCGTAGGCGCATCCCACGTGATCACTCACAATGGCTGGACCGGCAAGATTCATGGCTTCATTCACCACGAGTCCCCAGGTTTCGCTATCCGAAGGCAGAGCAAGCAGATCTCCCATGCGGTACACAGCAGGCATCATGGTCTGGTTCTGGAATGGGAGGAAATGAACGCCGTCCAGGCCAAGATGTTGTGCCTGGTCGCGAATGCATTCGTGCAGGTGGCCTTCGCCCACGAAAACAATCCTTGATGCCCTGATCAAGGGGGCGGGTAGCCTGGCATAGGCGATGAGAAGATCAAGTGGGCGCTTGACGGCAACAAACTTGCCCACGAAGAGAATCACGATCTCCTGGCCGATGCCCATGCTATGGCGAAGGGTCTTTGCCTTCTGCTCTGCTGTTGTTCCGGCAGCGGCGAAACGGGCATTGTCGACGGCATGGCGACCCATGAACAGCTTGGAGGCTGGTACACCGTTGCTGCGATAGTACTGATGATTGGCGCGACCAACCACCAGAAAAGCTGCAAACCTTCGGAATAGAAGGCTGCGACCAAGTTGACTGAGCTTGCTCTTCAGGCCTCGCTTCCTATTCAGGTTGTGAGAATCGCCGCGAAACAGGAAGGGGATTCTCCAGAAGCGCGGATCAAGCAGAAGTAGCACATAGGTGAGAAAGGCATAGTTCATCAGCAGGATGGCGTCAGGTCGCCAGGCTGTCAGGGGGGATGCAAGACCAGGATTGATATAGCCGAGGAAGTGGTGATTTCCTGGGTCTTTTGATCTGTTCGTGATGAACTGATAGTCGTGACCTTCAAGCAGTGGGATGTCCCATTGCAAGGGTCTGCCGAATCCAGGATCAGTGGCGGAGGAAACTCCAAGATCCCAGAGATAGAAGACCTTAAGGTCAATTCTGGCTTTGTCGGCCAATCCATTGAGCCAGGGTGAGATGTACTGCACCGGATGGCCGGCAACGATGGCCAGCCTCAGCTTCCGCCGTCCTTGGGGATTTGCGCGTTGGGCGACCTTGGCCTGCTCGCTGGTCCGCAGGGAAGGTATGGGCGCTTTCGCGCCAAGCTGCCTAGGCTCGGTCACGCCAAAACAGCGAAGTACAGACAGTTTACTGTCTTGTAAGAGGTTTGACGCTTATGGGGCTGTCTTGGAATTTCTTTGAAAATGTATGACTTCTCGGGCTCAAGCGAAGCGCGCGGCGAATGGGCCTGGGTTCGCCACGGGGGTTCCACTATCCCATCCTTGTGGACAGGGTTGCCGTTGCGGCAGGTGAGATCCTTAGCCGAAGGCTCCGAACAGCACCACCAGAGCGATCACGCCACCGAACACGATCAGTGCATAGAACTGGGCCCTGCCTGTCTCGAAGTATTTCAGGCCTTCACCGCTGCCAAGGGTGAGCAGGCCGGTGAGATTCACCACCCCATCCACCACCTTGGCGTCCACCTCCAATACCTGACGGGCCAGGCGACGGCTGCCCTGAACGAAGACTCGGTCGTTGATGGCATCGAGATACCACTTGTTGGCCAGGAAGGCGTTGACCGCCGGGAAGCGTGCCGCCACCGCCTGCCCCAGATCGATCTTCCGGAGGAAATAGGCCGCGACCGCCAGCGCAATGCCGGTGAGCGAGATCGCCACGGAGGCGCCCGCCAGTGGCAGGAACTCGCCCCAGGAGAAGTGTTCGGCCATCTCTGCAGCCTCGTGAGGATCCAGTGCCGCGGCGAATCGGCTGTTCCAGGGGGTTCCCAGCAGGCCGATCAGCACCGACGGAACTGCGAGCACCGCCAGGGGCATGGTCATCTGCCAGGCAGATTCGTGGGGATGGTCGGCGTGACTATGGCCGTGCTCCTCCTCGCCGCCTGGAGCCTTGCCCGCCGCGGCCAGCAGCTGGGCGGCGACCGCCTTGTCGTTGCCGCGGAACTCACCTTCGAAGGTGAGGAAGTAGAGGCGGAACATGTAGAAGGCGGTCATGCCGGCGGTCACGAACCCCATCCCCCAGAGCAGGGGATAGGTGGCGAAGGCCTGGCCGAGGATCTCGTCCTTGCTCCAGAAGCCTGCCAGGGGGGGGATGCCGGCGATGGCGATGCAGCCGATCAGGAAGGTGATGGCGGTGATCGGCATGAACTTGCGCAGGCCGCCCATCAGGCGCATGTCCTGGGCGAGCACGGGCTCATGGCCCACCACCTCCTCCATGGCATGGATCACCGAGCCCGAGCCGAGGAAGAGCATCGCCTTGAAGAAGGCGTGGGTGACCAGATGGAACATGCCGGCCACCGGAGCGCCGCAGCCCATCGCCAGCATCATGTAGCCCAGCTGGGAGACGGTGCTGTAGGCCAGCCCCTTCTTGAGGTCCTGTTGGGTGAGGGCGATCGAGGCTCCCAGGAACAGGGTGATCGTGCCGATCACGGCGATCACCACCTGCACGGCCGCGAATGGGGCGTAAACGGGTTGCAGCCTGGCCACCAGGAACACGCCCGCGGCCACCATCGTGGCGGCGTGAATCAGCGCGGAGATCGGCGTCGGACCCTCCATGGCATCCGGGAGCCATACGTGCAGAGGGAACTGGGCGGACTTCGCCATCGGCCCCATGAACACCAGCAGGCAGAGCAGCACCGCCACGCCGTTGGAGACACTGCCGCCCGCCACAGCCTCGCTGAGGCGGCTGCCGATCTCCTCGAAGCCGAAGCTGCCGGTGGCCCAGAACAGGCCCAGGATCCCCAACAGCAGGCCGAAGTCACCTACCCGGTTCACCACGAAGGCTTTCTGGGCGGCGTTGGCTGCTCCGTCGCGGTCGTACCAGAAGCCCACCAGCAGGTAGGAGCACATGCCCACCAGCTCCCAGAAGACGTAGATCTCAAGCAGGTTGGGACTGATCACCAGGCCCAGCATCGAGCTGCTGAACAGGGCCAGATAGGTGAAGAAGCGCACATAGCCCTTGTCATGGGCCATGTAGCCGTCGGAATACACCATCACCAGCAGGGCGATGGTGGTGACCAGCGACAGCATCACGGCGCCGAGGGCATCCACCCGGAAGCCCATCTGAAGGTTGAACGTGCCGGCGGAGGCCCAGTCGAACAGCACCTCTCGCGGCCCGGCGCCGGCCAGCTGCTCCGCCAGCACGGCGAAGCTGAGCACGGCGGCGGCGCCCACGCAGGAGATCAGCAGCACGGCCACCGGCTTGCGCAGGCGGTTCAGCGTGCGGTTGAAGGTGATCAGTCCCAGGCCGGTGAGCAAGGCCCCCACCAGGGGCAGCACCGGGATCAACCAGGCGAGTTCGGAGGCGGAGGGCATCCGGCAGGGGCAGACTCCCGCGGAGTGTAGGCAGACCGCAGGGGCCGATCTTGCCCCTGTCCTGGGCTACCCACGCCCTTCAGCCCAGCCAGTGGGCCAGGGCGGTGCGGGAGAAGGCGGTGGCCCCAAGGCCGATGAAGCGGTGGGCCCACCAGAACACGCCCACGGCGATGGCGATCCCCAGCTGGGCGGGACGAAGGAACTCGGCGGCCACCAGCTGCTGACGACCGTCCAGAACCGCCCGGAAGGGAATCACGGAGGTGCTGGCCCTGAGCTCCTCGAAGGCCTCTCCGAAGCGGTGCCGCAGCCGGCGGTCGCCGTTCCAGACGGCGAACAGGTGGTGGGCGATCAGGCCGGCGCAGGTGGCCACCATGAAGCTGCTGCCGATCCACAGCAGGTGGGTGGCACACCAGAGGATCTGCCCCACCGCCTGGGGATGGCGGCTGATCCTGATGATGCCCGTGGCGTAGAGCCGTACCTGCGGCTTCAGCACCGCTGGGATCTCCAGCAGGTTGTAGGTGGCCGGGTAGAGGAACAGGAAGCTGATGGCTGTGCCCACCCACACCAGCGGCACGATCCAGGGCTGCGCCTGAAGGTTCCACAGCCGCACCCCGTCGTACCGGTGGGCCAGGAAGTAGGCGACCACCACCACCGCTGAGGGGATGCTCACGCCGGCGAACAGCAGCCGCCAGGCCCGCTCACCGATGCGCTCCGCCCCCCAGGCCCGCAGCGAGGCGCCGCCGCTGTGCAGCACCGCGAACACCAGCAGCAGGCCCAGCATCACCCAGCTGCTGTGATGAAGGCCGGGGGCAGGAGCCGCGGGGGACATGGGCAGAGATGGGGTTGTGAAGGGCCGATTCTCGCCAAAGGGCCCTCCCCCCTAGAGTTCCATCAGGCTCCAGCCCGTGACGCCGGGCCGCTGCCCCGACCCCGGTCGCTGCCTGCACTTATGGCTGATCTGCCGTTCACCCTCGATCAGCTGCGGATCCTTCGCGCCATCGCCAGCGAAGGCAGCTTCAAGAAAGCAGCCGACAGCCTCTATGTGACGCAGCCGGCGGTGAGTCTGCAGATCCAGAACCTGGAGAAGCAACTCGATGTGTCCCTGTTCGACCGGGGCGGGCGCAAGGCCCAGCTCACCGAAGCCGGTCACCTGTTGCTGAGCTACTGCGACCGGATCCTCAGCCAGTGCCAGGAGGCCTGCCGCGCCCTCGACGACCTGCACAACCTCCGGGGAGGTTCCCTGATCGTGGGCGCCAGCCAGACCACCGGCACTTATCTGATGCCGCGGATGATCGGGCTGTTCCGCCAGAAATATCCGGATGTGGCGGTGCAGCTGCAGGTGCACAGCACCCGGCGCACGGGCTGGAGCGTGGCCAACGGCCAGATCGATCTGGCGATCATCGGTGGCGAGCTCCCCGGCGATCTCAACGACCTGCTCCAGGTGGTGCCCTACGCCAACGACGAACTGGCCCTGGTGCTGCCTCCGAAGCATCCCCTGGCAAGGCTGCCGGAACTCACCAAGGACGACCTGTACCGTCTGGGCTTTGTCTGCCTCGATGCCCAGTCCACCACCCGCAAGATGGTGGACCAGCTGCTGGGCCGCTCCAAGCTGGAGGTGCAGCGGATCAAGATCGAGATGGAACTCAATTCCTTCGAGGCGATCAAGAATGCCGTGCAGGCCGGTCTGGGCGCCGCCTTCCTGCCGGTGGTGTCGATCGAGCGGGAACTCGCGGCCGGGACGCTGCATCGCCCCCAGGTGGCGGATCTGATGGTGCGGCGGCAGCTGAAGCTGATCACCCATCCAGCCCGCTACTGCTCTCGGGCCGCGGAGGCGTTCCGGCGCGAGGTACTGCCGGTGTTCGCCAGCCCCGACAGCCCCCTGCGACAGCCAGCCCAGGCCCGGGCCGACACCCAGACCCCGGCAGCAGCCACCGCCCCTTAGCGGTGATCTCAGCGGCGTGAGCCCGAGCGGTACAGGGGTCAGAATCCGATCAGAACTGATCGGCCTCCGGGGTCACCCCCACGCTGTCGTCGGCTGCGCCGGCCACACCGGGGGTCTGGAACCTGTTGCCGCTGATGTCCGTCTGGTAGACGCAGCGCACGATCGGCTTGTCGCGAATCGAGCCGATATAGGCGAAGGTGTTCATCCGCTGCTTGCACTCGCGCATCTGCTCGGCGGTCACCGCCCCCTGCTTCTGCAGCACGGCCCAGTTCTCCCTGCGGATCACGCAACCCGGTTGCAGGGTGGGCTGGGTCACGAAGCTGCTGCTGGGGTTCATCGTGGTGTACAGCTCGATGTCCATCACGAAGGCACTGGCCCCCCACTGCTTGCAGAACTCGGGGTCGGGCACCGCCATGTCGAGCTGCTGGCTCGAGGCGATGTTGCCTTGGTTGCCGGCGGTGGTGCTGGAGACGGCCGTGCCGATGCCGATGCCCAGCACCAGAACACCCGCCAGCACCGCCAGGGTGGACACGTTGAACTGGATTCCCCCCGGTCCGCCGCCCGAATTGCCGCCGGGTCCACCCCCTAAGCGTCCCCCTGGCCCGGCTCCCTTGAGCCGTGTTCCCGTGGGTGCCCAGTCATCGGGCGCTTCGTAGCGGCTGCGGCTGTCGTAGTCCTCCCGGCCATAGCGCGAGGGAGGGGCATCGGTGCTGCGGTCGTAGCGGCCGGGGCCGCGGGAGCGGGTCACAGGGATTCGGGGGTGCGGGGCAGTCCCATTGAGTAGTTGAGCACCCGGCTGTCGGGGTTGTAGCGCAGTTCGCCTGCCTGGAGCATCTGGCGGATCAGGCCCTCCAGCTCCGAACCGATCCGTCGCAGGGTGTAATCGTTGAGGTCGGCACCGGCGTGAGCGTCGACCTGGGCTCGGAAGCCGGCCTGCACCTTCGCGAGGGCGGGAGCATCCCAGAGGAATTCATTGTCGGGATCCACGTCCAGCGTGAGCCGGGAGGCGTCGGCGATCAGCTCCCCTTCCTCCACCCGTGCTGTGAACAGACGGATGTGCCGGGTCGTCGACTTCAGCAGCGTGTCGGCCATGGCAGGGGGCAGGGTTCGGGGCGAGGGCCGCCGCAGCGACGTCGGAAGACGACTTTAGGAACCGTGCGGGGCCGCAGGGCGGATCCCGGTGCTGCGCGGCGCCCTTTAAGGTTGCGACGTGTCCAGGGGTGTGCCATGCGCGTCGCCATCGCCGGAGCCGGTCTGGCCGGTCTGTCCTGCGCCAAATATCTGTGCGATGCCGGTCATACCCCGGTGATCTACGAAGCCCGTGACGTGCTCGGCGGCAAGGTGGCCGCCTGGCAGGACGCCGATGGCGACTGGTATGAAACGGGGCTGCACATCTTCTTCGGCGCGTACCGCAACATGCGCCAGCTCTTCGCCGAACTCGCCATCGAGGACCGGCTGCAGTGGAAGAGCCACTCGATGATCTTCAATCAGAAGGAGAACCCAGGCACCTACAGCCGTTTCGACTTCCCCGACATCCCGGCTCCCTTCAATGGCGTGGCGGCGATCCTGGGCAACAACGACATGCTCACCTGGCCGGAGAAGATCGCCTTCGGCCTCGGCCTTGTGCCGGCAATGCTGCGCGGTCAGGCTTACGTGGAGGAGTGCGACAAGTATTCCTGGACCGAATGGCTGCGCCTGCACAACATTCCGGAGCGGGTGAACGACGAGGTGTTCATCGCCATGGCGAAGGCGCTGAACTTCATTGATCCCGATGAGATCTCCAGCACGGTGGTGCTGACAGCCCTCAATCGCTTTCTGCAGGAAGCTGATGGCTCGCGCATGGCTTTCCTTGACGGCAATCCACCCCAGCGTCTGTGCGAACCGATCGTGGATTACGTGCGGGAGCGGGGCGGTGAGGTGCATCTGCAGGCCCCGCTCCGGGAGATCCGCCTCGATGGATCCGGCGCTGTCGCTGGCTTCCGCATCGGCGGAATCGCCGGCAAGGAGCCTCAGGACGTGGTGGCCGATGCCTACGTCAGCGCCCTGCCGGTGGATCCGCTCAAGCTGTTGCTGCCGGAGGCCTGGAAATCCCTGCCCTACTTCAGCAAGCTCGAGGGCCTGAAAGGCGTTCCGGTGATCAACATCCACCTCTGGTTCGACCGCAAGCTCACCGACATCGACCATCTGCTGTTCAGCCGCAGTGATCTGCTCAGCGTCTACGCCGACATGAGCAACACCTGCCGCGAGTACGCCGATCCTGATCGCTCCATGCTGGAGCTGGTGTTCGCTCCCGCCAAGGACTGGATCGGCCGCCCCGACGAGGAGATCGTGGCCGCCACCATCGACGAGCTCAAGCGCCTGTTCCCGATGCACTTCACCGGTGAGGATCAGGCCCGGCTGCGCAAATCGGTGGTCGTGAAGACCCCACTCTCTGTTTACAAGACCGTTCCGGGTTGTCAGCAGCTGAGGCCGGATCAGCAGTCGCCGATTCCCAACTTCTTCCTGGCTGGGGATTACACGATGCAGCGCTACCTGGCCTCGATGGAGGGGGCTGTGCTGAGCGGCAAGCTCTGCTCAGCTGCGGTGGATCGCGCCCGATCCGGGGCCACCGGGCCGTCGGCCACCCTTGCCGCGGTGTGACGGCGGTGCGGAGTGGTCCTGCCACCGTCGATCCCGTGGCCGCAGCCGGCCCGATGGATCTCGAAGCGGCCTATGAGGCCTGCCGCCGGGAGACAGCTCAATGGGCCAAGACTTTCTACCTCGGCACCCTGCTGCTGCCCCCGGAGAAGCGCCGCGCCATCTGGGCGATCTACGTCTGGTGCCGGCGCACCGATGAACTGATGGACAGCCCCGAGGCCCAGGCCCTGCCCAGCGCTGAGTTGCTGGCCCGTCTGGACGGCTGGGAGGAGCGCACACGGGGTCTGTTCCAGGGGCGGGTGACCGACGGCCTGGACCGGGTGCTGGTGGACACGCTCAAGCGCTTCCCCCAGCCCCTTGAGGCCTATCTCGACATGATCGAGGGGCAGCGGATGGATGTGCTGCGCCAGCGCTACGCCGACTTCGCCGAACTGGAGCTCTACTGCTATCGGGTGGCGGGCACGGTGGGGCTGATGACCCAGGCCGTGATGGGGCTGGATCCGGCCTACACCACTGCCCCCTGGAGCGAGCGTCCTGATCCCACCGAGGCCGCCGTGGCGCTGGGCATCGCCAACCAGCTCACCAACATCCTGCGGGACGTGGGCGAGGACCGCGGCCGTGGGCGCATCTATCTGCCCCAGGAGGACTTGGCCCGCTTCGGCTATTCCGAATCTGAGCTGATGGCCGGCACCGTCAACGAGGCCTGGAAGGCGCTGATGGCCTTCCAGCTGGAGCGGGCCCGGGCCTGGTTCGCCCGTTCGGAGGCGGGGGTGCGCTGGCTGTCGGCCGATGCGCGCTGGCCCGTGTGGACTTCGCTTCGCCTGTACCGGGGCATCCTCGATGTGATCGAGCGCCACGACTACGACGTGTTCAACCGCCGGGCCTACGTGCCCACCGCCGGCAAACTGCTCGATCTGCCCCTCTCGTTCGTGGTGGCCCAGGTGCACTGAGCCGGCCGCTCAGTCCAGCTTCAGCCACTCCAGCAGGATCGGGTTCACCACGCCCGGGGCCTCGTCGTGGGGGCAGTGGCCCAGACCCGGCAGCACCCTGAGCTCCCGGATGCAGGGCAGCCGGTCGCGCCAGTGGGCCGCCTCGGCCGGATCCTCCCAGGGATCGCTGGCGCCCCAGATCATGCGCACCGGCACCGGCAGCTCCTCCATCAGGTCGGGAGCCAGGTGGTCGTCGAACAGATTCACGAAGCCGCGGAAGCTCTCCACGGCCCCGGGATCGCTGGCCGGGCGCAGCAGCAGCGCCACCAGCTCGTCGTCGACATGGGCGCCGCTGGGGTAAGCCTGCCGCAGCACCCGGCGCACCACCTGGGGCCGGGCCAGCAGGCGGAACAGGGGCCCCAGCAGCCAGCGTTCCCGCACCAGCGCCCGCAGCAACGGCCGGCCGGCTCGCTCCCAGGCGGGCAGTTCCGCCACCCGCTTCTCGTCGAGGGTGCGCTGGGCACAGTCGATCAGCACCACCTGCGCCGGCGGTCTGCCTCGCTCCATCAGCAGCCGTGCCGCCCTCAGGGCCACGACCCCACCGATCGAGTTGCCGATCAGGTGGACGGGACGGAGCTCGGTGGCCCACACGATCGCCTCGATGAAGTCGGCCACCTGGGCGCCCCAGAGGTCGAAGCAGTAGCGGACGGCATCTGGCTCTGGCTCCTCCCCCTTCAGCTGGGAGCGGGGTTTGTCGCTGGCTCCGAAGCCCAGCAGATCGAGGGCATAGGCCTGGCAGTGGGGGGCCAGAGCGGGCAGGTTGTGGCGCCAGTGGCCGATCGAGGCGCCGAAGCCGTGGATCAGAACCACCGCCGGACTGCCGGCCGTCGGGTCGGAGGTGCAGGTCCAGACGACCGAATGGCCCCGCCAGCACCAGCTGGACGGGGCCAGGAGATCCGAAGCCGGGGGGATCGGCGACGGGAGGTCGCCGGGCACCGGTTCAGACACCGACCTTCTGGTCAGCCAGGAGGCTCTTGAGCTTGGCCAGCTCGCCGGCCCAGCGGGGATCGGGGGCATCGCTGTCGACGCTGTCGGCGTGCACCACCTTGTTGACGGCCTTGCGGTTGACGTTGGTGGGGGCGATGCCGTTGCGGCGCTCGGCAGGGCCGCCGCTGCGGCTGTCACGGCGCTCGGAGACCTCGATGCGCAGGCTGTTGCCACCGAAATCGCGGCCGTTCAGCTGCTCGATCACGGTGTCGGCAAGCTTCTGGTCGTCGACGTTGGCGAAGCCGAAACCGCGGCAGACGCCGGTGTCACGGTCGTTGACCGCCTTGAAGCGAACCCCCTCCCCGACGCTGGTGAACAGAGCTTCAAGCTCTTTGGCATCAAAAGACTGCGGCAGGTTGCCGACGTAGAGACGAATGCTCATGGGAGGGAAAGCAGGAAAAAATCTGGCAGGCGAAGGAACACGCCGTTGCCTGTGAAGTTAACCATGGCGACCCTCCCGCTCCGCCAGCCACTGGCGTGCGCAGGTCAAGGTCTGCTCATTGGCGCCATCCCCGTGGCCCAGCCGGCCGAAGGCCCGCTCCCGGGTCAGGTGATCGATCAGACGCCCCAGTTCCGGCCCGGCGCCCAGCCCCAGCGCTTTCTGCAGCGTTCGCCCGTCCAGGGGAGGACGTGGGTGGAACAGGGGGTCGGCAGGATCACGCCAGCGCTGAAGGGCGCAGCGGGCCGCCGCGATCGGCAGGCGCAGCAGCCAGGCCGGCAGATCCGCCTCCAGCTGCCGCTGCAGGCTGAGGCGTTCGGGCTCCGCCAGATGGGCCAGAGGATCCGCGTCGCCGTCGGAGCCCGCAGCCTCGCCGGCCTCCATCAGCTGCCAGTGACGGCGCAGCTGAGTGGCGCGCTGCTGGAGGCGCCGGCTGGCCCGCAGAACGGCCAGGGCCGGCCCGTCGAGCACCGTGGCCAGCCGGGCCAGGGGCAGGGCCCACTCCGCGTCCTGTGGGCTCAGGCCCCGCAGCTCGGCAGCCTCAGGCGTGAGCCCCGCCAGGGCTGAAGGGACCGGTGCCGGTGCCCCCCAGGGGGCCAGCAGAGCGTCATCCACGGCCCGGGCCAGCCAACGTTCTCCTCCTCGGACCACGGCCGCCAGACGCTCCAGCTCCGCCAGCACCCGCTCCCCCGCCACAGAGCCGCAGCGGGCGGCGTGGTTGCGGATCCAGGTGGCGGTTCCCGTCTCCAGCTCGAACCCCATCTCCGCGGCCAGACGCAGGCCCCGCAGCAGCCGCAGCGGATCGTCGATCAGGTTGGCCTCGCCGATCGCGCGCAACTGCCCGGCCGCCAGATCCTGCAGGCCCCCCTGGGGATCGACCAGCTCGCGGGGCTGATCTGCTCCGGCCAGGGGCAGAGCGATGGCGTTGATGCTGTAGTCCCGGCGGGCCAGGTCGGTGGCCAGGTCGTCGCCTGCACGCCGGGCCAGGTCGATCGTCCAGCCGCTCACCACCAGCCGGGCGATCGACCGCTCAGCATCCAGCACCACGCAGCTGCCGCGGTGCGCGCGCGCCAGCCGACGCGTGAGGGCGATCGCGTCCCCCTCCACCACCAGATCCAGGTCGGGCCTCTCTCCCAGCCGATCCAGCAGGCCGTCGCGGACAGCACCCCCCACCAGGGCCGTGCCGGCGGGGAAGGCGTCCGGTGAAACCGGCCATCGCTCCGGCTCCAGCCGCCGCCACAGCCGGCGGGCCATCTCCCCGCGGTCGCAGGTCACAATGGACGTCCGCGAGCGTGCCTGCGGCATGTGCATCTGCGTGGATTGCCACTGGGTCGACCGCTGTCAGGCCTACCACGCGGTCGAGCGGCAGCACGGTGTGCCCCACCTCTGCGCCTCCCCAGACCTGCGGCCCCGTTCCCCCCGCATCCACGTGCAGGTGCGCAATCTGCCGGAGGGCCAGGTGGGGGTGGAATGGGATGTGCGCGCCTGTGACGACTTTCGCTCCGACCCCGGACGCTGGGCCCGGCTCAGGCCCGGCGCTCCCCTGCCCCCATGAGTTCTCCCCCGCCGGGACCCCTGCTGCTGGCCCTGCACAGTTCAAGCGACACCCTCGGGGTGGCGGTCCAGGCACTGGCGCCCGAGACGGAGTCTCCCGTTCTGGCGGCTTTCCCCCTGGGGCGAGGGCTCTCCAACCAGTTGTTGGCCTGCATCGAAACCGTGCTGCCTGCCCCTGAATGGCCGCGCCTGGCCCGCTTGGCGGTGGCCACCGGGCCAGGCGGGTTCACCGGCACGCGCCTCACGATTGTGATGGCCCGAACCCTGGCTCAGCAACTGGAGCTTCCCCTCGATGGCATCAGCAGCTTCCGACTGATCGCCCGCCGCCGCCACCGCCAGGGGGAGGCCCCGGCCATGGGCCCCTTCTGGCTGGTGCAGGACCTTCCCCGGCACGGCCAGGTGGCTGGTCTGTATGCGGCCGATCCCGAGGCCCTTGGCGGCATCGCCGAAGTGCTGCCCCCTCGCCTCTACCGGCAGAACCGCGACCTGGAGGCGGCGTCCGAGCGAGCCGGTGCCGTTTCGGCGCAGCGCTGCATGGCCGTGCCGGAATTGCCCCAGGATGCTGCTGAATTGCTGGCTTTCGGCCAGGACGCGGCCCGCCGCCGCCTCAGTGCTCCCTGGGCGCCGGTGTTGCCGATCTACCCCACCAGTCCGGTCGGCATGGAGGTATGAGGGTGCGCCGCACCGTCCCCCCCCGTTCGTCCGCGCGTCGCGTCGCACGCGCGCCTGCCCCGCGCAAGCGCCTGTCGCCGCCTCCGCGCCGCCGCCGCTCCTTCGGCCGCTGGTGGCTTGCGGTGGCAGGATCCAGCCTGCTGTGGCTTTCGCGCGGCTGGTGGTGGCCCTCGCCGCCGCCGCCCCAGATGATCCTGGTGCTCGGCGGCGACGTCGACCGGGAGAAGGCTGCCGCTCGGCTGGCCCGCGCCGATGGGCTGCCGGTGGTGGTGAGCGGCGGCACCAATCCGGAGTACGCCACCTGGCTGTTCCGGGAGCAGCAGGGTCTGCCGGCGGAACGGGTGCGGCTCGACTACCGGGCGGTGGACACGGTGTCGAACTTCACCTCCCTGGTCGACGACCTGCGCCGGGCCCGCATCCGCCATGCCCTGCTTGTCACCAGCAGTGACCACATGCAGCGGGCGCTGCTGGTGGGTCGGATCGTGGCCGGCAGCCGCGGCATTCATCTCACACCGGTGCCGGTGCCCTGCGGCGAGCTGTGCGTGCCGGAAGGTCGTCGCAAGGTTTGGGGGGACACGGCCCGGGCGGTGGTCTGGGTGATCAGCGGCCGGGATCTGCGGGGCTGGGCGGCAGTGCACCTCGCTCCCTGGCTGGACCGAGCTGGCGTCCGCTGATCAGGCCGAGATCCAGCAACTGATTGATCTGCTCCTGGCAGGCGCGGGTGACGGCATCGAGATCGGCGCGGCGGCGGGAGGCCGGCGGTGGGATCGGGGTGCCGATCCGGATGTGCACCGGCACCAGCCGGGGGCTGGACTGGCCGGGGCCGAGGGCCCGGTGGCTGTTCACGATCGCCACCGGCAGCAGGGGCACCCCCGCCCGGGCCGCCAGCAGGGCGGCGCCGGGCTGGGGATCGTTGACCCGGCCGTTCTGCTGGCGGGTGCCGTCGATGAACACACCGGTGGCCCAGCCCTGCAGCAGCCGGTCGGTGGCCACGCGGATCGCCTCGCGGTCGCTGGCTCCCCGGGCCACGGGATAGGCCCCACAGGCCCGGATGATCGGCCCCAGCAGCGGCACCCTGAACAACTCCGCCTTCGCCATGAAGGCCACAGGCCGCCCGAGGGCGTGGCCGAGCAGGGGGGGATCGAGGTGGGAGCCATGGTTGGCCACCACCACCACCGCTCCGTCCAGCGGCACGTTGTCGTTGCCGGCGGTGCGGCCCCGGAACAGCAGCCGGTAGAGGGGGAAGACAAGCAGGTAGCTGATCAGCCGGTAGGTGAGGCTCGGGCGCGGGGTTCTCAGCAGGGCCGGGGGGTCCACCGGCCGGCGGCGGCGGCGCAGCACTCGCCGCACCGGTCCGATCGGCGTGCGGCTCATGCCTCCAGGTCGGCGGCGCCGGCCACCTGGGCCGTGGCCACGCCGTCGCAGCTCCGGCGGATCAGGCCGCTGAGCACATTGCCCGGTCCGATCTCCACCGCCGTGTCCACCCCATCGGCGGCCAGCCGCTCCATGATTTCCCGCCAGCGCACCCCGCTGGTCATCTGGGAGGTGAGCCGCCGCTTGAGGGCCTCGCCGGAGGTCTCGGGGGTGGGGTCGGTGTTGCTGAGCACCGGGATCAAGGCATCGGCGAAGGGGATCGGCGCCAGTTCGGCGGCGAAGGCCTCGGCCGCCTCGGCCATGAACGGCGAATGGAAGGCGCCGCTCACCGGCAGCGGCACCGCCCGCTTGCAGGTGATGGCGCCGCACACCGCCGCCACGGCCTCCGGGGTGCCGGAGAGCACCACCTGGGCCTCGCTGTTGTCGTTGGCGATCACCACCCCTTCGGTGGCGGCCACCCTCTCCTCCAGCGCGTCCCGGTCGAAGCCGATCACCGCGGTCATGGCGCCGCCGCCGGCGGCGGCCATCAGTTCGCTGCGGCGCTGCATCAGCCGCAGGCCCGTTTCCGCATCGAACACGCCTGCGGCGTAGAGGGCCACCAGTTCGCCGAGGCTGTGGCCGGCCACCCGATCGGCCTGGCGTCCCTGAGCGCGCAGGGCATCCACCAGCAGGCTCTCGACCACGAACAGACCCGGCTGGGTGTTGCGGGTGTCGTTCAGGTCCGTGGGGCCCTCGCCGCCCTCGGCCTCGCCCTGGCAGATCGCCAGCAGATCCCGGCCCAGCAGCTCGGAGGCAAGGGCAAAGCGCTCGCGGGCCCCAGGAAGATCCAGCACTCCAGCGGCCATGCCGGCCTTCTGCGAACCCTGACCGGGAAACACCCAGGCGATGCCCATCGAAGCCGTTGCCGTTGCGGTGCACGAGGCTACGCCGCGGCGGGATGGCCCTTCGCCGCCGTCAGCGGCCCGGACCGCTCCAGCGCAGCAGTGCCCCTCCCCAGCTGAGACCCGCGCCGAAGCCGCTGCTGGCGATCCGCTGTCCCGGCTGGATGCGGCCGTCGCGCACCGCCTCGTCGAGCATCAGCGGGATGGTGGCGGCGGAGGTGTTGCCGTAGGCGGCGAGGTTGCTGAGCACCCTCTCCGCGGGCACCGAGAAGCGCTCGGCCACGGCATCGAGGATGCGCTGGTTCGCCTGGTGCAGCAGCAGCCAGTCGAGTTCGGCCGCCGTGACCCCACAGCCCTCGAGCACCTCGGCCAGGACCGCCGGCACCTCGCGCACGGCGAACTTGTACACCTCCTGCCCGTTCATGTGGATCGGGGCGAAGCCGCCGGTCTGGGAGGAGAGCTGATCGATCAGCGGACGGTGCTCGGCCGTCTGGGCCAGGGTGAGACACGCGTTGCGGCTGCCGTCGGAGCGCATGCGGAAGCCCAGCAGGTCGTCGGCGCCGTCAGGGTCGGCCTGCACCGCCACGGCGCCGGCGCCATCGCCGAACAGCACGCAGGTGCGGCGGTCGTCCCAGTCGACCCAGCGGCTGAGCTGGTCGGCGCCGATCACGATCACCCGCCGCATCGTGCCGGCGCGGATGTACTGGGCCGCGGTGATCAGGGCGAACAGGAAGCCGCTGCAGGCGGCCGTGAGATCGAAGGCCACGGCGCGTTCGGCGCCCAGGGCCGCCTGGACCCTCGGTGCGGTGCCGAACAGGTCGTCGGGACTGGAGGTGGCCAGCAGGATCAGATCGACCTCGCCTGGTTCCCAGCCGGCATGGGCCAGGCAGGCCCGGGCCGCATCCCCCGCCAGGGTGGTAACCGTTTCCCCCGGCCCGGCCACCCGCCGCGCGCCGATCCCCGTGCGGCTGCGGATCCATTCGTCGCTGGTCTCCACCCGGGCGCTCAGGGCGTGGTTGCTGATCGAGGCCACCGGCAGGGCGCTGCCGCAGCCCACCAGCCGCATGCCCGGGGAGCCGAGGCTCGTGTTGCCTGCGCCGGACGCCACTTGATCAGCCCGCGGTTGGGGCTCAGTCAACCACAGGCGGCCGCGGCATCGGCGCCGCTGCCCTGGAGGGCATGGAGGTCGTCCATCACGCCGTGGCTGGCGGCGGAATGGGCCAGGCGAAGGGCGCTCACCACCGAGAGGGCCTTGCTGCTGCCATGGCCGATCACGCACACCCCGTCGACCCCCAGCAGCAGCGCGCCGCCATGCTCGGCATGGTCGAGGCGCTTCTTGATGCGCACCAGGTTGCTGCGCAGGAAAGCGGAGCCCACCTTGCCGCGGCGGCCGCGGGGCAGTTCTGCCCGCAGCACGTCGAGCAGCACGCTGCCCACCGACTCCAGGAACTTGAGCAGCACGTTGCCGGTGAAGCCGTCACACACCACCACGTCGAAGTTGCCGGAGAGCACGTCGCGGCCTTCGCAGTTTCCCGCGAAGCGGATGCGCGGTTCGGCCACCAGCAGCGGGTGGGTGCGCAGGGCCAGATCGTTGCCCTTGCACTCCTCCTCACCGATGTTGAGCAGGCCGATGCGGGGGCGCTTCACCTGCAGCACGTCGCGGCTGTAGATGTTGCCGAGCAGGGCGAACTGGTGCAGCCAGTCGGGTTTGCAGTCCATGTTGGCCCCTACGTCGAGCACCAGCACCTGCTGTTCCGGGTCCTTGGTGGGAAAGAGGGCGCCGATGGCGGGGCGGTCGATGCCGGGCAGCCTGCCCAGCCGGAAGATGGCCGAGGCCATCACCGCGCCGGAGTTGCCCGCGGAGTACACCGCCGTGGCCTGACCCTGCTTCACCAGGTCCATCGCCAGGTTGATGCTGGCGTCGCGCTTGCGCCGCACCACGGTGGCCTCCTCGTTCATCCCCACCGAGGGCCCGCTGGGCACGACCTGGATCAGTCCGAGGGCCACGGCCTCGTCGAGGTCATCCTGGAGGCCCATGGTGCGGATGGACTGCTGCAGGGGGCCGGTCTCGGCCACGAAGCGGATGCGCAGCGGCAGCAGTTCCACCGCCCGCAGGCATCCCTCGAGGATCGGGCCCGGGGCGTGGTCGCCGCCCATGCCGTCGACCGCCACCCACAGCCGCTCGGCATCGCCGGCCGCCAAGGTCTCCACGCCGCCGGGGCCCTGCTGCAGGCGCCGCAGGGGATCGAACACCAGGGGCTGGAGCACCGAGCCGGCCACGGAGGTGGCGGCGCCGGCCACCGTGCCTGCCGCCCCGGCCACGCTGCCCGCCACTCCGGCCATGCTGCCGGCCACGTTGCCGGCGGCCGAGGCGGTGTCCACCAGGGCGGAGGCCGTGTCCACGATCGTGGTGACTGCGGCGTTGCGCCGGTACCAGATCACGAGGCGGCGGATCGCGCGGCTCGGCTTGGTGCGACCGGTGCGGGCCCGGTAGGGAGCCGGGCGGCGCTCGCCGGAGTCAGGTTCCTTCGGAGGCAACGGGTTCAACGATGCGCTGGAAGAGGTAGCCGGTACCGCGGGCCGTGAGGATCAGCTCGGGGTTGGCGGGGTCGTCCTCCAGTTTGGAACGCAGCCGGGAGATGTGGACATCGACCACCCGGGTGTCGACGTGACGCTCGGGGGTGTAGCCCCACACCTCCTTGAGGATCTCGCCGCGGCTGAAGGGCTCGCCGGAGCGGCTCACCAGCAGCTCCAGCAGGCTGAATTCCATGCCGGTGAGCCGGATGCGCTCGTCGCCCCGGTACACTTGGCGCTTGTTGGTGTCGATCCGCAGGTCGCCCACCTGGATCACGCCGGAGTTGGGGATGCCGGCCACGCTCTCCTTCTCCACCCGCCGCAGCACGCAGCGGATGCGGGCCTCCAGCTCCTTGGGGCTGAAGGGCTTGACGACGTAGTCGTCGGCGCCGAGTTCCAGGCCGGTGATGCGGTCAGCCACATCCCCCAGGGCTGTGAGCATCACGATCGGCACGTCCGATTCCTTGCGCAGTTCCTGGCAGACGCCGTAGCCGTCCAGCTTGGGCATCATCACGTCGAGCACCACCAGATCCGGGTGGCTGCGGTGGAAGGCCTCCAGGGCCTCCTCGCCGTCGCTGGCGGTGATCACCTGATAGCCGATCATCGAGAGGCGCGTCTCGAGGATCCTGCGGATGCTGGCCTCGTCATCCACGACGAGGATGGTCTCTTTGCCGTGGTTGGCGCCGTTGGCGCTGGGGGCGGAGGCCGTCATCGAGCCAGTCATCACGCCGGACGGCGTACCCATGGATGAGGCCTACTGAAAAGGGCCGAGGGCCATGAATTCACCGAACGCCACCTTTCTTCATAGAAGCCCCCCTCCTCTCTGCCCGTGCCCCGCGCCACCTCCCACTACGTCTGCCAGGCCTGCGGGGCCCGCACCCGCCAGTTCTTCGGTCGCTGCGCCGGTTGCGGCGGCTGGAACACCCTGGTGGAGCAGCAGGAGGCCGCGGTCGACAGCCGCCGCCGTCGGCCCGTGGCGGCGGCGGCCGAAGCGGGACGGCCGCGGCGCTCCGAGCCGATCCAGGCCGTGGGTGAGCGTCCGCTGCAGCGGCTGGCGAGCGGCTATGTCGAGCTCGACCGGGTGCTGGGCGGTGGCCTGGTGCCCGGCTCCCTCGTGCTCCTGGGCGGAGATCCCGGGATCGGCAAGAGCACCCTGCTGCTCCAGAGCGCCCGGGCGATGGCCGCCCGCGTGCCGGTGCTGTACGTGAGCGCCGAGGAGTCGGCTCAGCAGGTGAAGCTGCGCTGGCGCCGCCTGGCCGAGCGGGACGGAGCCGAAACCGCAGAGCCGGGGGAGGGCGACGGTGGTCCGGGTCTGCGGCTGCTGGCCGAAACCGACCTCGAGCTGGTGCTCCAGGAACTGGAGTGCCTGCGGCCGGCAGTGGCCGTGATCGACAGCATCCAGGCCCTGCACGATGCGGAGCTGGGCAGCGCCCCCGGATCGGTATCCCAGGTGCGGGACTGCGCCGCCGCTCTGGCCCGCATCGCCAAGCGCCAGGACACCGCCCTGCTGTTGGTGGGCCACGTCACCAAAGAGGGGATGCTGGCCGGCCCCAAGGTGCTGGAGCACCTGGTGGATGCGGTGCTCACCTTCGAGGGCGACCGCTTCGCCAGCCATCGCCTCCTGAGGGCCGTGAAGAACCGCTTCGGGGCCACCCACGAGCTCGGGGTGTTCGAGATGCGCGATCGGGGGCTCGCCGAGGTGAGCAATCCCAGCGAACTGTTCCTCGGCGGCGAAGGACCCTCGCCGGGGAGCGGCGTGATCGTTGCCTGCGAGGGCACCCGGCCCCTGGTGGTGGAACTGCAGGCTCTGGTGAGCCCCACCAGCTACGCCAGCCCGCGCCGCACCGCCACCGGCATCGCCGCCAACCGGCTGCATCAGATCCTGGCGGTGCTGGAGAAGCACCTAGGCCTCCCACTCTCGCGCTTCGACTGCTACCTGGCGGTGGCCGGCGGCCTGGAGGTGGAGGAGCCGGCGGCTGATCTGGGAGTGGCCGCGGCAGTGGTGGCCAGCCATCGGGATCTCACCCTGCCGGCCGGTACGGTGCTGGTGGGCGAACTGGGGCTCGGCGGCCAGTTGCGGCCGGTGGGCCAGCTGGAACTGCGCCTGCAGGAGGCCGCCCGGCTCGGGTTCGTGCGGGCGGTGGTGCCGAAGGGCAGCGGTCTGGGCCCGATCGCCACCGGCCTGGGCCTGGAGCTGCGCGAGGCCTCCTCGGTGGCCGAGGCCCTGGTGGCGGCTCTGGGACGCGATCCCGGTGGTGAGCGGGACTGACCCCTGCCGCGACTTCAGAAATAAACGTCGACGCTGCCTCGGCCGCTGGTCTTGAGCCAGTTCTGGGCCTCGATGTAGTTATTGGGCGCCATGCGGATCGCCTTGGCCCAGCAGTCAGCGGCCTGATCGAAGCAGCGGTCGGCCTCGTCGGCATCCCCCTTCTCCTCGGCGATCGAGCCAAGATGGTGGTGGATCACGGCCATGTTGTTGAGGGCCTGGGGCATGCGGCTGTTGAGTTCAAGCGCCTGGCGATAGAAGTCGAGCGCCTTGTCGTGCTCACCGTTGCTGGTGAACACCAGAGCCATGTTGTAGAGGATGAAGGCTTTGTCGTTCGGGTCTTCCTCGAGCCTCAGAGCTTCCTCGTAGTTCTCGAGAGCCTCGGCGTACTCGCCGTCGCCCTGGGCGCTCATGCCGTCGCGGTAGTAGGCGAAGGCCTCCTTCGAACGCCGGTCGGTGGGCAGGACCTTGAGGATCAGGTCGGCCATGACCGTGAAGCTCTTGTCGATGAAGTTGTCGTTGCGCTGCGAGCGGGGCACGGCACGGTTCGCTGTCGGAGTCCCATCCTGCCCGGAACCCGCCATCTTCCGCCCGAACCATGATCTGCAGGGGTCTGGCAGCCCTAGCGTTGGCACCCGCCTCCTGTTCGAGCCCCTTGCCTCCCGCTCCGGACCCCCTGCTGCTCGAGGTGGAGGGCATGAAATGCGGAGGCTGCGTGCGGGCCGTGGAACAGCGGCTCCAGCAGCAGCCCGCGGTCCGTCAGGCCAGCGTCAATCTGCTCACGCGCACCGCCTGGATCGACCTGGAGCCTGCCGCCGCCGCCCAGGATCCGCTGCCGGCGCTGGTGGAGAGCCTCGCCGCCCTGGGCTTCGCGGCCCGTCCGCGCGAGGAGTCGCCCTGGGGCGAGGGCCGTCGCGAGCGGTTGCGCGAGCAGGGCTGGTGGCACCGCTGGCGCGGACTGGTCGTGGCCCTGGCGTTGCTGATCGTTTCGGGGCTGGGCCATCTCAGCGAAGCCGGTGCCCTGCCGGTGGCTGGCGCCTGGAGCCCACTGGGGCGTACCTGGTTTCATGCGCTGGTGGCCACCACGGCCCTGGCCGGCCCGGGCCGCACCCTGCTGGTCGCCGGCGCCCGGGCCGCCCTGGCCGGTGTCCCGAGCATGGACACCCTGGTGGGGCTAGGGGTGGTCAGCGCCTGGCTCGCGAGTCTGGTGGGCTGGCTCTGGCCGGCCAGCGGTCTTCCCTGCTGGTTCAACGAGCCCGTGATGCTGCTCGGGTTCGTGCTCACCGGCCGCTTCCTTGAGGAGCGGGCTCGCTGGCGCACGGGCCGGGCGATCGAGGAACTGGCGGGTCTCCAGCCCGACGAGGCCCTGCTGCTGCTCGGTGACGGCCCCCCCAGGCCGGTGCGGGTGGGGGGCCTGCGCCCCGGCGACCGTATCCGCCTGCTCCCCGGCGATCGGGTTCCCGTCGACGCCGTGGTGCGCGATGGCCATTCCGCGGTGGATACGGCCAGCCTCACTGGCGAGCCTCTGCCCCAGCCGGTCTCCCCCGGCAGCGAGCTGGCGGCCGGGATGCTCAATCTCACCTCGCCCCTGGATCTGGAGGTGCGCCGCAGCGGTGCCCACAGCGCCATCGCCCGCATCGTGCAGCTGGTGGAGCGTGCCCAGGCCCGCAAGGCGCCGATCCAGAGCCTCGCTGACCGGATCGCAGGCCGTTTCACCGTGGTGGTGCTGCTGATCGCGTTGGCCACCTTCCTCTTCTGGTGGCGCTGGGGTTCCCGCTTCACCGCGAGCATGGCGTTTGACGCTGCCCTCGCACAGGGCCATGGCCACAGCCTCGCCCATCCCACGGCCCTTTCCCCCCTCGCCCTGGCCGTTCAGCTGACGATCGCCGTTCTGGTGGTGGCCTGCCCC